>JAISCZ010000004.1 GCA_031265205.1 Deltaproteobacteria bacterium
AATGTCGCCAATGCGCCTATTCAAGCATTGCCCCGCAAGAACGCTCAGCTCAATCTCGGCCATGTTCAACCACCCGCCATGCTTTGGGGCGCAATGGAGTTCAAGGCGGTTAGCGAGACGCAAGGCCTCATCCGGTGGAAAAGTCTTGTATAAGGAGCTTATTGCGTGGGTGTTGAGGTTATCCATTACCATGACGACCTTGAAGGCGTCAGGGTACTTATTGTCAAGTAAGTCTTGAATATATAACGACCAATCAACGCTGGTCCGCCTCTCCGTTACCGAAACCCACCGTTTCCCGGCCATGGGCTCGACAGCCATAAATATGTCAGCCACTCCGCGCCGGACGTATTCGTGGTCTTCCCGCAAGGGCTTACCGGGGGCGACCGGGATGGATGGCGTCGCGCTTGAAACGAGCCGCTTGTTCGACTCATCCACGCGAACAACGGGCGTCTCGGGGTCGAAGGGACGGTGGCGCGCCTGAATAACGTCTTCCATTGCCGCTACGAACTCAGCGTTACGCTCCGGGGGGATCTTACTAGTACTTTTTGAGGTGAAGACGAGTTTCGTTTTTTTTTAGCGTCCTACGCGCTGTCATGGGCGACACGCCATCAGGCGCGATATCTAATTCAACAAGTTTGTCAGCCAGCAACCGCGCGGTCCACCTTGCTCCGCCTGACGGAGGTGGCGAACAAGCTAGAGCCACAAGCCGCGCCTCAAAAACTCCATCAAACTTAATACTATTTGGATTGACAGTTTTTGGGCTTCGTCGCGCCGCGCAGTCTATCCCCCCTCCACAAAACGCCTCTTAGCGGACTCTATCGTCCTCTCCGAGACGTTAAGCTCTTGGCTGATTCGCGCGTTAGTCTTCGCGCCCCGACCTTCGGGGCTCTTATCGCGCGACAAAAAGATCAGGGACATGACAATAACTCTCGCGGAGTTTTTTCCCTTTTGCGCGATATTGTCCAGGATGGTTCGTTCCTCGTCGGCCAGAAAAATCTTGTGCCTATTGGCCATGACAACCTCCTCATGTGGTTACTATGATCCTACCTCCATAACCAAAAAAAATCAATATACAAGGAACTAGGTTGACGTTACGGTTAAGAATCGCGCGATTTATCACCGAAGCGAGCTTCTGGGGCTTTCTCGCGCTAACCAGGTAAAGCGCGCCCGCGCTTTTAAGTTAATCGCGCCACGCTGACGTTAATTGATAGAACCTGAATTCGCTCAAAGCAAAGTCGCCGGAAGTCTAAGCGAGGAAAAATACAAAGCTTAATCAAGGGAGTGGCGTGGATTTAAAAAGGCGGCGGGATACAAGCGACTATCATTGGAGAACGCCGCGCGGCGATTATAAAAAGAAGCCCTCGCGCGCTCGCCGCTTCCCTTCGACGCCTCATAAAAAAACGCCCCTTGGGCGAAGGGCCTACCCAAGGGGCGCGTCGCTTCCGTTTAAAGGTCGCGGGGGGAAAGAAAAACGTTTTGCGGCGACAAGAACGGGGCGGGGCGCGAGGCCCCGAGCCTTAGTTTTCCATGAAGATCTTCAGGTCTTTCCCCCTAGAAGGATGGCGGAGCTTGGTGATCGCCTTGGCCTCGATTTGGCGGATGCGCTCGCGGGTCACGGAGAAGCGGCGGCCCACCTCTTCCAGGGTCATGTCCGTGGGGCGGTCGATGCCGAAACGCTGCCGGATCACCTCGGCCTCTTTGTCGGTCAGGCTCTCGAGGGATTTGTTGACCTGCTTGCGGAGGTCCAGGTTCATGACCGCGGCGTGGGGGCTGACGCTATCGACGTCGGTGATGAAGTCCCCCAGGTTGGTGTCCTCGTCGTCGCCGATGGGGGTCTCCAGGGAGATGGGCTCCTTGGAGATCTTGAGGACCTTGCGGACCTTCTCCAGGGGCATTTCCATCTTCGCGGAGATCTCCTCGGGGGTGGGCTCCCGGCCCAAGTCCTGGGTCAGGGTCCGCGAGGTCCGGAGGAGCTTGTTGATGGTCTCGATCATGTGCACGGGGATGCGAATGGTGCGCGCCTGGTCGGCGATGGCCCGGGTGATGGCCTGGCGGATCCACCAAGTCGCGTAGGTCGAAAACTTATAGCCCCGGGTGTAGTCAAATTTATCCACCGCCCGCATGAGCCCGATGTTGCCCTCCTGGATGAGGTCCAAGAATTGCAGCCCGCGGTTGGTGTATTTTTTGGCGATCGAGACCACGAGGCGGAGGTTGGCCTCAATGAGGTGATTTTTGGCGTCCGAGGCTTCCCGCACGCTCCGCTCAATGTTCACCAAGATGGGGTGGAGTTCCTTATAGGTCATCCGAAACTCGGTTTCGAGCTCCGAGAGTCTCTGGGAGTGGAGATGGGTCGCCCGCTCCAACTCCTCGATGGTCTCAATGTCCATTTTAAGGGTCTGGCACTTTTTGGGCCCGTTGGGGTGGGTCCGCGCGAATTCCAAGAGGTCGCTTAAGGCCTCGGGGTTTTTGACCTTGGCCCGTTTGAGGTTTTCGTTCACGATGCCGAGGCTTTCCCCCACCTTCTGGTCCCATTCCCGGAGGCGGTTGAGCATGCCGTCGTAGAGTTTTTTGACGAGCCCCAGCTGCAAAAGAAGCGATTCCACCTCCTCCTGGGCCCTTTTCCGGCTCGCGGAAAGGGCGCGGGCGCGCCTCGCCGGGGCCTGGGGCGTGGCGGCGAAGGCGGAGCCGTCGGAGAGCTTGGTTTCGATGGCTTTGATGATGCCGATTACCTGATCGCGCCTCTTGGGGGACTCGGCCTTGCCGTCGTCGGCGTCTTCGGCGTCTTTCACCACGTCCCGGAGCCTCAGCTCATCGGTTTCGAGCTTGCGGCGGATATTGGCGATGCCCTCAAAGCCCACGCAGGTGCGCATGATGAGGTTGATGACCTCTTTTTCGCCTTTTTCGATTTTTTTGGCGATTTCCATTTCGTCCTCGCGGGACAAAAGGCTCACGCTGCCCATTTCGCGAAGGTACATTTTGACCGGGTCGGCGACCCGGATGTCGACTTTTTCGTCGTATTTGACTTCTGGCTCAGGCTCCAGGGCCTTGATAACGCCGTATTTTTTGGCGTTGTCGAGTTCCGAGTACCCTGGGGTGGTCACGTTGGAGCCATCCAGGAGAGCTATGACGTCGTCCATGTTTTCGTCGTAGATTTCCGCGGAGGGGGACTCGCCGAGGTCCGCGTATTCGATGGAGTCATGGGCGGCCGCTAATTTAGAATTGGACTTTGGGGAAGAACGCACGTTCATTTAAGCTACCTCCAAAAGCTTCCCCCGGGAGGGAGTCGCCGGACGCTGTCGCTTTTTAAGATTTCGCGGGCGAAAAGCGCGCCAGCTTTACAATGGCGTGGGCCAAAGACGATGGCCTTCCAAAAGCGCTGGGCTTTCTCGGATATGTCAAGGGTTTCCTCTTTAAAGAGGGAGCGCGCCCTAAAAATCTCGTCGCGGAAGCAAGGAAAAAAATGTAATCCCAAAAGGCTTTTTCGATTTGGGCCGCGCGAGAGCCGGCCCTAGCCCTTTAACCTCTAAGGGCTTGAAGGAATATTAGTTTTTTTAGACTTTATTTCACCTCGGCGGGGAGGGTCCGCCCCCCCGGAAAAGAAACCGATCGCCTCGCTCTGGCGCCTTCCCTGAAAACTCTTGCAATTTGCCTCAAAAGAATTTAAGCTTTTCCCATAAACGGAAAAATTAAATCCACGTTCTTTTCCAGGCGCGGCTGGCGACTCGCCCAGCCTTGTTTTCGCGGGATCCCGCCTTGGCGTTGGGCGCCCCGAGGCCGCTTTGGAAAAAGGTTTCCGTTTTTCCAAGGCTTGAAGAGCCCCCGTCGCCGCGCGCGAGCGCCGCTAATAGCCCCGCGGCAAACCCCCAAACCCCCCGCCGACCTCTGGGCCGCGCGAGAGGCTTTGATTTACCACAAAGCTTTGATTATTATACCACGTTTTTCTCTTCCCCCGCCCCCGCCCGAGGGGTCAGGGTTCTGATAATTGTATCTAAACGTTTATAATTACTGAAAAATTTTCTTTGAAAAAAATTCCCTCGCCGTGACGTTTTTCGCGGCGAAGGTTTTTGGGGGGCCATGGAAGTCTTTCGGGCCCCGGGGCCGGGAACCCTTATCGGCTCGCGTAAGGCCGCGCGCGACCCCAAGCGTTTGACTTAAAGCGCTCCCTTATGATACTGATATGGGCAGTTTTTCGCGCTGGGGAATCGTCCAATGGCAGGACAGCAGTCTCTGGATCTGCTTATCGGGGTTCGAATCCCTGTTCCCCAGCCAATTCCGCCTAAAAAACGCGATATACGTTGCTTAGTTTTTAAGACAACCGCTAGATATGGGAAGAAGAATTCTTGCTTTTAAGGAAATTTTCCCCATTTGGTAATCTGTTCCCCAGCCAATTCCGCCTCAAAACGCGCTTAAATGGTTAAGTCCACGGCTTGAAAATAAGGTGGCTAGCCCCCCAAAATCGCTTGAGGCGAACCTAAGGCGAATTGGCGAGCTGGGGCGGTTCTTGTTTTGGCGGTCGGGCGCGGAGACCGCCTTGGATCCTTCGAGGCGGGCCAGGACCCTTCGGGGCGGGCCATCATGGCGCTCAATCACGGCGCGCGACGCGCGCGATAGCGTTTCCGAAAGCCGCCCCCACGCGTCTTTGGGAGCGCCCGGCTCCGCGCCGACGCGCGCTTTAACGATATTATAGCGCGAGACATTTCTGGAAAAGCGCCTCGGCCCCTGGAAAAGCTCCGCGAAAAGGGAAAGCGCCTTAGGGGGAAAATCTCGCGCGAGTTCCATTGAGCGACGCGGGGGGGAAGGCCATGGGCCAGGCGGGCTCACGGTCGGACCCTAAAGTTAAAAAGGAGCTTGGCGACTATTCCAGCGAGGCCTCGGGGGCGCTCGCGCGGGCCGGGTCAAGAGCGCGGCCCCACCCCAGCGTATCAAGGCGCGCGAGGAGGCGCGGGGGCTCCCAAGGGGAAAGCCAAACTTCGGTTCCAAGGGACCGGAAGGCCCCGCGCGGGGCCAATCCCTCCCATGGGGCCCCTGGAAATATGCTATAGTGTTTTCCATATAAGGCGCGGGGGAAGGGCTTTTTTAACCCGTTTCCCCCAGAAAGCCTTTCAATTTCGGCGGTAAAGTTTAGGTATGCTTGCGAATATCCAGGGTAACGACGACACCTTCCTGGCCCTCGACATTGGGGGAACTTACGTCAAAAGCGGGCTCATCACCCGGCGGGGCGAGATTTTAAGTTTCCACAGCTTTCCCACCTCCGAGGGGCAAAGCCCCACCCATCTCCTGGAGCTGATTATCGGGCGGCTGAAAGATTTGCGGAGCGAGGCCGGGAGCAAGCGCGCGCCCAAGGCCTTGGGCATCGGGGCCCCGGGTTGGATTAAGCCCAAGGAAGGGGTATTGGCGCTGGCCCCCAATATCCCCGGTTGGAAGGATTTGCCCATCACCCGCCTGATGAGCCAAGCCCTCAAAATTCCCGCGGTCTTGGAAAACGACGCTAACCTATACGGGTTGGGGGAATGGCTCGCCGGGGCCGGTCGGGGCCACGAAAACCTCATCGTCCTGACCTTGGGGACGGGCGTGGGAGGCGGCCTCATCTTGGAAGGCCGCCTGTGGAGCGGCTCCTTCGCCTCCGCCGCGGAAATCGGGCACATCCCCTTAGGCGGGGAGCGCCAGCGCCTCTGCGGCTGCGGTCGCTTGGGATGCCTGGAAACCGTGGCCTCCACCAACGGCATGCGCAAAATAGCCATCGAGCGCGTCCGGGACGGGGAACCCACCCGCTACCGGGGAGATTTGGACCTATTGGACACCTCCGTCATGGTGGAATTGGCCCAGGAGGGCGATCCCCTGTCCACGCGGATCTTCGCGGAGGCGGGGGAGGCCATCGGCTGGGTCCTCGCGGGGGTTTTTAACTTATTGGGCTTGGAGGCGGCGGTGATCGGCGGCGGCGGGGCCGGGGCCTTCGACTTTATTCTGCCATCCCTGAAAAAAGTTCTGAGCCATCACATGGTCACCGCGACCTTTGACGAAATACGGGTGGTCAAAGGCGCCTTGGGCGGCAACGCTCCCCTGGTGGGGGCCGCGGCCCTTTTGAACAATCACGGCTTTTAGCGCTAGGGGCGCGTCCCGCCGGGGTTTTTCGTGGCTTTTTTTTGGAGTTTTCGGTTTTGGGCTAAAGCCCCTTTCCCGCCCCGCCGCTTGGGAAGGGGCTTTTCGGACGAAAAGAGCCGCTCTTTCGTCACGGCAAAGGCGTAACATGAGTCTTGATCCCCTCCGGGGGCTTCCGGCCCCTCCCGCGCGAATTCCCAACGTCGCCTCTTTCGTCGCCGACTATTACACCCTCCCCGCGACGGCCCCCGTCGTCTTCGGCACCTCCGGGCACCGGGGCGCGGCCTCCCGGGGATCCTTTAACGAAGCCCACGTCGCGGCCGTCGCGAAGGCGACCGTGGATTACCGGAGGCTCCAGGGGCACGGAGGGCCTTTATTTTTGGGTTTCGACACCCACGGGCTCTCCGAGCCCGCCTTCCGGACGGCCCTGGAAGTTTTAGCCTTCGAGAAGATTCCCACGGTAATCAGCCTTAACAAGGAATTTACCCCCACCCCGGTCATTTCTTTTCTGATTTTGGAGCACAATAAGAAATATCCCGCCGCCTTGGCCGACGGGCTCATCATTACCCCCAGCCACAATCCCCCCACCGACGGGGGCGTCAAGTACAACCCCCCGCACGGGGGCCCGGCCGACGTGGAAGTCTCCTCTTGGATCGAAAAGAAGGCCGGGGAATACCTCAAAAATCCCGCCGCGATATCCAAGCTCCCCTATAGCGCGGCCATCAAGGCGGATACCGTGACCGAGCGCGATTTTATCGCGCCTTTCGTCGAGGCCCTGGGCGAAGTGGTGGACATGGAGGCGATAGCCGGCGCTTCCCTGAAACTGGGGGCCGATCCCTTAGGGGGCTCCGGGATCCATTTTTGGGAACCCATCGCCGCGCGCTGGAAACTGAATATCAGCCTCGTCAATCCCCGGGTGGACCAAAGTTTTTCGTTCATGCCCCTCGACGCGGACGGGGCCATCCGCATGGATTGCTCTTCCCCCTACGCCATGGCCAACCTTTTGGCCCACGGGGGGGAATTCGACCTGGCCTTCGGCAACGATCCGGATTTTGACCGGCACGGGATCGTGTCCGGGGGCCAACTGATGAACCCCAACCATTTTCTGGCGACCGCCATTTCCTATCTCCTCGAGGCGCGGCCGCTCTGGAAGAAAACCCTTAAAATCGGCAAGACGGCGGTTTCCTCCAGCCTCATCGACCGGGTCGTCCAGGGGGCGGGCCGGGAACTCTACGAGACCCCCGTGGGCTTTAAGTGGTTCGTCGCGGGGCTCAAGGAGGGGACCCTCGCCTTCGGCGGGGAAGAGAGCGCCGGGGCCAGTTTTTTGCGGAAAGACGGTTCGCCCTGGACCACGGACAAATGCGGTTTCTGCATGGCGCTTTTGGCCGCCGAAATGATGGCGCGGACGGGCCGCGCCCCGCGCGAGCTCTACGGCGCCCTCACCGAAAAATACGGGAGCGTCGACTACGAGCGGGTGGACTCCCCCTTAACCGAGAGCGCCAAGGAAAATCTCCGGAAGATAGTCCCCCAGGATTTGATCGGCCGCTCCCTCGCCGGGAAAAAGGTCGCGCGCGCCTTGGACCGCGCCCCGGGCAACGGGGCCCCCTTGGGGGGCCTCAAGGTCGTCCTGGAGGACGGCTCCTGGTTCGCCATCCGGCCCAGCGGCACGGAACCCAAGATTAAGCTCTACGTCGAAAGCTTTAGCGGCGCCGCTTTCCGCGAGGAACTTTTAAAGGGCGCGGGGCCTCTGATATTGGGGGAGTAAAGCTCGCCCATCCGCGAGAGGGCTTCGCCCTCAAATTAGGCTCTTTTTCGCTTCAGGCGCGTCTTTAAACAAAAAACCGCCTCTGGAGCGGGCCGTCGCGCGCGCTCCGCGAACCCCATTTGTGGACCGCCAGTCAAGCTCTGGCGGCGCGTCGTATTTTTTTATTTCCCCAAGGGATTTTTTTTATAGTTTTTTTTCCTTTTTAAAGGGGAAAAAAAGCGAACGGATTTTTTTACCCTTTTTCCCCGCCAGAGGAAAAAGATTTTTTCTTTTCGCCCCCCGCGACGCGCGCGCCCGGGCGCGGCCGCCCGGAGGCTTTTTCTTTTTTTATGGGTTTTTCCGCCTTTTTTAGTTTTATCGCCAGAGCGTGGCGGTCCATAGACCCCCGGACCCGCTGGAACGCGCCCCAGGGGTATAAGGAGGTTTTGACCTTAAGCCTTCCCCTTATAGCGTCTTCCATCGCCTCGACGGCCATGATGTTCACGGATCGGCTCTTTCTGAGCCGCTATTCCCTGACCTCCATCGCCGCCGCCCTCCCGGCGGGGGTCACCAAGTTTATGATCACCAGCCTTTTTTTGGGGACGGTGACTTTTTCGGGGGTCTTCGTGGCCCAGTACATGGGGGCGGGCAAGCCGGAAAAAGCCGCGGGCGCCCTCTGGCAGGGCCTTTATCTCGCCGTCGCTTCCGGTTTTCTCCACTTCGCCCTCTTCTTTTTCGGGGAGGACATTTTCGTTTGGGGGGGCTATCCCCCGGAGATCGTCGCCGAGGAGGCCGTTTATTTTCGGACCCTCCTTATCGGCACCCCCTTTGAGCTCGTGATGTTTACCATGTCGGTCTTTTTGGCCTCCATCGGCCGGGCGCGCATGGTGATGTGGGTAAACCTCCTCGGGACCCTCGTCAATATTCCTTTGGATTATTTTTTGATCTTCGGCCTTGATATCGGCGGCGCGACCATAATCGCGCCCATGGGGATTTTAGGGGCGGCCTTGGGGACGGTTTTTTCCTGGGTCTTCGCGGCCGCCCTCTTCGCGCTTCTGATTTTCAACCGCGCGATGGAAAAGAGCTTCCGAACCCGTAGCTCGCGGCGCTTTAACCCGGCCCTATTCTGGAGGATCCTGAAATACGGCTACCCCTCGGGGATCCAGCTTTTCTTGGAAATTTTCGCCTTTACCTATTTCTCCTTCGCCGTGGGAAGCTTGGGCGAGCTCATCATCGCGGGCAACAATATCGTCTTTTCCATAGAGGCCTTAAGCTTTTTCCCCATGCTGGGGGTGGGCCAGGCGGTGAGCATTTTGGTGGGCCACGCCATCGGCCGGGGAAAACCCAAGGACGGGGAAAGGGCGGCCCTGAGCGGGGTCGTTTTAAGCACCATCTACGTCTTTTTGATGTGCGTGTTCTACGTGGGCTTTCCCGAGCCGATCATCAAGACCTTCATGCCCAAGGACATTGACCCCGCCTCCGTCGTTTTTTTGGTTGACTTGGGGAAAACCCTTTTAAGGTTCGTGGTCTTTTACTGCCTCTTGGACGGGCTTTACCTCTGCTGTTTCGGGGCTATCAAAGGAGCCGGGGACGTGATTTTCCCGATGCTGGCCATGGGTTTTTGGGCCGTCGTGGGCCTGGTCATTCCCATCACCATCCTTTTTAAGCTGGACATGGCCAATATTTACGCCATGTGGTACGCCATGGTTTTTTACGTGACGGCCTTGACTTTGACGGGGGTTTGGCGCTTTTGCTCCCGCAAGTGGATGACGAAAAAGGTTATTGAGGTGGAGATTCTCTAAAACCGCGCGTGACCACCCCGCGCCGCTTTCTTTTGGAGCCTTTTTAAGAGAAAATCGTTCCCAAGAAACCTTTCGCGGAGCGCGCGGAGGCGCGCGCCCCAAGCGCGACCGTGGGCGATTTTTTGGCGATTTTGGGTGACTTAGGGCGACTTTTGGGCGACTTTGCGCGACTTTGGGCGGTGAGGGGATTTATGACGAGCGCGAGCGTGAGGGCGGCGCGTGGCGCCTTTTGGGCTCTGGCCTTGTTTTTGGCCTTTGGGGGCGCCGCCTGGGCGCTGGACGGCGTCGCGCTCTATCCCGCGCGCGACGCCGAAAGCGGCCTGTACGGGTACGCGGACGCGGAAGGAAACGTGGCCATCGCGCCCTCTTTCGCGGCGGCTAACCCCTTTCTGGAGGAAGGCGTGGCCTGGGTCCAGGGCCCGGAGGGTTATTTCGCCATCGATCGCGAAGGGCGGAAGGCCTATGAGCCCACGCCCAATTTCGAGGACGTCCCCTGGATTGGCGGGGAACCGGCCTTTCCCGCGTTGGCGGCGAGCGGCCTTTGGGGCCTTATGGGGCCAACGGGGACTTGGGTCCATGAGCCTCTTTGGGAGGAACTCGGGACCTTTAGCTCCCAGGGCCTAGCCGTGGCCAAAGAGGGGCGCTGGGAGGGACTCGTGGATCTCCAGGGCGCTTGGGTCGTCGCGCCGCGCTTTTCCTATCTTTTGAACTACTTTGACGAAAACGGCCTCGCCTTGGCCGCCGACCAAGAGGGGACGCTCGGCTTTATCAACCGCCAAGGGGAATGGGCTATCGGGCCCGGTTTCGCCGCGTTGGAGCTTTTTGACGGGCGGGGCCTCGCCGTCGCCAAGCCGTCGCCTACCCAAGCCGGGATTATTGATTTGAAGGGGGAATGGGCCCTCGCGCCCCGTTTTTTGTCTATTTCCCCCTTTGGCCACGGCGGGTTCTACATCGCCCAGAGCCAGAGCACCGGTTTGTTTGGGCTCATTAACGGCGGCGGCGACTGGGTGAAGCCTCCCGAGTTTAAGGCTCTTTTCCCTTGGGGCGAGATGGGCCTCGCGGTGGCGCGCTCCCGCCAAGGGCGGTTCGGGTACGTGAGCGCGCGGGGGGAATGGGCCCTCGCGCCCCTTTACGCGGACCTCCAAGATTTTGATCCCCAAACACGGCTCGCTCCCGCGGCCCTGAGCGAGAATCTCGTGGGCCTTATTAGTCCCCTCAAAAAATGGGCGGTCGCGCCCCAATATTTTTCCCTGGAATACTTCCCTTTTCTGGGCCTCTACATGGCCCAAGAAGAGGAGAGTGGGCGCGTGGGCCTTCTGAGCCCAAAGGGAGAATGGGTTTTAAAGCCGCTCTATGAGCGGCTCGTCCCTTTTTACCCGCGCGAGCCCTTTTACGTTATGGCCCTGGACCCCTCCTCGCGGAAATGGGGCATGGTCAATTTAGCGGGCGAGTGGCTGATAGAGCCCATTTTGGAGAGATACGACCGCTTTTTTGAGGCCTTGGGGCTTCTGCGGGGAACTGGGCCGGAGGGGCGGGCGGTCTATTTAAATTCGCGCGGCGAAAGGCGCGTTCCCGTGGGTTACCGCCAGGATCTGGAAAGAGAGATCTCGTTTTTTTCCGCGGGCCAACCCTAAACCCCGCCCCATCATTGTCGGGCGCGTCAAAGCGCGCTTTTCGCGTGGGCGGAGGCCATTTTCGTTTTGCCGTCGCGCGGCCACGCTTTTTTCGGGGGGAGGGAGCGCGCGCCGAAAAAAAAGCGTCAGTTTTGTGGCGCTCTTGAGCGCGATCTTCCGCGCCATTAATAGCTCCGTATTAATAGCGTAAAAAACGGCCTAACTATAGCCGCGACGTGGGGTGGCTAGCCAGTATACAAGAGCGATAGCGAAAAACGAGGGTATGAGACGAATGGCACAAGGATGGCAAAATTGCTGGCGCGTAAATCGCGTTTATTAGCAATAATTGCGCCAAAATTACTAATAACTGTATTTTCGCTTGGAATCTATATCGCTAAATCTTACGGTTAAAGCGCTGGCAATAACGCCTTAATGGCTTTTCCCGCCTTTTCCAACATCATGTCTATAGGCCATTCCGACGTTTTCCCCTAACCAGCGTCATTTCTATCGCTAGGATGAACGGTATCATTTTGGCTATTTCGCGGCATGGTGGGCGCTTTTAATTCCGAGTCTTTAACGCCATAGAAGCGATAAACAGGTTTTACGACCTCTTCTACCCAAAGTTTTCTTTTTGATTTAGCCGTTAGTGTCGCCATATATGACGAAACCGCAAAAAGTCACAGAGGTGGTTCGCGGTGAAGATCTGGGTAGGGCATTGCCTAAAGAAACGGGCTTGCTGAACAGTCATAACACAATATATAGCATATCATATCTCCCTCCCAGCCTACTTAAGGCTAACAA
>JAISCZ010000009.1 GCA_031265205.1 Deltaproteobacteria bacterium
GGGATCGGGGTCTACGCGAGCTACCTCACCTCCGTGGGCGTCTTCGTGGACGGCTCCATTTCTTACTCCCGGGCCAAAAACGACTACGACACCACCTTTATCTATGGCACGCGGAAGAGCGGCAGCTTCGATATCGACAGCTGGCAGTTCGGGGCCAGGGTCGGGGCGGTGCTCAAGGCCAATAACTTCCAGTTCATCCCGAGCGTCGGCGTGCGTTTCCTTACTATTGACCAGGATGGCTGGGCGGAAACCATAAACGATCCCACTCTCGCTCCCTTGGCCAACCGCTTTGACGGCCTCAAAGACCATCAGGTGGATATCCCGATCCAGCTCAAGATCAACACCACGATCGAGAGCGGCTCGATGAAGTTCGTTCCCGAGCTCCGTCTGGGCTGGACCATCGCCGCCAAGAGGGCTGACGACAGCCTCCGGGTCGGCTTTGTGGGTTCCCCTGAACGCGCCGAGATTAGCGGCGTAAAACCCGCCCGGAACACTTTAAACGCCGGCCTTGGGTTCAAACTCGTCACCGGATCAGGCGCCGACATCTTCCTCAACTATGACTACGAGGGCGCCAGTGGCTTCAAGAACCACCAGGTTGGCGTGGGAATTGGCTATGAGTTTTAAAGGCTAGAGTCAGTCGGCGAGTCTATCTCCTCTTTCTCGCGTCTTCTAGCCTTGGGGCTGGCGAAACCACAAGTTTCTCCAGCCCCATTTTTGTTGGGCGCCGACGCGAGGATAGGCTTTTGGCGAGGAAGAAACCCGGAGTCGCCTGTTTGTGAGGGATTGAAGGGTAGCTGACGCTCGCTGAGGTAATGGCGCTTCCACCTCGGGTAGCTCGCGGCACCGTCGCGTTTGGGCTTCGCGCCTCTTGGAAGCGCTTCAATCAGGAAGGAGCGACACCCTCGCCGCGAGCGAAGGCGGAGGCGGCGCTGAGGGTAGGGAAGCTAAATTTTGTCATAAGCGTTAGTCTTATAGCGCTTTTTTAAGGTATTTATGGCGATATTTGAGCGGTACTGAATTTCGCCACTGAGAGCGTGAGCCCATGTGGTCGTGGGTTTCTGGATTCTGTGGTAAGGAGTCAGGCGAGTGGGATTGATGGGGATAATTGGAGAGAAACTTAGCCCGCCCAACCTAAATCAATAAAGTCAGCAAAGGCTATTCTGAAATCATTTAAGCATGATTGCGCTAGCGTTCATTGTGCAGAGGCTGGCGGGGCTATTAAGCGTCGCGTCTCATTGATTGGAGAAAGCGTGTTAAGCCCGAAATTTCAGAAAAGCTCTTAAGGGCCTTATGAGGTCTAAGGGGATATTTTCTTAGGGAACGTCTTTTTGAAGGCGAAATCCGCGCCAAGGAAGATTAAGTTCCGCTAGAAGAAGCAGATTTCTTGAGAGCGTTATCTCGTCGCCGCAATCTCGCCGAGATAGTCCAAGTCCCATCATGTTTGGGAGAGAGGCAACCGGAAGGGGCGTGGCGGGTGACGCGCCATCTTGGATGAGCTGTTGAGCGGCCGAAACCCAAGTTTATCGACTCCAGAGCGACTCGAGAGTTACTCCCACGATAAGTTCTTTGGGCCCCCGCGTAAAAGGCGCGATTGGTTCCAAAATGATAATAATTTTGGCAAATTCGCTCGAAAACTCGCGGAGACCGTGATTTAAGTGAGCGGGCGCGGGGATTTCGCGAGCGCTCCGAGATTAGGTTAACTCTCTTCAAGAATAGTGGTGGAGGCGTTGGCTCGAAACGCTCTCGCTCCAGAAATCCTAAAGGCCACGCGTGGAGAAAGCGCGGCGCAAAATAAGAGCGAGTCGCGAGTTAGCTCTGGGAGTCCAGCGGTGTCGCTTGGCCGCGCGAGCAAATATCTCTTTTCATCTCCCACGGGAACTCGTCGCGGGGAAGCGGAAAGGCATTGGGAGGGATTTTGATGAATTAGAATAATTGTTGGCGCCAAGGAATGATTGGGGTATTGGAGCGCGAGATGGCCTCTAACGTTCTCTTGACTAAAAGCGCTTGAAACCTTTGGTTGGGCCGATGACCGTCATAGGCGAATGCGCCCGAGCGGGACAAGCGCGCCCAGAAGCAATGGTCGCGAGCCAGCGGCTTGTCTTTAAGAATTCGTCGGCGTGAATAAAGGGGGAGCAAACTTCGGGACGGCGCCAAACCATTAGCGGCTCCTTTAGGCCTTCGCCTGAATCTTTTGGAAGCGAGTTTGGGGGCGCGCCAAGGCTCTAAGCCAGGGCGATTAGGGGGCTATAAGAGCTACCCACCCGGTTTTATGAAGAAATGAAGAGCGCGATAGCTCTGATTTCAAAGCGCGAGGATCTTTGGAGCGCGAGAAAAAGTTTGTAGCCAAAGACGTGGAATCGTCAAAAATTAATGTTTGCAATATCTCTTTAGTGTCAGAGAGCCACCCACGGCTATTCGCGATACGAATCTTAGGCCTATCAGACGTTTTATGGGCCTCTCGCGGGGTAAAGCGCGGCATGGCGAGGGCAACCGGGGCGAAAGATGGCAATTCAAGGGAAAGATAATTCGCGAGCTACTTTGCCAGAAGTCCGCGTCAACGGCATAATTTTTGGCCGCAAGGCGAGGTGTCGGCTCTTTAAAACTTGGCCCTTGAAACCCAAAATCCAAGTCCTTGGGAGTTAATGGGGGAAAAATCTGAGAGAACCCTCTCAATCCAGTAGCTTATAGGAGGAGCGCCACGGTTCGCGAAAAAGCCCAGCGGTGGCTGGAGTTCGCGCGAGGAGAAATCCAAAAGAAGGAGAAAAGCGCGTTCTCGCGGGAAAACTTGAAAAGATAAAATTAATGGGCTATTATAAATTGTCACTTGTGTTGCATTGGTCGACTAACAATTTAAGGGATAAGTAGTGGAGATAGCTAATCAAATTAGTGATTTGCGCAATCAATGGCCCTGTTGGCTTTATAGCCAAGGCCATTACGCCGTTTTAAGCGTTTTGGCATACTTATTGCTCTCTCTCTCTCTCTCTCTCTCTCTCTTCTCTCTTCTCTCTCTAAGAGAGTCCACTTTTAAAAAACTCTTTAAGAGCGGAAATTCTTTTTTCCTCGGTGGCGTTTATGCTCTCCATTAAAAAAAAGGGTTTTTTTCAAGCCGCTCCTCAAGCGAAAAGAATTCTTCAAGTATCATTCGAGATAAACAATTTAACGAGGGAGGCGCGCGAATCGTCTCGCGCCAAGGTTCAGAACTTGAGTTCCCCCGCCAGAGGTCCCTGACCAAATACGTCGGCGATTTCTGATTTCGCTCGCGAATTGTTCAAGGCGCGCGGAGGTCCTTCGGATTTCCACGCCAATGAAACTTTTCTAAGGCCACCCAGCGTTATAGGGTTGCCGCCACTTTATTATCCCAGCCCACGGCTGGCAAGATAAAGTTTTACAAAAGAGGAGAAAAAAAATGAATTCCGCTGGACGGAAGTGGGTTGATTATACCCACGGCTTATCAAATATTGTTCCCCAATTAAGCGTAATCGCGGTTATCGCTGTATTGACGGCGTTTTTAGGGAGCAATCTGGCTTTGGCTCAGTTTGAGCCAGCGCCCACCATCACTCCCTTCATAGATGATTACGACCCTCTCGATGTTCCGCCTCCGGATGGATATCTCCCATCAGGATACTTATCTTTTGACGTTGGATCGGACACCACAAACACGGTCGTTTCCGTAACAACTAACTTGGGGAGTACTCCAGATTCGACTGACAATATAATGATCGTAACCGGCAGCAACGATTATAATTACGTTGGCGGCGCTTCCACAGACGCAACCGTTGTTACTGGGAACGAGGTTTGGCTGACTACTGGAACCAATATTGGCACCCCAGATTCGGTTAGAGTAATCGGTGGCGCAAGTAATACGTCCGCGATTACGGGTAACGCCGTTGTCATGGTCGATGGCACTGTGGTTGGTTCTATCACTGGTGGCGGCAATCAAAATAGCACCAATTCAGACGGCGCTGGCATGACCGTATCCGACAATAAAGTGGTTATCTTTGATGGAACCGTTGGGTCGGTCAACGGCGGCGTGACGCATACGAGCTCTACCGATGTTTGTGGAGCGAATAGCTGCGGAGCCACGGTGCAGAATAACGAAGTCTGGATTCAAGACGGAACGTTTAATGGCGCGGTCAGAGGTGGAACCGCCAGCCAGGGAGACACGCTGGGCAATAAAGTTTACGTTCATGGCGGGAATTTTACCGCCGCTGGATCAATTACTGGTGGGCATATCAGCGGCGCGGAATCAACGGTCCTCTTGCAAGGACTCACCGTTAAAGACAACTACGTTGAAATTTACGGCGGCGTGCCTGGGACCGCCATTTCAGGCCTTAATACGTCGTCTAGCGTTGAAGGAGGCGTTATTGAGAAGGCTTTTGGAGGCACGATTGAGCACAACATAGTATTGGTTTACAACGCTGATGTAAACTTTGTTTACGGCGGAGTTCTTGAAGAATCCGCCACGGCATTGCGAAATTCCGGCACGATCAAGTTAAACGAAGTAACTATCTATGGCGACTCCATCGATAGGACAACTGTCACAAGAGCCGCGGGTGGGATTATTGAAGGGAATTATGTCGTCGCGTCCATTGATGATTTGTACAGCTTGGGAAAAATTCAAGATAATACCTTGACTGTTTGGAACGCCGATATAGTGACACGCGCTAGCGGAGGAATATCCGAAGGTTTTACCAGAGATACGATAGTTGAGCGCAACACATTAACTATTGGCGGCGGTAGCACCGCTGGAACAGTCTATGGCGGAGCGCATAGCACTGAAAATACTTCGCCAAATGACGGCAATAACGATGGATACGTTCAGGATAACGTTCTAAATTTGGCGGGAGTCGTGGTTTCTGGAAGCGCTTATGGAGGACAAGCGGTTATTGGCGACACTACCGGAAACAAAGTTTACTTTGTTGAAGGGGCAAATATAATTAACGGCAGTGTTTATAGCGGATACGCGGCGGACCCGGCTGCCCAGGTAGGAAACAACCTTATTGAGTTTCAGGGTGGTGCCAACACGGTTACTGGAAACGTCATCGTTTCCAGCGGGAATTTGATATCGTTTTCCGAATATGGAGATTTGAACTTTAAGGGTGGCGTTAATACAATTAACGGCAATATCAGTGGCGCGACCAATCTTGTAATTTCGGGAGGCGACAACAACTTAGGCGACGCGGCAACAGACACTATTGCCGTTGATTCTTTTGTCGTTACCACCGCCGCGACTACGAGCGATAACGTCGTAAAGTCAGCGGTGACCGCCAATAACGCTTTTTCCGTGGAGGGTGGAGAGTCCAATACTTTTGATGGCGTCATAACCGTAAACGACGCCGACGGCGTTTTTGAGGTATCGGGCGGAGAAAGCAATAGCTTTACCGGTATCATTAACGTAATCGGCGCCAACGCTAATTTTACGGTATCGGACGGCGAAAGCAATACTTTTGACGGCGCTATTAACGTAAGCGGCGCCGCGGGTAGTTTTAAGGTTACCGGTGGAGAGGACAATACGTTTGGCGCGATAACTATGAGCGGCGCTTCGGGAAGTTTTGAGGTTTTAAGCGGTCTGGATAACAAATTCACTGACGCGATAGCGCTTAATAGCGACGCTAAATTTTCAGGACATTCCGCGAGCGTCCTTAGCGCTAACCTTTCCACCACTGGTCATGACGTTATCATTGACGGAGAGTCAACGTTGGAGATTGGCGGAATCGGGGTAACTATTACCGCGGCTGAAGTTCAAGTCGCCACCGACTCTATTCTCGCGCCTTTGACTTACGATCTCGTCATCACCGGCGATTTGACCTTGGCTAATGATTCGATTTTGAAAATTAGCCAATACGGAGCGGATCAAGGTTCTATTGCGGCTACCGGCGCGATAAACATAGCCTCTGGAGACAGAGTCATATTGGAATTATCGGGAAATTTCTCTTCCGCCACGCCGATATTGACGAGTGGCTCCACAACTCTTGATCCTAATCAGTTTTTCTCGAATTACGCCCTAACTATTGACGGATCAGGGAATGTCGAGGTCACTGGCGCTCAGTTGCCTTTAGGGCAGTCTTTGGCCAATAACGCGGCTAAACTTGGCATTGGCGAAACTCCCAATTACGTTAACGCCGCTAATGCTTTAGATAGGATTGACGCTAGCGGGACCGCCCCGTCAGATTTACTTGCCGCGCTCGGCAATTTTGGCGTGCGCGATATGCCGTTGGCCTCCAACCCCGAACTCGCTTTAAAACAACTCATCGGCGAATCCTTGGTGAACGTCTCCACCGCCGTGAGCCAGACCACCTTAAAGGCCCAGGGGCTTGTTTACGGTCGCTTGGACCGCATCCGCGAGATTGAGGGCCTCACTCCCCCCGCCGCCGGCGCCTACGCTCCTTCCGCCGGAGATGGCGGTGAATTGAACCGCGTCTGGGTGGGCACCTTTGGGATGTGGACCGACGTATCCGACCGCGACCACGTCTTTGGTTACGATTACAAGACCACCGGCTTCGCCCTGGGTTACGATAGGGTCGTCGAGTCCGTCCCCGGGCTTCGGCTGGGGATCTCCACCTCCTTTTCCTACGGCACGATGGACACCAACGACCGCGCGACCACCGTTGACATCGACACGGCCGGAGTCGGTCTCTACGCGAGCTACCTTACCTCCGTGGGCGTATTCGTGGACGGCTCCATTTCTTACTCCCGGGCCAAGAACGACTACGACACCACCTTTATCTACGGCTCTCGCAAGAGCGGCAGCTTCGATATCGACAGCTGGCAGTTCGGTGCCAGGGTCGGGGCGGTGCTCAAGGCCAATAACTTCCAGTTCATCCCGAGCGTCGGAGTCCGTTTCCTTACCATTGACCAAGAAGGCTGGGCTGAATCCATCGCCACTACCGATCCCGTTCTCGCCGCCTTGGCCAACCGCTTTGACGGCCTCAAAGACCATCAGGTGGATATCCCGATCCAGCTCAAGATCAACACCACGATTGAGAGTGGCTCGATGAAGTTCGTGCCCGAGCTGCGCCTGGGCTGGACCATCGCCGCCAAGAGGGCTGACGACAGCCTCCGGGTCGGCTTTATTGGCTCCCCCGAGCGCTTCGAGGTTAGCGGCGTAAAACCCGTCCGGAACGCTTTTAACGCTGGTCTTGGGTTCAAGCTCGTCACCGGATCGGGCGCCGACGTCTTCCTCAACTATGACTACGAGGGCGCCAGCGGCTTCAAGAACCACCAGGTTGGCGTGGGAATCGGCTATGAGTTTTAGCGGGTAGTCAAGCTAAGTCTCGACTCCTTTCTCTCGCGTTTTCTAACCTTAGGGCTGGGGAAACTTTATGTTTCTCCAGCCCTATTTTTTCCTCTGGAGGCTCAAACGATTAATTTAAGAGGCGCGGCGGCCCGAAAGGCTTGGGCCTTGGCCCTGATTTTTCAAAGGGGTCCTCTTGGCGCTCCCGCGAATAACAGGCGCTCCTGGCGGCCGCGCCCGCCTTATTTTCGCGGCGAAAGCCCTTTTTAAGGAAGATTTTTAAGAGAGCCGTCGCGCTCCAATTGCGCTTGAGACGAGTTTGTGAGAGGAAAACGAGGCGCGCGAGCCCTTGGAGACCGGTCGCGCTCCGTCCGTGAGGGGCTTGGGCGAGTTTTGGCGCGGGCGCGTCCTTGGCCGCTCCTTAATGACCCGAAGCTTATTTTTCCGCTAAAAGAGGTCTTTTCGCGTTAAAATTAAAAAATTTTAAAATTTCGCTAGAGAATTGGGCGCGGAGAGAGGATAATGATTCACGGTTCCCGATAGGCGTAGCGATTTTTTTCCCGATTTTAGGGGTAAGCGCTCTCTCTTTGAGGATGGAGTCCTTTTGAGTTTTCCACTAAAAAAGCCCTTTGATAGACGCGGAAACGCTTAAAAGTTCGCCTAAAGCTGGAGCGAAAATAGCGTTTTTGAAGGATTTCTTCGCCAATGGCTTGTAAGGACATTAGCGCGGCCCGTAGAACCCGACTCTTGGCTCTGAGCCTTGGGGCTGTCCTTATAACCTTAGCGACCTTACTTTTCGTTTACGTTTATTATCAAGAGAGCTTGCCAGCGGAGTTTTATCGTCTCCCCCTCGCCCCGCCTTGGGAGTTAGTGATAAAAATCTATGGGAACGCCTCATATTACGCTCTCTTAGTTTATAGCTTTCGGCGCGTTTACCTGCGCCTGATCCACCATCATATCGGGTCTTCCAACTGGTTTTTTATGGAGAAAGGCTATCGTAAGCTTTTGTTCTGGTTGGTGGTCTTTATTCTTTTGGGCACCCTTTTCAAGGTTTATTTTATGGTCGCGGGACAAGCGTTTATCGTTATTTTACTCTGGGGAAAATGGGGAGCCTTAAGAGCCAAGTATTTACGCGACAAAACAGAGCCCAGCGTCCCGCCCGTTCCCGAAATTTTGCCGCCTTTTTAATAGAATTTCGTCTCAATTAAGCGAACGCGCTTCGCGGGCGGGAATAAAGGCTTCTACCGCTCTCGCCGAGATGGCTCCGCGCGCGGGTTCCTTAAAGCCGATACCCGTCGTTCCCGAGCGAACGCCCGCGCGAATCCCGACGCGCCACTGGCAAATTGGCTCAGGGGAGGCAACGCGATAAATTCTATCGCTATTTCGCGAACTCCCACCAGGTAAAATTGCCGTAATTCCCGGGCGCGAATTATAGACGCGTAGAAAAAATGGCGTTTGGGCCTTTTTCGCGTCTGAGGCCTTCGTGGGGCCCCTCCAAGCGGGGACGGCCGCGCGGGCGGGCGGGGCGCTTGTTGCCGAGAAGATTCTCTAAATGCTAAAATAATATAATTTTGGAGCGAAAAACCTCAAAATTCGCCGTTTTTCTTAAAAATCTTGGGTTTATCGCCCAAGGCTCTCGGTCGCTTGAGGCCTTTTGCCGGTCGCTTGAGGCCTCTAGCTAAGAGGAGCGCGCCTTTTTCCCGCTTTTCCCCTTTTCTCTTTTTAATTTTCCCCTTTTCCCCTTTTAAAGATAGTTATCCACTTTTGAGGGGAGTTAACCCGTCTTACCCCACGTCGCTTTTCGTAGGATTTTTTATGAGCAGCCGCGTTAACATCCAACTGATGATGAAAATTTTGGCCGAAAAAGAGCGGCGGGAAAAGGAAAGGCTCAAAAAGGCCGCGGAAAGGGAAAAACGCGCGAACGAGCTTATTGGCGCCCTCCGCGCGGAACTCGCGGAAGAAAATCTCGCCAAACTTATGGCTAGCTCCACTCTTGAAGAAATCGCCCCGTCCGTCGCGGTTCCCCAAGGGGCGGCGGGCGAGGCCGCCCCCATTGAGATCCCGGAAACGCTGGAGGCGCGCAAAGGGAAGATCATCGAAAAATGCCTGTCTTTCCACGAGGAACTGGACAAGCTGTATCCGCTGGCCGGAGAGGATACCCGCCATTTGCTCGCGGAACTGACCCCCGCCATTGACCTTGACCGCTTAAAACTGATCATGGATAACGTCAGATCCGATTTCGCGGGCAAATACACGCGGCTTGAGCGCGCGCGGCGGCTCAAAGACGAGCTGGAGGGTTTCCTGGAAGAGCCCCTGGCGGGAGAGGAAGGGCGGCTTTTAAGCGCTAAGGCCAAGGAGCTTATGGATAGGCCATTTCTGGAGACGTCCGACCTGAAGGGCGTTCGGGAAAAGTACTATGAGCTTAAAGCCCTCCAAGAGAACGCCCAAGAGATCCGCGCCGCGGCGCTGGAAGCCCAAAAATTTTTGGAATCCAAAGGTTACAGAGTCCTGGGTCCCCAAGGGATAGAGGCGGGCAAAGTGGCCTTTTTCGAGACCGGCGACCCCGATTACCGGGTGGAATGCCGGGCGGACTCCAAGGGCAAAATCTCTTTTAGGCAGCTGAAGGTGGCCGCCAGCGAGGAGGAGGCGCGCGCGAGCCTTTCGGACTACCAGAAGGCCCTGGACCAAAAGGCCGGGGAATCCTGGTGCCAGATCCAAAAGGACTTGGCGGAAAAACTTTCCGAAACCGGGGTCAGCGCGGAACTTGAAGTCCTCGCCCGGCCCGGCCAGGCGCCTCTTCCCCAACTGATCGACCCGCGAAAGGCCACCAAAGCCGTCGCCGCGCGGAAAGACAGTCCCACGGAGAGGACGGTCGAGGACTGATGGCGTCTTGGCGCCTCCTCTCCCGCCCGCGTCGAGGGCTTATCTTTTTCCTCTCCTCTTCTCTTTCTCTCCCATTCTCTTTATCTCTTGTTTCGCTTTCTTTTGAGTCTTTCTTCAAGCGCGGTCTTTCTCCAAGCGCCTTTCCCTTTTCGCGCGCGGGGTTTTCGCGGTCGCGGTCGTGAAAACCCCGCGCCTGAGCCGCCATATTTTCGTAAAGTTGCCCTTTTTTCGTCGTTTTTAGATTTTTTCCGCTTTGGCGGAGACCGACTCAGGGAGTCGCGCCGCTTTCTGGACGCTTCTTTTTTCTTTTTTATCTATTTTTTTTCTGTCCATTTCTTTTCTACCCTATTTATTGCGAAACTCTTCTTAGCTTATAGCGAAACTTTTCCCAACTTAAAGCGAAACTCTTCCCAACTTAAAGCGAAATTCTTCCCAACTTATAGCGAAACTCTTACCCACTTACAGCGAAACCCCCTTTACGCGGCGCTTCGCCACAAGGACCGCTCGCGATGCCTGAAACGCCTTTAAGCAGCCAGCCCCCTTTTTCTCCCGCGAGCGCTCACGGCGCTTACGTTCCCCCCAAGTGGTCTCGGGAAATTCAGCGTTTTTTAGGGGTAAAAAGCCAGTTTATTCTTTCCGGGAATATTTACGACATCTTTCCTATTCCCCTGGAAGGCCGGGTCACCACTGGGACCCTGGCGGCTTTTCTAAGACAAATCCTCGCGGAACGTGGCTACAAGCTCTTTTTCCGCTACGAGCCTTTCCAGATTCAGACCCTCATCGGGCCTCAGCCAGGTGAGCCAGCTCCAGAGGGTTTGGATATCCCCGCGGCCAGCTCGGTCGTGACCCTCGCGAGATTGGGGGATTTCGCCGCGGCTCTCGCCAGCTATCGAGAGCCCAGCGCCGTCTTAATCAATTATTCCTCCCGGATCCCGACGCTCTGCGCCCAGGAGTTCGAGCACTTTTTGTATCGGCTTTTCCGGCAATCGTTGGAAGCCAAGGCCCGGGGCGGTCGTTATAACCTTATTTTCTGGGCCATCGACAAGGACAACGATCTCCCGGCCTGGTACGCCAATTCCCGGGTGATGCTCCTGCCTATTCCCAAGCCCGATCACTATATCCGTCGGCACATTATCCTGGCGGCGGGAAGGTCCATCAAGGGGTACGGGGAGCTTCTGGAAAAAGACCCGGCGCGCCACCATGGCCTGGTTAACCGTTTTATCGACCTGACGGGCGGCCTTAACGCCACCGAGATCGTGTCCATCGCGAGCCTGGCCGCCCAGGACCAGCTGGATTTTACCCGAATAGCCGACGCGGTGCGCCATTATAAGCTGGGGGTGCCGGATAACCCCTGGGACAAACTGGATCGCGGGGTAATCAGCGGGGGCCAGGAATTTTTAAAGAGCCGGGTCATCGGCCAGGATCAGGCCGTGGGCCATAGTCTGGACATCATCAAACGCTCTATCTTGGATCTTTCCGGCAGCCAGTTTTCCCTCTTTTCGCAAAAACCCAAGGGAGTCCTCTTTTTCGCGGGCCCTACGGGCGTGGGGAAGACGGAATTGGCCAAGAGCGTCACGGAACTGATTTTCGGGTCCCCCGAAAACTACATCCGCTTCGACATGAGCGAGTTCAACCAGCCCCACTCGGATCAGCGCCTCATGGGGGCCCCTCCCGGTTACGTGGGCTACGAGGTGGGCGGGGAGCTAACCAATTCCATCAAACAGAGGCCCTTTACCCTCATTCTCTTTGACGAGATCGAAAAGGCCCATCCCCGCATAATGGACGTTTTCCTCCAAATCCTAGACGACGGAAGGCTAACCTCGGGGCGGGGCGAGACTGTTTATTTCTATGACGCCGTATTGGTCTTCACTAGCAATCTCGGGGTCTACCGGGAGACGGAGGACGGGAGGCGCGAGGCGCTCATTAACCCAGCGGACAATTATGGGGTAGTCAAAGATAAAATTACCAACGCCATCCGGGAATTTTTCACCTATAAATTGAACCGCCCTGAGATTTTAAACAGGATCGGCAACAATATCGTGGTTTTTGATTTTATTCGCCCCAAGGAAGCCTTCGCTATTTACAAAAAGATGCTCGGAAACGTCATTTTAAGGTTGGCGGACGCGCAAAAAATCGGCCTGACGCTCGACGCGGAAAGCGAGCGGGTACTGGGAGAATTGGTTACCCGCGATCTCGCCATGGGAGGCCGGGGCATCGGCAACGCCTTGGAGGAGCGTTTTGTCAATCCCCTTTCCCGGGAGCTTTATAATTTAGGCGCCCAAGCCCGCGACCGTTTCGCCTGTTCCGTCGTTCCCCTCGAGGGGGGAGAATGCGCATTGTGTCTTGAGCGGGTTTCCACGCGGGATCATTAAGGGAAAAAAGCCAAGGGTCGCCAAAGAGCGGCCCCGCGCCGGAAAACCCTATAGAGGGGGAGGGATGACCGCGCCGCGCGCTCTTCCGGGCGCGGCGCGGGATTATGAGGCGCGCTTCACGCGCTTCCGCGCTAGAAAAGCCAATGACTCGCGCGGGGCGTTTTCCTCAAAAAGGGTTCAAGGGAAACCCGCCTGGCGCCAGGAAACGACCCCTTCTTTTCTGGAAAAAGCTTGGCCTTTTTTGGCGAAACTTGGCCGCCGCGCTTCCCCGGCGAGAGAGAAGCTTGGGCGAGGCGAAGGACCCGCGAAGGCCCGGGGAAGGGCCTCCATGGTTCGCGAAAGCTAGGGATTAACGCCAGGATTAGCTCCAGGATTTGCGCCCGGATTAGCGCCTTGAGCGTCGCTTGGAGCGCTATCCGTATTAGCGCGCGGAAGCTGTTCTACAAAAATTTTTTCCGGGATAGGACAAGCCGCGCTGGACCGGGGTTTCCCGGAAAGGACGCAAGGCGATTTCGGGCGGGGGAAAGGCGCGCGGGCGCGCGGGCGAAAAAGCCGGAGGCGACACGCTCCTTCCCGGGGCTGATGGCTCTGGGGTTCGCCCCAAAGCGGCGACGGAAGGGCGCGGGAAGGATGTCGGAGAGCGCCGGAACAGCGCCTTTGAACGCCCTAGAGGCGCTTTCTGTGTTAGAATTGGGGCGCTCGCGGCGGGAGCGCGCGAGCGGCGAAACGGTTGGGCGCGCTGATTTCTTTCATTTTCCGGGGAACGGCGCCTTTTCGCTAGCGGCTCGGGAGGCGCGCGAACGCGCCGCGCGTTCGCGATGACGCTCGTTGGGGCGCGTTCGTGGCGCTCTTTCGCGGAGTTCGTTCGCGCCGCGCGTTCGCGGAGTTCGTTCGCGAGTAAGTTCGCGCCTCGCGCTCGCGGATAAGTTCGCGGGGACGTTCGCTGGAGCGTAAGCGGGGACGCGCGCCGGGATTTGGGTGGCCACCGGCGGCCTTGCCGCGGGAAAGGTTCCGCCGTCAAGGCTCCGCGCGCCTCTTGGCTTCCCAGGTCCAGGAGCGCTTGGCGCCTGGGGCTTCATGGGGCCACATGGGATTTGAGGTTACGGTGGGAAACGGAGAAGAAAAAAAAGTTAGGATCTGCGGCCAGGGGCACGAAAACCCCTTTGACGCGCCGCTATGCCTGGTCTGCTCCGAGGACATCAGCGCCAATCCCGAGGTTACGCGGGAACCCGGGGTAGTCTTGGACCCGCCGCCCAAGCTCATTACCCTCCGCGAAGGTAGTTCCCCGGAGCCCGCCGCGGGGGAAACGGGCGTCGCGGTGGGGACGGAAGCGGGCGCGGGCGAGGGCGCGGATCCACTGGAGATGGTCCGGGTCTGCGGCCAGGGGCATATCAGCCCCTTTGACGCGGTTATTTGCGTCAATCCTGAGTGCGGCGAGGATATCGCCTTAAATCCCATCATGTCGCGGGAGCGGGCCTTAAATTCCTTGAAGGCGCCTCCCGCCGCGCCTTCCTCCGCGCCTCCCGCCGCCCTCGCGGGTTCCCCGCCCGCCGTCGCGGCCGCGGGGAGTTCAGGAGTTTATTTTTTGGAGAGCCCCTTGGTTTTTCAGGGACCAGGCGGCGCGACCTTTGAAGCCCAAAACGGGGAAATCGTCGGGAGACAGGAGGTGGGCTCCGCTTGCCTCCAGGAGTTTCCGACGGTGTCCCGGAGACATTTTCAGGTTTTTTTCCAGGAAGGGCGCTGGCTTTTAAAAAATTTTTCCGACAACGGCACCTGGGTTAACGACGAGCTGGTTCCCGTGGGGCAAGAGAAGGAAATCAATTCCGGCGACGCGTTAAAGCTCTCCTCGCGGTGCCGCCTAACGGTGATTTCGGCGTGAAAGCTTTTTATTTCAGCGACGTGGGCGCGGTGAGAGCCCATAACGAAGACTCGCTATTATGCGGCGAGATGGTTGTCAGCAAGGGCGACTCGCCAGACGTTTGGGAAAAGGAGCTGCCCCACGAGGCTTTTTTAGTGGCCGTGGCCGACGGCATGGGCGGGGGCCCGGGCGGCGAGGAGGCCTCGGCCCTGGTTCTCCGTAACCTCAAAAAAATCGATCTTTCCCAATTCGGTCGGAAAAGCCAGGATGTCGTCACGGAGGTTATTTACGGCGCCGCCAGGGAAATGGTCGCGCTCGGTCGCGCTCGGCCCGCTCTCGCGGGGTTGGGGAGCACGGTCGCGGGGCTCTGGGTCAAAGGCGATAAGGCCTTGGCCTTCAACTGCGGGGACAGCCGGATTTACCGGGTCCGGCACGGTTTTTTCGATTTGCTCTCCAAAGATCACTCTTTAGTGTACGAGCTGTTCGCGAGGGGGGGCATTTCCGAGGAAGAAATGGCCACGCACCCCCTTAAACACGTTCTCACGGCTTCAATCCAGGATTCTCCCGACGAGCCCAAGCTTTTTTTCCGGGAAGTGAAGATTCTCCCGGGCGACTCCTTTTTCCTCTGCTCCGACGGGGTCTGGGAGGCTGTAACCCGCGCGGAGCTTGAGTCTTTTATCGAAATAGGCTCTCCCCTCCTTGGGTCCCATCTCCTCGCCCAAGCTTTGTCCTCCCGCGAGTGCCGGGACAATATTTCTTTCCTGTGGCTCGCCAAGGAAGAACTCGTCTCCTGGGATGAAGAAAGCGAGTCGGGAACGATCGCCTTCATTAAGTCGTAAGCTCCCCCCAAGGGCGCGCCCACCTGGCGCGACCTTGGGGGGGCCGCCTTGGGGGAGCGCCGCCGCGCGCCCCGGGATCTTTGGCGCGCGCTCCGGCGCGCCCCAAAAGCCGCCGCGAGGGGGAAAACGCCCTTGGGGCCTGGGCGAGCCCCGGGCCTTTTTAAATAAAAATGATTTTGCCCGCGCCGACGAGGCTCCGGAATTCCTTAACGTCGTTTTCCCGCAAAACGTATTCCTGGGGAAGGCTTACGGCGCCATAGGAGCGGGTGATGGAGACGTAGAGAAGCTGGAACTCTTCCCTGGAGACGACTTCCGGGGGATATTCCCCCGGCTTCGCGCTCGTTCGCCTTCCTAATTTCAAGGCGTTCTCCAGGAAAAGAAAATCGCTCAAAAGCGTGACGCGGGGAAACTCGTTGCCTTTGACTTTATGGGCCGTGCTGATTAAAACGTCGGCGTCGCGCGGGTCGATGGTTTGGCGGGCTTTGAGTCGCTCGAAAAGAGAGTGGACTTCGCTTTGGTATTTTTTTTCGACCTCTATCCGCACCAAAGTCGGGATATCCTGGGTTTCCGTGGCGTACTTGGTCAGGTTCGCGAGAGAGGCGAAGCGTTTGACGAAAGGGTCGGCGATGGAGCTGACCCTTCCGGCCCTTAAGTGGTTGATGTCCTTTAAGATCTCGAACTGGTAGCCGTCGAAGCCGCCGTTATAGTGGATCCGCTTCCGGGAGGACTCTTCGGCGGCGTAATTGAAGATGGCCGCGTTGGTCCTCGCGATGATGGCCAAAGCGGCTTTGTCGTCGGACGCGGGCGTGGCGAGCTGGGCCTCGCGTCCCCGGAAGGGCTTCTTGGCGCCCAAGAGATTTAAGTAAGCGTTGGCCAGCCCCGCCACGGCGGAGGTGCAGCGGAAGGAGCGGGTGAGATAAAAAGGCGTCGCCCCCATCTTTTCCGCCTTTCCCAAGGCGTTGACCGCCCCGTTCCAACCGTAAATCTGCTGGAAGGGATCCCCCACCAGGATCTTGTCGCCAGTCGCCCCGAAGATAGCGTCAATCATGGCGTCGTTGAGATCCTGGGCCTCGTCGACTAAAACGTGGGAAAAGTAGTCGAGCTTGGGCTTGGAGAGCTGGAAGAGCTTGAAGTAGCCGTTATGGGTCATGGTAAAGAGCCCGGAGAGCATGTCTTTCCAGAGAGCTTTGAGGGCGTTTAAAATGACGCGCGAGGAGACCTTGTTCTCCTCTAAGAGGGGCCCGATTTTCTTTTTGTGGGCTTTCCAGAAATCGGAGATGGTGGGGGAGTCGGCGAGGGTCCAAGAGTTGATAAGATCGAACAGTATCTTGGCGGGGCCGAAGTCGGAGGACCCTTTGGCGCCGGAGACGTATTTTTTAAGGTCTAAGGGCCTAAAATTACCGAGCAGGTTGCGGTACTTGAACCCCACGTGGCTCCAGGCCAGGCCGTGGAGGGTTTTGACTTCCACGTTGGAAAGCGCCCCAAAGGCCGTTTTGGCTTCCTCGGCCATAGCGCGGTTAAAAGCCAAATAGAGGAGGCGGCTTTTAGGGCGGCGCGCGGCGAAGGCCTTGAGGGTGGAGGTTTTACCAGCGCCCGCGTAGGCGGTGATGGCCATGAAGGGGCGCGTGGACTCGGCTACGGCCTGTTGCTCGTCCGTGAGCTTGGGTTTGGCGTTGGGGGGAGGCATAAAGTCAAAATTTGGGAGAAGGGGGAAGCCAAAGAAATCTAAGGCGCGGCGGGGCCATTTATAGAGGCTAAAAAGGCTCCAGTCGCGATTTATGGTATATTACCGGAAAAGGGAGAAATAGGGAAGGGCGAAAGGTCTCTTGATCCTCTGGGAACGGTTAGGAGCCTCGCGCCATCGCCATAGAGAAAGAAGGTTGACGCTCCCAGCGCGCGAGCGTTTCCGCGCCGGGGATTCGAAGCGGGGAGCGCCGGGCCCGCGTAAGCCGGCCCGCTCCCCCTCCGCCGCGACCCTGGGGGCTTTCATCCTCTCCCTCGCTTCCTTTTGGTCGCTTGGGA
Organism: Deltaproteobacteria bacterium; assembly: GCA_031265205.1. Classification (GTDB taxonomy): domain Bacteria; phylum Desulfobacterota; class Desulfarculia; order Adiutricales; family Adiutricaceae; genus JAISCZ01. The sequence continues at coordinate 17,209 of JAISCZ010000009.1, forward strand.
AAGGCGGCGTGGGCCGCCGCGCGCCACAGTCGCCCTTAAGAGGGGGCGCGCAAGCGAGCGCGCCCCGCGACGCGCGCCTCGCGCCGCGGGGCGCGGAGAACCTCGCGTCGAAGCATTAATTGGCGCCGCCTCGCGCGCCGCGAAGCGGGAGCGCGTCGCGGCGGCTTTTCCGCTGGCGGAGATCGCGCCGCGCGCGAGCGTCGCGCTGGCCCGGCCCGCGAGCCTCGGGGTCTTTGAGGCCATAGCGCGGGTTCGCCTTGGCTCGGGTTGGCCTTGGCTCGGGTTGGCGTCGGCGCGGGGCGAGGAGAGAGGCCATTCTCCCGCTTCGCTTCAGCCAGAATGTTCGGCGGCCGGGGTGATTGCTTGATTGACGGATTGGCCTCAGGCAGGCGCGGCGGGAGGCGATTCCGATAAATTCTGATAAAATAGAGCGCCAAGAGACCCGTAAGGCTCGCGAGCGTTGTTTTTTTAGCCTCCTCCGCTTCCCGGCCCTTTCCCGCGCCGCCAGAGATCGCGCCGCCCTGCGACGCGGCGTTTGCCAAGAGGCGCGAGAATTTGATGGAGAAGCTCGCGGAGTCTAAGGCGCGCTCCCGCGCGGCGGCCTTGGCGCCTCCCTCCGCGCGAAATGTCCGGGGCGGGCCATCGGGCCCGGCGCGCGTCCCCGGGCGGGAGCGACCTAACGCGCCTTAAACGAAATTCCGCGCGCTTCCGCCAGAAAGGCGGGGAGCGAAGGAACGACTTCAGGCCCGGCGCGGCGCGGAGCAGCTCGCGAGCGCTCTTTTGATAATTTTCGGCTCTTCGCGCGCAGAACTTTTACGCGCGCGTTACGAGTTAACCGCGCGAGACGCCTTTAAACTCGCGTTACGCGCGTTTCTTTTTTTACGGTAAGGATCCTCAAATGTGGAAAAAAATATTTGCGTTGGCGTTTCTGACGGCGCTCTTTTACTCGGCGGCTCTTTCGCGCGGCGCCCCGTCTTTCGCCGAGGGGAGCGAGCCGGTCGGGCGGAGCGAACCGAGCGAGCGAAGCGCTCAGGGCGCTCAGGGCGATTTAAATGATTTGGTCATCTATCATACCAACGACGTTCACGGCTACGCCTTCGAGGAACGCGACGAGGCTGGCCAACTTGTCAGGATCGGCTACGACAGGGTCAAGGCTTTGGTGGACGCTGACCCCTCGCCGCGCAAACTTCTTTTGGACGCCGGCGACGCGTTGGGCGGCCAGGCTTTCGCCACGGCGCGGAAGGGGGAGCTGGTGGGGGAGGTTTTGAGTCTTACGGGTTACGACGCTATCGCGACCGGAAACCACGAGTTCGATTACGGCTTCCGGCGCTTTATGGAAGTAGTTAATAAATACCGCCTTAATTTTCTGGCGGCCAACGTCATCCTCCCCAACGGGGAGCCCTTGCTCGCTCCATATTTGGTCCGTTCGTGGGGTGACATGAAGGTCGGGATATTCGGCCTGTCGACGCCGCTGACCCTTACGAGCGTTGACCCTCGCTTCATCGAGGGCCTGAAATTTACCGATCCGATAGAAGAGGCGCTCGCGACCGTGGACCGCCTGAAGGCCGAAGGCGCGGAGCTGATTGTGGCCGTGACGCACCTGGGTAGCGAACCTTACTGCGAGCCGATGTCCCAGACCGTGGCGGAGCGCGTCCCCGGCATAGACCTTGTTCTCGACGGGCACAGCCACTCCGTGGCCGTAATCCCCATTGAGCGGGCCGACGGAAGCCGGGTAATTGTCGCGAGCGCGGGGGCGTATCTGGAAAATATCGGTAGGGTCGCCATCAACAGAAAGGGCGACGGCGGCTTTTCGATTGACGCCGAGATTATTCCGGCCTCGTCCCCCGAGATCGCGGCGACCGCGCCCGATCCCGCCGCGCGCGCGGCGATGGGCGCCATTAGGGCGGAGCTTGAGGCGGAATTGAGCCAGATCGCGCTCCAGGTTCCCTTTGACCTTGTCGGGCTGACGAGGCTCACGCGAAGCTCCAGCACGAATTTTGGCCGGCTGGTCAGCGCGGCTTTAGCCGACGCGACCGGAGCGGACGTGGCGCTCATAAACGGCGGCTCGATCCGCGACAACGTTTTGAAGGGCGACGTGACGCGGGGACAGCTTCTTTCGGCTCTACCGTACGGAAACTATATTTACCTGATAAACGTCACGGGGGAAGACCTCTTGGCCGCTCTGACCCACGGCCTCGCCTTGCCCGGCGCGGGGGCTTTCCCTCAGTTTTGGGGCCTGGAGGTCGTGACCGAAAAGCGCGAGGTTACGTCCTCCAATGGCGCGAAGAGCGTGGCGCTGGTCCCTCTGGCCGTAACCGTTGGCGGGAAACCGCTGGACCCTCAGGCGGAATACTCGTTGGCCACCATTGATTTTATGTATTCCGGAGGCGACGGCTACGCGATGTTCGGCAAATACCCTTTCCGGGAGTTCGGCGGGGTAAGGGAGGCGTTTAGCGAGTATATGACGGAGAAGGACGACGCGACGCTGCGCGCCGTCTCCGAAGCGATAGTCCTCAAGTAGCGGCCGTTGGCCTTTCGCGCGCTCTGGAGCGGCGGGTTGCGCCCCGGGCGGCGGGGATTCGC
>JAISCZ010000083.1 GCA_031265205.1 Deltaproteobacteria bacterium
AATGGCAAAATCGAAAGCGGCAATCGCGAGCTGAAGGTGGAAATAAAGAGCCTTGACTCCAAAATCGAAAACGTCAATCGCGAGCTTAATGGCAAAATCGAAAACGTCAATCGCGAGCTTAATGGCAAAATCGAACGCTTTAGCCGTGAGCTTCAGGGCTTCGGAAAGCGGCTGGACGGCTTCAACTTGCCCATTATCCTTGTAGCGAGCTTTCTGTTCTGTTTGGTGGGAGTCATCTTCGCGGCGTTTAAACCGTGATTTTAGGGAGACGCGGCCAGAGATTAGCTCTCCGTTTAGGATCCAAGACGTCAGCGCGGTCGGAATTCCGCGAAAAACTACCCCATGCCCAAAGTCTGGCCTTTGCCGCCACCCGCCCTAACCGCTAAGTTATCGCGTTGAGCGGCAAGTTTTTCGCGCTTAAAGACGACTCAATCGCGAAATTGGCGCGAGCGCTTTAAACGCGACCTTAACTTCGCGGCCTTGTTTCGTTTTGGGTCATATTGACGCTGTTACGGGTCACATTGATGGCTTCGCGGGAAGTCGCTGGATGACGCTCTGTAGTTAATATGATTGTATCGCCCTATAAATGTCATTTTATGACTCTCTTTTATTAATAGAGTTAAAATAACTATGATTGATCGTATAATTAGTTCTTGTTTGTGGGGCTGTTACGTCGCGAGCGCGGCGACAACCGCGTTTAGAAATAGCCCTCCTGAACTCGGGTCCTCTTGAGCGCGAGGGCTTCCCCCAAATTGGACAAATCCTTGCGGAAAAACGGGCGGCGGCGCGCGCTTGGGGCTAAAAGCTCTTCCCAAAGCCTTCCGCGGCGAGCTTAACGCGCTTTTTCGCGCGAACGTCGGAAGGCGCGCCAAAAATCTCGCGACATAGTCGTGGCTGGCGGCTATTTTAGGAACCTTACGATTTCGTCAAACAATAGGCGGTTGAAGCGTTAGCGGCGCTTGAGACGCTTGGGGCGCTTGACGCGCTGGCCATTGACAGGCGCCGCCAAAGCTCCCGCGGAAGCGACGACCGGGATGGCGAAGAGCGCCGCGTCTCTCTAAAAAACACGCGTGGCTCTTAGGGAAAAGCGCTCGCGGAAAAGACTTGGCGACCGTTGTTCTTTAGGAGATAAGCCGCGCGGCGTTCTCTGGCTTCCAGATTGAGGCCTCCCTTCCGCTGATGGACCGCGCCCGCGCCAATATGAAATTGGCTACGCTTATTGCGGCGGCGCCAGGCCCAGCCAGAGCCGCCTACCGCCCGAGTGGGAGGCGGCTCTGGCTCTTAGCGCGCGTCAAGGCTCATTTCCGGGGACTCCAGGGAGCGGGGAGTGGAGACAAGCAAGGCTCCCCTTAAAGGTTTTCGCGGCTCTCCCAGCCTTTGGGGGCGGGCGCCAGGATCTTTGAACCGCCTTTGTGTCTTTGACTACAAAGGTCGCCGCGCCAGTCGGCTACTCTACTCGTAAAGGTTTTCCCGCGCCCAAGACGCTTTAGTCCCAAATAGGCGGGACGGGTCAGCCATTTCGGATCCTCGCGCGCTATTTTTAAAATTGGCGTCGCCCGCGCCTCGCTATCCGGACTTAGCGCGCTTGAGCGCGCGCCTGCCGCGTCTTGGGCGCCTTCTTGGCGAGAGCGCGGATCCGTTTTTAACGTTTCGTGATTAACGTTTCGCGCGGAGAGAGAAATGTCTCCTTCGGCCTGGGATGGCGAGAGCGGGCGCCGGGAGTTTTGTCTCGGAGCTTTTGACGAGTTCGGAGAGCGTGGCTTTGGGCGCGGGATTATTGAAAGGTTGCCCGCTCCAGGGCATGGCTAGGCCTTGCCCTGGAGCGCTGGCCGATCGTCTTTTAAGCGATCGCCCAACAGCGCCGTGGAGCGACGCGCGTTTTAGTTCTGGGATGTCTTGACTCTGGGCGGGCTTGGGGAAACTTTGGCGCGTTGATGAGAGGGAAAACGCGTCTGGGGCCGCCGCCTGTCGCGTCGCCACCCGATGCCAGGTCCGCGCCGGAAGCGCTTGGGCGGCCCTGGCTTGATAGCGCTGTCGAGCCCCCTGACGGCCCTCTTTTTTCTTTTGAGCTTTTTTCGGCGCGGGGAGCCCACTCGCCCTTAACGGTGGCGGGCCCCCCTTTTATAAGCTTCGCGACGCCGCCTCGCGCGCTTTTCGCGGCGCGTCCGCGCCCTAACGACACAAAGAAGCGAAATTTCCTCTTTTTTTCTCTCAAGAGGTATGCTAAAAGATCAGAATTCTCGAAAATAGCCGCGCGAGCGGCGCTCTCTGAGGCGCTAAACGCCATTTTTATCTGATTTTTTCGTGTTTTGGGAGGCGTTTGGCCCCAATCCCCTAGGGGAAATGACTTCTCTTTGGAAAAGGCTTTCCGGAGCGTCCTTCCCCTCGCAACCGTTCAACGAGGTTTTTTATGAAAATCCTACTCTCCATGGCCTCCGTTTTAGCTATCGCTTTACTGTCCGCCAGCGTTTGGGCCTGCGGAATCGAGGGCTCCGCCACGCGTTCCGGCTCCGACGTCAACGGCACGGTGCGGGTCTCCACCAGCTGGAATTCCAGCGACGCCTTCCCGCGCGGCGGCTACTATAATTTGGATTTGGGCAGCGGCGCTTGTGGCGAAAGCGTTGAGGTCTTCGTTAATGGATACAGCATCGGTCGGAGGTCCATCCCCAGTAGCGGCAACGCGCGCGTGGATTTTACCCTTACGGGGCAGAGCGACAAACCCGATCAAGCGCGCTAGGGCGCTCTTTTTTTTCCACAGGCCTCTGGGTTTTTTTCAGCCGCCGCCCCACGGCGGCGGCTTGAATCCCCCAGAAGGAGTTCCGCCTGAAAAAAAGCCAAAAAGCGCGGCGCCTGGCGCGCGCCTGAAGGGTTTTTTCGCGTACGTTTTTTAGCGAAAGCGAGCGAACGCCAACCGCGACCGTCTCCTTTTCGCGACCATCTCCTTTTTTAAGGAGATTTAAGCGCGGACAGTGGCGCGAGTTCGCGCCATTGTCCGCGGCTTAAGCGACTAAAAATTAACGGATATTAACGGACGATAGCGCGCCTCAAGCTTGCCTGAGGCGACGCGCGGCGCCGCGGCGCGCGAGGCTTGGCTTAGGCGCGCCTCGCGCTCTCGCCATTCTGGCGCGCCTTAAAGTTCCCCGTAGGCGGTCTGGCCTCCCACCAGAGTCGCCTCCACCTTGATCTCCGCGATTTTTTCCGGCGGCGCCTCCAAGGGAGAGCGGGAAAGGACGCAGAGATCCGCCAAAAACGCGGGGGCGAGCGTTCCTTTCCGCTCCTCCTCAAAGGCCAGATAAGCGGCCTTGGTGGTCACCGCCGCTAAAGCGTCCCCGGCCCCTATCCGGTATTCCGGGCCCAAGGGGGCTCCCAAGGCGGTCAAACGCGTGACGGCCGTTTCCACCGAGCGCAGCGGGCTGATGGGGGTTACGGGGCAATCGTTATGGAGGCTGAAGGGGATTTTCCGCTTCAAGGCGCTCTTTAATGGGTTAAGACGGGCGGCGCGGTCTTCCCCCAAAAAGATATCCCGGTGCCGGTCTCCCCAGTGGCGGACGTGGACCGCGAAAAAGGAAGCCATGGCGCCCAGGCGCGCCAAGCGGTCCAACTGGTCTTCCCGGACGGTCTGGCAGTGGATAACGTAATGCCGGTGATCCGCGCGGGGACTGGCGCGGAGCGCCTCCTCAAAGGCGTTTAGGATCTCCTCGATGGCCGCGTCCCCGTTGCCGTGGATGGCGATTTGCCGTCCCGCGCGGTGGTGCAGGAGAACCCTTTCTTTGAGGGCGGAACTCTCGATCATGGGGTAGCCCCGGTAATCGTAAGGAAAATCGTAGAGCGTCGCGTGGTAGGGATTGGAGAGATAGGCGGTAAAACCTTGGATACTCCCGTCGGCGAAGAGCTTGACGGGCCCTAAAGTCAGGCGGCGGCCCGCGTCCAGGGGGGAGCCGGCGCGGCGCGGGAGAGAGGCGAAATCCGCGCGCCCGTCCCCGGGAAGGATTTGGACTCTTAACGAGAGGGGACTGTCCTCCTCCGTTATGGCGCGCGCGTAAATATCAATATCCCTTTGGGTGGCCCAACCCTCCTGGGCCGTGGCGACTCCCTGGGAGAGCCAGGCCTGGGAAGCCGTCTTGAGAGCGGCGTATTCTTCTTCCAGGCTCCTTTGGGGGAACAGGGCTTCCACGGGATCCATGGCGGGGGGCTCTTCCAAAAGGCCCGATGGGGCGCCGTCGGCTTTTCGGCGGATTTTGCCGCCCGGCGGGTCCGGAGTCTGTGGGCCGTACCCCACAAGCTTTAAAACGGGGCCGCTGACGGCCAGAAAATGGCCTGAGGCGTGGGACAGCGCGACCAAGCGCCCCGGGGCCGCTTGGTCCAGATCCTCCGCCAGGGGATGGCGCTTTTCCTTAAAATGGGTGTCGTCGTACCCAAAGCCGAAGATCCATCCGCCCGGGGGCGTTTGTCCCGCCTTCTCTTGGACGGCCAAAAGGGCGTCCGCGAGACTGTCGCCACGCCCCAAAGGACTGGGCCGAAGATCCACCTCGTGGGCGAATTGGCGGCCCGCGCTCAAAAAATGCCCGTGTCCGTCGATAAAGGCCGGAAGAAGCGCCCGTCCCCGCAAGTCCACTTTCTGGCAATCCGGAGGGGCGAGCGCGCGCGTTTCGCTTAAAGAGCCCAAGGCCAAGATTCTTTCCCCGGAAGTTAAAAGGGTCTCGGAGCTGGGCCGCCGCGGATCCATCGTGAGGATGGGCCCGTTAAAAAAGAGATAGGAGCGCGCGTGGGTCACGGTAGCCGCCTTTTTTTCGATGGCGAGAGTCGCCTTAGTCTTTTTCCAAAAATTCTTTCCCCTCCGGCGCGCGCCCGCGCGCGCCGGAGTCCAGAACTCCGCGCGCCTTTTTTAGGCGACTTGGCTCGCGAGGGCTGGGCCCTCGCCGTTTCGCGCGAGGGCGCGCGCGCCTAAATCGCGCGCTTCCGCGGCCTTGTGGCAGCGGGCGAAGTGGCCTTCCCGCGCCCGCGCGAGCGGGGGCGCCTTTAAGCAGAGCGGTTCCTCGCGCAAGGGGCATTCAAGGTAGTCGCAACCCCCGAAGGTCGCGGGGCCCTCGTGGGGCGCGCGCGGGAGAAAGGCTTTCCGCAGGGAGTCCCGCCGCGATCCCTTCGGGAGCGAGGCCGCGAGCAGGGCCCAGGTGTAGGGATGGGCTGGGCCCTCAAAGAGGAGGGGAGTGGGGGCCAGCTCAATTAAAGAGCCCCGGCGCATGACGGCGACCCGGCGCGTCGCCCGCTGGATAACCGCCAAATCGTGGGAAATAAAGAGCCCCGTCACGCCCAGGCTTTCCTGGAGGTCGGCGAGCAGATTGAGGATCTGGGCCTGAATCGCCGCGTCCAGGGCCGAGACGGGCTCGTCGAGGATTAAGAGTTCCGGGTTTGTGGAAAGGGCCCGCGCGATGGCGAGACGCTGGCGCTGTCCCCCCGAAAACTCAAAGGGAAAAAGGCTCAAAGAGCTCACGGGCAGCCCCACGCGCGTCATGAGCGCGCGCGCCCGGTCCCCAATTTCCCCTTTGGAATATTGGCGCGAGAGGAGCATCGGCTCCGCGACAATGGCCAGAGCCCGCTCTCGGGGGTTCAAAGAGGAGGCGGGATCCTGGAAGATCATCTGAAAGCGGGGCCGCGCGGCGCGCAGGGCTTTCCCTCGCAGCGCGCTAATCTCCAAATCGCCTAAGAAAATCCTTCCCTTCTCTGGTTCGATTAAACGCGCCACGGACAGCGCGGTGGAACTCTTGCCGGAGCCGCTCTCGCCCACGAGCCCGAAGGTTTCCCCCCGCGAGACGCTGAAAGAGACGTCGCGCGCGGCGGCCGGCGCTTCGCGCCTCCCGCGCTTGCCATAGCGGACGGTGAGATTTTCGACGCGCAATAAAGGCGCGGGGGACGCCGCTTCCGCGCGCGGCGCGCTCCAGGGGCCGGGGAGCGGGGCGGGTGAGGGGCTTGGCGCTTGGATTTGAGGGTTAAGCATGGGTTTGCCTCCAAAGGGTGGGGGAAGCGTAGGGGCAGGCCGCGTAACGGCTCGCCCCAAAGGGCGCGAGCGGGGGCCGCTCGCGCGCGCACTGGGCGCGCGAGACGCCGCAGCGGTCGTAAAAGAGGCAGCCGGGGGGTTTATCCTGATAGCGGGGCACTTGGCCAGCGATGGCTTGGAGGCGCGCGGGGGCTTTGAGGAGCGCCCCCGCGCCGATTTCCAGGAGAGGCTGGCTCGCCAGGAGCCCTTGGGTGTAGGGGTGCAGCGGCTCGGCGAGGACCTGGGCGGCGGGGCCGCGCTCCAAAAGCGAGCCCACGTAGAGGACGCTGAGAGAGTCCGCCAAAAAGCCCGCCGCCAAAAGGTTATGGGTGATGAGCAGAATCGCGGCTCCCGTCCGCGTTTGGATCTCGCGCAAGAGCTCCAAAATCTGGGCCTGGACCGTGGCGTCCAAGGCCGTGGTGGGCTCGTCGGCGACGATGAGCCGCGGGGAGGCCGCCAGGGCCACGCACAGCGCGACCCTTTGCCGCATGCCCCCGGAAAACTCGTGGGGATAGGCGCGGTAGAGGGTGGCGGGGCGCGGCAAGCCCACCTGGCCCATCAGCTCGACGGCCCTTTCCCGGGCCTCTTTTGGGGGGAGGATCTTTTTGGCGACGATAACTTCGCTGATTTGGCGGCCGACCGTCAGGACGGGGTTGAGGGCGGTCATGGGCTCTTGGAAAATCATGGACATGACGGAGCCCCGGAGGGCCCGCAGCCGCGCGGGAGGGAGCGCGGTAATTTCTTCGCCCAAAAGTTTGATGGAGCCGCCGCGCGTCCGAAAACCCCGGGGAAGGAGCCCCAGGATGGCGAGGGCCGTCATGGTTTTGCCGCAGCCCGACTCCCCCACGAGGGCGTGGGTCTCGCCCGCGTGGATGGAGAGGGAGAGGCCGTCGACCGCCAGGCTCTCTTTTTCAGGGCCGCCGATTTGGAGACCCTCTATTTCCAAGATAGGCTCGCTCACGAGAAGCTCTTCCGCGCGCGCGGGTTTAAGGCGTGGTTAAGGCCGTCGCTCACGAGGCAGACCGCGAGGACGGAGAGAAAAATGGCGAAACCGGGAAAAAAGATGGTCCACCAGGCGTCTAAGGCGTAGTTTTTGTTCTGGCCGATAATGAGGCCCCAGCTCATTTGGTTGGGGTCTCCCAGGCCAAGGAAACTGAGCGAGCCCTCCAGGAGGATCGCGAAGCTCACGTCAAAGGCCGCGGCCACCAAAATGGGCGGGAGGGCGTTCGGGAGGATGGTTTTGAAAATCAGCCTCCGGGGCGCGGCGCCCGCGGAGACGGCGGATTTGACGTAATCGAGTTCTTTGATCTTGATAAATTCCGCCCGCGCGAGTCGGGCCACGCTCATCCAGCTCGCGAGCCCGATGGCCAAAGTTTCCATCCAGAGGGTGGGCCCGAAGATGGTGACCAAGACCATGGCGAAAAGAAGGGTGGGGAGCACCTGGAAAAATTCGGTGACTTTCATGAGGAAGGCGTCCAGGGCCCCGCCGAAAAAACCCGCGAGGGACCCCACGGAAAGCCCGATGGCCCCGGTGAAGAGGGCGGCGAAGAAGCCGACGCTCAAAGAGGCCCTCCCTCCGGAAAGGACTCCCGCCAAAACGTCGCGGCCCACGTAGTCGGTGCCCAGAGGGTTCCCGCCGCCGGGCTCCATAAAAGGAGCCGAGACGATTTCAAAGGGATCGATCCCGTAAAGAACGGGTCCCAGGGAAACGGCCAAGCCGATAAAGGCGAGCGCTACGAGCCCGAAGAGGCTGAAATAGTGGACGCGGAAACGGCCCCAGAATTCCCGCGCGCGGGCGAGGGCGCGCGGCGCGGGCTCTAAGGGATAGCGCGGGGGAACGGAGGCCGGAGCGCCTTTTTCCGCGCGTTCCGGCGCGGGGCGCGGGGCGAAAGGCGCCGGCCCCAGACCGGTCGCGCCGCGCGCCGCTATCTCGCTCGCCCGCTTTTTCAAAACAGCCTCCGAGTCCGGGGATCGATTTTATGGTACAAAGCGTCGGTGATTAAGTTGGCCGCGACGACGAGGAGCGCCGAAAAAAAGAGGATCCCCAAAAGGACGGGGTAATCCCGCCTTAAGACGCTGTCAAAGACCAAACGTCCCAGGCCCGGCCAGCCGAAGACGGTCTCCACCACCACCGCCCCGGCCAGAAGTGGCCCGAACTGCAATCCCGCCATGGTGACCACCGGCAGCAAGGCGTTCTTTAAGGCGTGCCCGCAAAGGACTTGGAATTCGGATAGGCCTTTGGCGCGGGCGGCGCGGATATAGTCCATGGAGAGGTTTTCCAAGAGGCTCGCGCGGGCGAGCCGTGAAAATTGGGCGGCGTTTAAGAGCGTCAGGGTGAGGCAGGGGAGGGCCAGGTGCCTTAAGACGTCCAAGGCCAGGGAGAGGCCGTGGCGGCTGGCGACCACGTCGTACATGCCGCTGATGGGAAAGATCGGCCAAAAGCGCCCGAAGGCTAGCATAAGGGTGAGCCCCGTCCAAAAGACCGGGGCGGCGTAGCCCGCCAAAGAAAAAAAGGTAATCAGATGCGCCGTGGGCCCATGGGGCCAGGCGGCTCCCACGAGGCCCAGGGCGACCCCGACGAGCGCGGCGAGGGTTAAGGCGGAGATCATCAGAAGGAGGGTCGGGGGGACCCGGCGGAGAATCAGGTCCTTGACCGGCTGATTGAAAAAATAGGAGCGCCCCAAGTCGCCCGTGGCCACGCGCCTAGCGTAGACGAAAATTTGCGTCGCCAAGGGTTGGTCCAAGCCGTAGCGCGCGCGGATCTCCGCCATCGTCTCCGCCGAGGCCCCGCCCATCTCCCCGGCGATGACCGTCGCCGGATCCCCGGGGGCCATGTGGATGAGGATAAAATTGAGGACGATGACCGCCAGAAGGAGGAGGGCGGCGTTTAATAATTTGCGGGCGACGAGGGTTATGGCGCGCATGGCTTAAGATCTCGCCTCCCCCTTGGGCCCTAAGGGCCCAGAAGGGAGGCGGGTTTTGGAAACGGAGATGGTCACTCGCCTTCCCAGTGGACTTGGTCCAGGGGGGAAAGGGGACCCCAGATGGTCAGCGGCAGATTCGCGAGGCCCTTTTTGTAAACCCCGAAATAAGGGACGACGTTCAGGAAAAAGATGGGGACCTCGTCGACCACGATTTTCTGGAAAGCCGCGTAAAGGGCTTGGCGCTTGGCGGGATCCATTTCCACCGCGGCCTGGTTCAAGAGGTCGTCGACCTGGGGGTTAACGTAGCGCTGGGTGTTGGACCACATGACCCCCGGACGGATATTGGAGCTTACGTAGGTGCGGGCCACGCCGATGACCGGGTCGCCCCAGTTGTAGACAGTGTCCATGGTGAGGTCGAAGTCGAAGTTGGAAATTTTGTTGGCCCACGCCGGAAAATCAGCGTTAGAGCGCACCGTGAGGCTGATCCCGATCTTTTTGAGCTGGCTGCGGAGGTATTCGGCTACGTTATGGTGCAGAAATTCCACGTCCGGCTCGTAGTCGATAGTGAGGGCCAGGCGCTCGCCCTGAGCGTTGGGTGGGTATCCCGCCTCGTCCAAAAGGGCGGCGGCCTTTTCAAGGTCTACGGGATATTTTTCCACCGCGGCGGAAGACAGGGGGCTGCCCGGGGCGATGGGGGCGTAGGCCGGCGCCACTTTGCCGAGCATGAGTTTATTCACGACAAATTCCCGATCCACGGCCCAGGCGATGGCCTGGCGGACCCGAACGTCGTTTAGGGGAGGCTTCTGGGTATTGAAGGCGAGCCAGTTGATGGCCCCGATACCTTCAAAACCCTCGCTCGTGACCGTTAAATCCGGATTTTTCTCCAGGCGCAAAATGGCTTTCACGTCGTCGAGCATGTGGAGGGCGTCGATTTCCCCGCTCTCGAGGCTTAAGATTTGGCTGTTGGGATCGGGAAGAACCCTTACGACAATACGGTCGAGGAGGGGACGGTCGGGGATGAAAAAGCGGTCGAATTTTTCAAGGACGTAATACTCGCCCGGAACGTGCTCGGCGAGTTTAAAGGGCCCGGAGCCGATAGGATTAAGGTTCGCGGGGTGCTCTTTGAGGTCTTCCCCCGTGTCGTAGACGTGCTTGGGCAAGATAGGCATGAGCCCCGGGCACATGGCCAATAAAATGGCCGGGTGCGGCTTGGAGAGGCGGATTACCGCGGTGAGGGGGTCCGGGGCGTCCACGCCCTCCACGGCCTCCAGCATGGTCTGAAAGGGGTGGTGCTCCTTGATGGCCATAATGGAGAAAGCCACGTCCGCGGCGGTAACGGGTTGGCCGTCATGGAAAACGGCGTTGGGGACAAGCTTTAAGGTGAGGGTCAAGCCGTCCGTGGAAAAATTCCAGCTTTGGGCCAGATAGGGTTGAGGATTCCAGTTCTCGTCAAACCTTAAAGGGCTCGCGAAAATCTGGGTGGAGGGCAGGGCCGTGGCCGAGCCCGACTGGACCGCTCCGTTAAAATGGCGGAGCACGGCCTCCGTTCCCAAAACCAAGACCCCCTTGGCGTGGGGTAGCTCGGCTTGGGCCGGGGCGGCGGGAAAAAGAAGTCCGAGGGCGAGAAAAGAGAGCGTCATGGCCCCGGAGGCTAAAAGAGCTCGAAAGTTAGGCATGGTCGCGCGTTCCTTGAAAAGGGGAGAGGGGAAGGGGAGGTTGGAGGCGAAAGAAGGGCTCGGAGTGGGGAGCGATGGGCTCGCCCAGGCTGGCCCGGAGGGGCTTAAAAGCCAAAAAAAAGGCCAGGGCGCGGTTATCGCGCTCTGGCCTTCTAAATATTTTCAGATCAGCCTGAGTTTTGGGGTTATTCCGTCGGAAGCGGCGCGCGAGCCAGCGGCCCTCGCGGGGAGTTGGCGAGGGGGTCGGCGCGTTTCCCTTTAAGGAGACCTTAGGGGCCTTTGGGGAAAAGCGAAAAAAGACGCGCGAACTCATGGGTGGGCGCGGGCGCGCTGGAAGCGCCGTGGACGGTATAAAAGGCATTTTCGCGCGAAAATAATAATTTGTCAAGATAATCCAATAATAATCGCCCTAAATGTCAATTTAATTAATTTTCGCGTGACGTCGGAGGTTATTCAAGGCGCCGAATCGCGTTATCCTTTATCAGGCATGGAAAAGAGGAGATAGTATGAGCGGAAACGTTTCGCGAAAAATAACGGAAGAAATTTCCGCGCGCGCGAAGGCGCGCGTCATAAGCGTTCGCGGCTTATTGAGGGAAGGAAAACGCGTCGCGATAAATCGCGCGATGACGCGAAATATCGCGGGAGCGCGCTAAAACGGCGTTTTGAAACGATGGATCCCGCTTCAAGGGCGCGCTAAAACGAGCGCGAGAAAGAGAGAGGCGCGGAAAAGAGGGTCGGAAAGGGGCGGGCGCGCCGCTTGAAAGGAGCGCGTGGGCTAAGTTCGCGAGAAAAAGAGGGCCAGTTGAGGGCGACCTTGGGGCGAAATGGCGAGGCGGCGAGGGGCTTGTCCCCTCGCGCGCCGCGCCGGAGGTGGGGCGATTGGCGGCGGATGGACGGCGCGTTCGCGTCGCCACGGCGCCCGGGACCGCGCCTGAGGCGGGCGGAATAAGGCGGTTTTTACGTTTTAAAAATCCTTCGGGAAATATTGACTTTCCGGGAAATCTAGGCTATTTTTACAGCATTAGCTTAATTTGCTTTCCCGAAAGCGCCGCGCAAGGCTTTTCGCGCGTTTGATTATTTAATTATTGATATCGCGGGTCCTCGCGGGTCCCGGTGGAGGAATCATGCTCTCTAAAATCACGGTTTTGGGGTTTTGGGCTCTTCTCATTTCGGCGTGGACGCTAGCCTCGCCCGCGCGCGCCGACGAAATGACCAACAGCCTCGGGATGAAATTCGTTTCAATCCCCGCTGGGACGTTTATGATGGGAGCTAACCCCGACGATAGCGATAGTTTCGACGACGAAAGACCCAGGCGCGAGGTGACCATTACGCGGGCGTTCTATCTGGGCAAATACGAGGTTACGCAGGCTCAGTGGAAAACAGTCATGGGCGACAATCCCAGCGGATACCTTGGAAACGAGAACCCAGTGGAAACCGTTTCTTGGCTGGACATCCAAAACTTCCTCAAGAAATTGAATCAGTTGGAGAAAAAGGACCACTATCGTTTGCCCACCGAAGCTGAATGGGAGTACGCCGCCCGCGCCGGATCAGACTCCATTTATTATTTTGGCGACGACGAGGGAGATTTGACGGAATACGCCTGGTACGAGACTAATTTGTCGAACTCCACGAGCAAAGTGGGGCTGAAGAAACCTAACGCCTGGGGTTTGTACGACATGATCGGGAACGTCTGGGAGTGGGCGGAAGATTGGTATGACAAGGACTATTACGCGAACGGCCCTTCCAAGGACCCCCAAGGAGCCACCCAAGGCGACGAGCGGGTTAACCGCGGAGGCTCAAGGGGCGCCATCGCGCGTTACTGCCGCTCCTCGGCTCGAGACCAAGATCCTCCGAGTTACCGCGACAAAGCGCTCGGATTCCGCGTGGCCTTCACGGCCGAGGCGTCTGTCGGCGACACGAAAAGAGTTCGCGTGACGCCCAGTAAAAACGTCAAATAGCCTTATAGCCTCAAATTCAAGCGTCCGCGGGAGCGCGGGCGGGAAAGCGGCTTGGCTAAAATCGCCCCGGCGCGGGCGCTTGGCTAGCGGTTAATTCCGGTCGCGCTTGCGTCGCGAGGATCGCGGGGAGCGGATAACTTCACGCTCCGCGAACTTGGGCGAGGGCTAAGGCGGAAAGCCAATCTTGGGGAAACGCTCGCGGACGGCGGGCGCGTTTTTAGGCGCGCCAGAACCCTCCGTCTTCGCGCGCTTTTTTCGCGTTTCGCCCACTTCACTGTCTTTATTGCCCCACTATCGCGCCTCAAGCGGCCGCGGAAACGCTTCAAGCGCCTCGGTGGCGCGAGGATTTAATTATTCGAGCCATCACTCGCTCGGTCGCCGCCGCGGTCTTGGCGAAGCTAAAAGACGCGACCTTAAACGATTCGCCTCCGCGACCAGAGTCCGGTCGCGCCAGCGAGCGGAAGGGGCGCGCGAGGCTTGGCGGGGGCTGGCCGTGGTGGGTTGGCGGAGTGTTTTCGCCAACCCTCCGCCGTCCGCGCGCGAGGCGCTCTCGCGCTTCGCGCGCGGGGCCTTTGGAGAACGCCGCGTCTTTTTTACCGAGCTATGAGCCTTGGACATTCCTTTCCGCGAGAGAATACTCCGCGCGAAAAGTATTTGGTCGGGCGAGGGCGGCGAGGCCTTCAGTAGGAGTTCTTATACTGGCGGGTCACGCTCTGGGTCCTTGGACTCGCCGTCCAGCGAACGGATACGGGCTAACCCCAGCTCGTTCTTCCTCTCCCCGCGAGTATAAACGGTATCGTTCGCCGCCGTTATCGCCTCAAAGCGTGGAAGCGGGGTGGGACCCAAGCGTGGCGCCCCTCACGCTTGGCGCGCCCTTTTAGGGGAAGGCCGCGGCGGCGCGGCCTTTCCTAAGAGACGCGACGAAAAACGCGACCCGTCTCGCGCGAAAGCGGACAGGAGCTAATCGCGGGGCGCGTCGTTTCGCGAGGGGCTATATATCGCGGCGTTTTTGACTTTCGCGCGCGCTTTCGTTAGTATTTCACTATGAGGGAATAAAAAACGCGAATTTTCGCGTATTTTCGCTTTTTCACGGTTTTTCGCTGATTGATGACTTAAAATCAGGTGGAGGAAAGATGCTCGCGCAATTTATATGGATTGGGCTTTTAAGCTCTCTCTTGGTCTGGCCGCTTTTCCCCGCGGTAGCCCGCGCCGACGAGTTCGTCAATAGCCTCGGCATGGAATTTGTTTTGATTCCGGCGGGAATTTTTACCATGGGCGAATGGGAAGACGAAGCGTCAAACCCGGACGAGCTTCCCCGGCACGAGGTCGAAATTACGACTCCGTTTTATTTGGGAAAATTCGAGGTAACCCAAGACCAATGGATGAGCGTCATGGGCGCCAATCCCAGCGAGTTTCGCGGACAAGACCATCCCGTGGATAACGTATCCTGGAACGACGCCCAAAATTTTCTCCGTAGGCTCAATCAAAAGGAAAACACTGACCGCTATCGCCTCCCTTCCGAAGCTGAATGGGAATATAGCGTCCGAGCAGGCTCCGACAGTATTTTTTTCTTTGGCGGGGAGCGTTCGAGCCTTGGAAAATTCGCGTGGTTCGTGGCGAACGCTGACGAAAAAACCCACCCCGTGGGCCTCAAAAATCCTAACCCATGGGGATTGTTTGACGTTTACGGTAATGTTTGGGAATGGGTTAACGACTGGTTTAGCGAAGATTATTACGCCGATAGCCCGCTAAAGGATCCGCTAGGACCATCCGAAACCGGCCACAAAAGCATGCGCGGAGGCTCGATAGAATTTGAAGCGGGAGTGTGCAGATCCGCCAACAGGATTAATTTTTCCACTAAATCCAAAGACTCCGATTTCGGGTTTCGCGTGGCGTTTACGGCTTCCAAAGAGGATTTTAAGTCGCGGCGTTTTCGCTTCGGCAGGTAACCTCAAGGTATATTTCGGCGCTCTCCAACGCGAATAATGAGCGCGCGCGATGGCCCATGGATCGTATCCCATGGGAAATTTGGGTAATATAGCGGCGCTCTTGACCGACACGGAGGCGACTAAACGCTCTAAACGCTAATTGGGCGCGATTGGCAATGTATTTTATCTGAAAAATGTTAGCGTCCGCGCGCCAAAAGGGTAGGTCGCGCCACTGACAGTGGGCGTCGCCGGCAGGTCGAGTCTGCGCGCTGGCGGGCGCGCTCGGGAATGTTTGGCCAAAGCCAATAGCGCGCGCGCCGCGCCACGCGACGGGCGAGAAATCCGCCTCGTGGCGAATCCCAAGTCGCGTCAATGAATGGTCGCGAACGTTTGATAGACATTATCTTTTGCTTGCGTATTTTAAAAGCGTAATTATAAATATTAATTGATAATTATAATTAATAAAATGAAATATTTGGTATTTTAAAATTATTTTTGAATTATTAAGTGGTTGCCCCAAAATCACTCTCCCACATTTCCACGGAAAACGGAATCGTTTATCGCCCTCAAGCGCGAAAAGCGGGATGAGGCCCAAGCGCGGAGATGGAGCCCGAGCCTCGCGCGAGGGACGGCGCGTCGCGGGAAGGGCGCGCCCCATCGCTCTCTTTCCATAGAGGGCGCGGAGCGCGCGAAAATAGATCGCCCTTCTTACGCGAAAGCGAGTTGGGAACTTTTTCGAGGGTCGCGTCGTCTTGTGGTGGCCTATGTTTAGCGTCGTTTTGACTTTCGCGCGGCTATCCGTTAATATTTTAATAAAATGGACAAAAAAGAAAAGGCGAAATTTAATTTTCTCCTCTTCGAACGTATTATCGCCCGAGAATCACGCGGAGGAAAGGTGCTCGCGAAATTAATTTGCTTTGGGCTATTAAGCTTCCTCTTCGGTTGGCCTCTTGCCCCTGAGGCCACGCGCGCCGACGACTCCGTAAACAGTCTGGACGCGCGATTTGTCCTCATCGCGGAGGGATCTTTGACGATGGATTACGTCCCCTATCAAAGCGGCGATAGCGGCGAAAAACCGTCGCGCCAGGTCACCATTTCGAGTTCTTTTTATACGCGCGAGCCTGAGGCGACGCGAAGAACACGCGAGAGCCCGATGGGCGACAATCCCCGCTCCTTTAAAGGCGATTTTCGGCCAATGGAGTCTCTTTCCATCTTTAAGATCCAGGCCCTTATTGACAAACCGCGCCAAAGCGATGGCGCGAATCCTTATCGCTTGACGACCGAGGGGGAATGGGAGTGGGACGCCCAGGCGATTACGGATTTCGGTTATTTTCGCGGCTACGCGCGTAATAAGCTTGGGGATAGCGCCTGGTTCAATGATAATTCCGGCGTTGAGACCCATCTGACGTCCGGCGCGGAACCTAACCCTTGGGAACCACGCGATACTTTAGGAAACGCCCATGAGTTAAGCGCGGAGTGGCGCGCGTATGACTATCGTCCCTACGCTCCCGCCGCCACTCCCCAAGGACCCGCCACGGGCGAAACGCGGAGTGGGCGCGGAGGCTCGTGGCGCGGCGTCGCGAATTCTCGCGTCTTCGCCTACGGAAATTGGAGCGGAGTGGGCGCGGATAACGCCGACTGGGATGGCGACGAGCGCGTCGGGTTTCGCGCGCTCCTCGCGGACACGACCGTTAACCACGAGGCGTACGCGGCGCGGCCTGAGAGAAATTTTGCTTTTGGAGAAGGAGAAATAGAGATTAGCCCCCCGTTTTTGGCGCTCGTTGCGCGAATTTCGCGGGAGAAACCATTTAGAGTCGAAACTTTAAAGTTTTTCTCCGCTACGCGCGCCTCAATTATTGATTTGGCTATTTCGCGGATCTGTTTGATTTCGCGAGACTGTTAAAGCGAACTACGTTGGAGGAAGAACCGTGCGCTTTATTCACGAACCCTTAAAATTTATATTTATCTTCTCGCTCTTTTTGGCTCTTTCCGCGACGGCTCGCGCCGATGAAACCGACAATGGCCTGGGCATGGAATTTGTTCTGATTTCGGCGGGAACCTTCACTATGGGCGAATGGGACGATGAAGCGTCTTCCTCGGACGAGGTTCCCAGGCACGAAGTCGAAATTACGACTCCTTTTTATTTGGGTACATTCGAGGTGACGCAAGCCCAATGGAGGAGCGTTATGGGATCCAATCCGAGCGTTTTTCGCGGGCAAGACCGTCCCGTGGATAACGTTTCCTGGAACGACGCCCAAAATTTTATCAACGCGCTTAACCGGATGGAAAATACCGACCGCTATCGCCTCCCTACCGAAGCTGAGTGGGAATATAGCGTTCGCGCCGGAACTGATAGTATTTTTTTCTATGGCGAAGATCGCGCGCTCATGAGAAAATACGCGTGGTATCAGGACAACTCTGACGAAGAAACCCACCCCGTTGGCCTAAAAGATCCTAACCCTTGGGGATTGTATGACGTTTACGGAAATGTCTGGGAATGGGTTAATGACTGGTATAGCGAAGATTATTACTCTGAAAGTCCTCGAAAAGATCCTCGCGGCCCATCCGACGCCAACGAAAAAAGCATGCGCGGAGGCTCGCACGAATTTACCTCCAGGGTGTGCAGGTCCGCCAATAGGTTTAGCTTTTCCACAACATCCAAAGACTCCGATTTCGGATTTCGCGTGGCTTTTACCTCTTCCCAAGCGAACATTAAGCCACCGCGTTTTCATATTATCGACAAGTAATATCAAGAAATCCTTCGGCTTTCTCCAGCGAGCGCGATTAGCGCGCGATGTCCACATGTAACGCGTTTTCCCGCCTCTTTGTCGGGGAAACGCGCGAAATAGAAATCCATTCGCCCGCGATATCCGCGCGTGGAGCGATAAATTTTTAACCTCGCGCGGCGCCATTGGCTAAAATGATGGATGAAATCTCTTAGACGCGCTAAAATATTCGTTATCTCCGCGTGACAATCCGTAAATTACGGTTTTTGGTGGCTACTTATATTTTTTTCAGTCCTTAACGCTCCAGCGCGTCGCGAAATCGCGCTCTCCCTTAAAGACATCGTAAATTAAAACGCTTTCGCGTCGCTTTTGCTTATTTCCTCGACGGCACTCCGATGAAACCGGCAATAACCTTGGCAAGGAGTTTGTTCAGATTCCAAAGAGAACTTTTATTATGGGAGGAAATAATACGGACAAATTTAATTATTTTATCTCCTAAGATGACGAGTTTCATCAGCGTAAGATCGAGATTGCGGCTCCTGTTTATTTGGGTAAGCGCGAGATTACCCAAGCCCAATGGACGACTGTCATGGGATATAACCCCAGCGCCTTTCCCGGACATAATTTGCCCGTCGATAACGTTTCTTGGGACGACGCCAAAATTTTATCCGCGCGCTCAACCGAAAAGAGCGAATCGACCGCTATCGGCTTCCCTTGCGACGCCGAGTTGGAATATTGCGTTCGGCCGGAGCGGATAGCGCTTTTTTCTTTGGCGATGACGTTTCAAGTCTAGAGCGTCACGCTTGGATCGCCTCCAATTTGGAATACTCCACCCATCCCGTGGGCCTTAAAGCGGCCAACCCATGAGGGCTTTACGACGTTTACGGAAACGTCTGGGAATGTGTAAACGATTGGTATGGGGTCAACTATTATTCCAAAAGCCCTTTAAACGATCCAAAAGGGCCTTCCATTGGTTTTGGGAAAATTACGCGCGGAGGATCGTGGAAATCGTCCGCGGCCTTTTGCCGCTCCGCCAGCCGCTTTAGTAATTCCATTAATTCCACCGTCCCTGATTTCGGTTTGCGCCTCTCTTTTACCACGTCAAACGCTCCGCGCCTTCGCGCTATCAGCCGTTCGCGCGGGCCTTCCCATTAGGCCAATTTATGGCGCCCACCCTGCCATGAGCGTCTGGCGCGACTGGCCTTAATCCAAAGACGCGACTTAAACTCAAAGGCCTTACCCGACGCGCCGCCATTTTAACTCAATTTTCGATAAGCCCAATCCTCGCGGAGAATCGCGTCCGCCTTTATCCCACGCGCCTTATCCGGCGCTTCCCCTCGCGCTTCGCCCCGCGCGACAGGCCACGCCGCGCGGCAATTTTCGCGCGCGATAGACGCGCTTCCGTCTCGCCTTGGTCGCCCTTTTTGGAGAATCGCCTTGGAATAGCGAGGCTTACCCCGGGCCCTTCGTTTTATGAGATTTGGGGATGGTCGCGCGGGGCGGCGCCCTCCGGCTTGGGCGCCGCGATTTAGGCGCTTTGGGGCGCTTTTTTCCGCCGGTCCCTGACTCGGCTTGGGGCCTTGGGTGGAGCGCTTTCCCCTCCCGGCGGAGGCGCTGGCGCGCCATGGCGCTCCCCGCAGGGGCAAAGAGAGCGGTTCATGAGGCCCATCATGATGCCACAGTGGGCGATGGAACCGTGGACCCGGCATTTTTGCCGCAGGCTCACCAGCTGCTTTTTGAGGCTGGCCAGGGACGCGAGCTGTTCTTCCAGCTTTTGGACGTGGCTTTCCAAGAGGGCGTCCACCACGTCGCAGTTGGCCGTGGGCGACTCCTTGAGTTCCAATAGAATCTTTATTTCGTCGAGGGCGAAGCCGTGTTCTCGGCAGTGGCGGATAAAATTAAGTTTTTCCAGGTCCAGGTCCCCGTAATAGCGGTAACCGTTCTCTTGGCGCTCGGGTTTGTCTAAGAGGCCTATTTTTTCGTAATAGCGGATGGTCATCGGCTGAACGCCCGTCAGAGAGGCCAATTTTCCTATTTGGTACATTTTCGCGGGGACCTTCCTATTTTTTTTGATTTGCCCCTTGACCTTAAAGCTACTCGAAGGTTTATATTATGGGTGGAAGAAATCAATCTTCCGCGAATCTAAGGAGGATTCTATGCATTATTGCACAATTTGCGGTTCTCTGCACGATGATACCCATCCTCATTTCCACCATGAGGACGCCCACCGCGCTTTATCCCAGGGCGGTCGGTCGGCCGACGCCCCCGCGGCCCGCGGAGACAAGGAGGCCCCCGACGACGGGGGCGACGAGGTTCCAGCGCCTAGGGGCGCCGGGGAATTCTTGGGTTCCCCCGGCGCGCGCCCCATCGCCCCAAGAGACGGCCTTTCGGGACGCGACGCTTCCATAGAGGCGACTCCCCCAGCGGTCGACGCGTTTTCGCGGACCGCCGTCTACCATGTCCCGGACCTTCGCCAACCGACGGATGAGGCGCGTATTCGCGCTCGCTTGGCCAATTTACCGGGAATCAAGAGCCTCGCTTGCGATTTGGAACGAGGCTTTCTTTCAATAACGCACCACCTTCCTTCCCTTTCCCCGGTGGAGGAAATTTTAAAAAAGGCCTCGACGCCCTTCGCGCCGATAGCGACGGCGACCGAGTGTTCCGCGAGCGCGCGCGCCGAGCGAGACCGCGATGTGGAGGAATGCTGTTGTCGCCAGCGCGACCTCCGCTTTAGCGACGGCGCCCCGCTCGAAAAAACCGCGACGGCGGAACGGGCGGACGAGGAGGTTACGCCGGAAGGGACGCGCGTCGTCCGCTACGGCATTACCAATATGGACTGCCCCGTCGAGGAAAGGCTTATCCGGGACAAGCTCCAAAATTTTCCGGGGGTGAGCGCCTTAAGGTTTAACCTTTTAAAGAGGATTCTCACCGTCCACCACAACCTCGACGACTTGGAGGCCCTGGAGGCGGCCCTCCTTTCCATTGACATGAAACCCGTCCGCGTCAAGGACGGGGAAAACGAGAGCCCTCCCAGCGCCGACTTGTCCTGGAAAAAGCTCGTGGTGGCCGCGGCGGTCGCTTTGGCCTCGGAGGCCTCCCAGCTTTTGGGCGCGCCTTTCCCGCTGGTTTTAACGTTGGCGATCCTCGCCATCGTCCTGGCCGGCTTTACCACCTACAAAAAAGGTTGGATAGCCATCCGGAACCTCAACTTAAACATGAACGCCCTCATGAGCTTCGCCGTGACGGGCGCGGTGCTCATCGGGGAAATTCCGGAAGCGGCCATGGTCATGGTTCTTTTTACCCTGGCCGAGAGCATTGAGGACCGCAGTTTGGCCAGGGCCCGGAACGCCATCAAAGGCCTTTTAAACCTCGCCCCGGAAAAGGCCACCGTCCAGAACGAGGACGGGAGCTTTTCCGAGCGGAAGGCCGCGGACCTGGCGCCCGGCGCCCGCGTCCGGGTGCGCCCCGGCGAAAAGCTCTCCCTGGACGGCAAAATTATCGTCGGCTCCTCCACCATCAACGAGGCTCCCATCACCGGGGAGAGCAAACCCGTGGAAAAGAGCGTCGGCGACTCCGTCTTCGCCGGGACCGTGAACGAGTCCGGGTCCTTCGAGTACGAGGTCACCGAGCCCTTCGAGAACTCGACCCTGTCGCGCATCCTTAAGGCCGTGGAAGAGGCCCAAAGCAGTCGGGCGCCCATCCAGCGCTTCGTGGACCGCTTCGCCCAGATCTACACCCCGGGCGTTTTTCTCGTGGCCATGTTAATCGGGGCGATTCCGCCCCTCTTTATGGGCGAGCCGGTCCTGACCTGGATTTACCGAGCCTTGGTGACCCTGGTCATCGCCTGCCCCTGCGCCCTCGTGATTTCCACCCCGGTCACTATCGTGAGCGGGCTCGCGGCGGCCACCAAAAAAGGCCTTTTGATTAAGGGCGGAGTCTTTCTGGAGGAAGGGCGCAAAATCGCCACGCTCGCCCTGGACAAAACCGGGACCCTGACCTCGGGCAAACCCGTTTTAACCGATATGTTAGCCTTAGGTGACATGAGCCCCGCGACCTTGAGGGTCCTGGCGGGCTCCTTGGCCCACCGTTCGGACCACCCCGTTTCCAAGGCGATTTTCGAGGGCCTGTCCCTCCCGCCGGAGGAGCTTTTGCCCGTCCAAGACTTCAAAGCTCTTCCCGGCGAGGGGACCTCCGGAATCGTCTCCGGCAAAACGCTCTTCCTGGGGAACCTCAGGCTGGTCAAAAGGTTGGCGAACCCCGCGGAAGAATTTTTGGCGCGCGCCCGCGAGCTTGAGAAGCGGGGCAAAAGCGTGGTCGCCATCTTTGGCGAGGGGGAGATCCTGGGGATCTTCGGGGCCAGCGACCAGAGCCGCCCGGAGAGCCGCTTGGCCTTGGAGGAACTCCACCAAATGGGAATCAGGACCGTCATGCTCACCGGCGACAACGCCAACGCGGCCCAGGCCGTGGCCCAAGAGGTGGGCGTCAAGGAGACCCGCAGCGGGCTTTTGCCGCAAGAAAAGCTCGACGCCATCGCCGCGCTCGGCCAAGAGGGGAAGGTCGCCATGGTGGGCGACGGCATCAACGACGCCCCGGCCCTGGCTAAAGCCGACATTGGCTTCGCGATGGGGGCCTTCGGCACGGACGCGGCTATCGAAACCGCTTCCGTGGCCATCATGGACGATGACCTCCGGAAGATTCCCGCCTTCATCAGGCTCTCCCGCGAGACCAACTGGCACCTCTGGGAGAACATTAGCTTCTCCCTAGTCGTCAAAGCGGCCTTCCTCGCCTTAACATTCATGGGCTTTACCCGGATGTGGATGGCGGTTTTCGCGGATATCGGCGTCTGCCTCATCGTCGTGGCCAACGGCTTAAGGCTTCTGAAAAAATAAGCCTCTTTTTTAAAGAGGATCTTAAAAGAAGGGGAAGGGGGTTCGCGCCTCCTTCCCTTTTTTTCGCGCCCCCAAAGCGTGGCGGGGAAAATAAAATTATTTTTAAAAGCGGGTTAGAAAGTTAGGAAAATACTTTTGTGAAGGTTTTTTTCCGCGCCGCCTAGCCAGGATTTCCAGAAGGGTGGCCAGCGTCTCGGCCAGAATCGCCGCCCCAGGCCGCCGCGGGATATAGCCGGCCAAGGTGGCGGCCATGAACCAAACCCCGAAGATAAATTCGTTCACGAGGGGCGCCAGGCCCAATGGGGTCAGGAGCGCGCTCAGAAAGACGGCAAGGTAGACGGCCCCCAGATAGATGACGGCGAATACGACCGCTAGCAAGCTCAGGAAAACGACGTCTTTCAACTTCCAATTCTTCATGCCTTTTCCTGGGTCGGGCTCCCGGCCGACACGGTGAAGGTCAACACGTAATGATTGGAGCGGGGTTCGAGGAAGCGTGATATTTCTTCCAGAAAATCCATCACCCGGTTCAGGTCGCCCGAAAGGCGGGTGGCGTAGTGGATTGTTCGCGGGTTAAGTCCCGCCCTTTCGGCCATGCGGACGACCTCGGCGATAAGGTCGATATAGTTTTGGGCGCCTAAAGGATAGAGGGCGATCTTGGCCATGACCGGCAGGCGGAGGTCGGCTATTAGCGGACGGTTGAGCGGCAGGTCGTCTTCGGCCAGAAAGCTGTCGCCGTCGCTATCGCCGGGGCAGCCTTTGGAAATCTGACCTTCCATGACCAGGTGGAGGCCAGGGCGAGAGGCTCGGGCGAAGAGGCCGCGGAGGGCGTCAATGACATGGACGAGCTTGCCCCGGTAGAGGCTGCTCAAAGCGTCGGTCTGAGCGAAGACCTTTGAGGCGTCGGTTTCGGCCAAAGCGCTCAGGATGACTTCCGCGTAGCGATCGGTCATGGGGTAGAGGGAGAAGCGGCAGCCGAAAATGCCCAAGCGGGTCCCCCGACCGGACCAGGGAAGGTCCGGCTGTCCGCAACGGGTGGAGGGGCCAGAAGGTGGATTGGCGTTCTTCGCGGGCACACAAAAACTCCTTTTGAGCTTCCGTCAAAAGGAGGCCCGCGCCGGAACGGGAATTTTTAAGATTCGCGATCGTTATACGCTTCCTACGACGGCATTACCCGTATCAGGTTCAGTGGGACTATCTCAGCCGCGAGACCATCCTGGCGGCACCCCAGCATATAGTTCACAAAATATGCCCGTTAACCTCTTTTGTCAAGCCCGCCTCGCGCGGGAGTTGGCCACAGGCTATGGGCCGCCTCGGGTTCCTCCGGTTTTCAGCGCTTAATCGCGATAAAGAAAATTATGTATAGAATTTTTCCAGAGAAGCGTAACGTCAAATTAGCGATACAAATTTAGCGGAGCGAATTAAAAATTAAACGATATAAATTTCCTCAATTTGCAATCGCTTTTTAAACAAAAGACAATGTAATATTCTATTTTATAATTTCTATTTTTTTCAAGCGCGAGCTTCTATTATAACAGTTTCCCAATTATTGAATATAAGATTAACGCGCGGTTTCAAAACCGCGCGATATTAGCTAAACATATTTTTCGGATTTAGTGGCGCGCTTCACTATCTATCATCAGTGAGCGAAATTACGCGATTTGCGCGGGTCATGATTAAGGAACGCCTAAAAAAAGCGCTAATTGAATATTGCGCTAGCGCGACTTAAGCTTTTCCAATTCATCGCTAAGTCTTTTGACTTCAATATTAAGCTTTAGCGCTTCGTCTCTATTGAGTTTTACCGCCTCTTTT
>JAISCZ010000168.1 GCA_031265205.1 Deltaproteobacteria bacterium
AATAACGAATTAGTTATAGTTGGCAAAGAATATATCCAAAATATTTGTGAAAATAGCGTAATGAAGAAAAGAAATCAGCGTACCGTGGGAGAGACCCTAGTTCAAACATTTAAGATATCTTCGTCAAAAAATATAATTGATAAAATTGACGCGCTCTTAGCTAAACGCTACGGTTTTTCGGATGAGGAACTTGATTATATTATAAATTTCGATATTAAATACCGCATGGGTTTAGTTAGTGGTGCCGCCAACGAAGAAGATTTGTAATTATGGCGCGAGCGCGAAAAGCGCTGGCGAGAAGTGGGATTCAGCGTTTGCGGACATGGCCGGGTCATTTCATATCAGAGAGCTTCTCCCCGGTAAAGCAAAGAAAGCGGTTTTTCGCGACCCACCGCGATCCGGGCGGTGCCCGCGCCTCCGTAAATAGCGCGAGTCACTAAGGACATGATCTTTTGGTCCCAGTTTTTCATATTCTCAAACATCGGCTTCTAAGGGTAGCTGTCAAGGGGGTTCGCGGATTGGAAGCTCGCGGTGGAGGGTAAAAAATGGCGTTTTTCTCCCGCGGTTCGCGGCGTTCCGCGGCTGGCGTTCTTTTTCTCGCGCGCCTAAAACGCCGAAGTCAGGGTCAGAGGGTTTCTGGGGGAAATCCGAGGATACCTCGTTGGGAACCTTAAAACTCAACCAGTGGCGTGGTTCCTCCTTCCGTGGCGGAAGCCCTCGCCGCCCCTCTATAATTTTTGGCGAGGAGCTTTTACGCCCGCGCGCCACGCTCCCTGAAGTCCTCGGTAAAAGACCCTGAGAAGCGAGAAAGTTCCTCCGCCGCCTCGCGTGGGCGATCTTGCCGCGAATTTGGCTTAAGCGCGCCAAAATATTGGTTTTCCGAAGCTGATTTTTGGAATTTGACGGCTTTTTAGGCTGGCTCGCGAGCGAAGGCCCCAACATTGGTCTCGCGGCGGCGCGGCGCGAGGCTCTTGATGGCGAGAACGAAAACCCCGTCTCTGAAGTATGGGAAATTATGATATCAATCGCGGACGATTACCCGTATTTTCCTTTTTGTGGCCATCCAAATGGTTTGACTAAACAATATTGTGAAGTTTGTTATGGCTTTTTCGCGTTTAAATCTTAAAATCGAAAAAGGCCATTTAAATAGAAAAATAGATAAAAAATTTAAAAAATAAGCTTTACGAAAGGCGTGGGGAAGTCATAAAGGGGGCTTTGTTGGGAAAAGAGCCCTTTTTCGTTACAATCGCGTTATAAAATTTTCTTTCGCGGTCTTCGCCCGCCACCGGCGCCAATGATAGCCTCAGCGGCTGCGGAGGAGCGTGTGGCGCCATGGGGCGCGCGTTTATGCCGGCCGCGGTCCGCGCCTTTTTGGGGAACTTGGGGCCTGGGGTGTGACTTTTAAGCGTTTCCGGCCTGAAGGGGGAATTTTCGTGAGCGTGATGCGGACTCAATTCGCTTTTAATCTAATTAACCATCCTGAACTCGCCCTGAGCGTCATCTCCTTTACGGGAGAGGCGGCCTTAAATTCTCTTTATCGTTTCCGCGTGAAGTGCTTGGCGGAAACGGCGGAGTTAAATTATCTCAGTGACGCGGATTTTTTCCAAAGCGCGGCTCTTTTTACGGCGCGGGACGCCTCAATGGCCTTGGGTGGGGAGGAAGAGCCCTACCCCACGGCGCGCGCCGGAATCTGGCGGGGGCTTTTAACCGGCGTGGAAATAGGGCTCCAGGCGGGAAAATACACCATTGTCGAGCTGACCCTGGAGCCGACCCTTTCGCGCTTAACCGATAGGCTCCAAAACCGCGTTTACCTCGATTCGCGCGCTCCCGAAGCCATGCGGGACGCCCTTCTTTTCGGAGGCTTAAGAGAGGGCCAATTTGAGTTTAAGCTCAACATGGCGGCGTACCCCGTCCGGGAGTTCGCCTTTCAAAGGGAGGAAGACCTTTTAAGCTTTATCGCGCGTAACGCGGAAAGGGAGGGGGTCGCCTTTTTCTTCGACCAAAGCCAAGGCTTCGACCGGGCCGTCTTCGCGGACTCCGCGGCGCTCTTTCCTTCCATCCTTCTGGACGGAAAGGAGGCCGAGCTGGAGGTAGCGGGAGTCTCGGGGCTGGGGCGCGGAGACGCGCTTTACGATTTCAGGGAGGAGAAAAGGGTCCCTCCGGCGCGGATCAGGCTTCGAGATTACAACTGGGAAGACCCCAACCGTCCTTTGGAGGCGCTCATTGACGTGAGCGAGTACGGGCGCGGGGAAATCTACCTCTATGGGGAGAATTTTGAGACTGAGGCCGAGGGCCAGAGGCTGGGGAACATCCGAAAAGAGGAGGCCCTCTGCGCGGCGGAAAGCTACAGGGGCAGCTCTAGCCTTCCCGGCCTTTTTCCCGGAGGGGTCATTGGCCTTAAATCGTGTCCTCTGGAACGCCATAACGCCAGGTATCTTGTTGTCGGGGCGAGCTACGCGGGCTCGCGGGCGGGAGCCGTCGGCGCGAGCCTTGGCCTGAGCCTGGACGGGGGCGATCGCGATTTGCGTGTCGATCTGACCTTAAAGAAGCTTGAGCGCCCTTACCGCCCCCCGCGCCTTACGGCGCGGCCTCAAATCGCGGGCTCGCTCACCGCCTGGATTGACGGGGCGGGCGGCGGCCAAGACCCGGAATTGGACCGCCACGGGCGCTACAAAGTCCTGCTCCCCCTAGACGTTTCCGGACGGCGCGACGGTAAGGCATCGGCTTGGATTCGCATGGCCCAGCCCTATGTGGGGAAGGGCTACGGGATGAACTTTCCTTTGACCCCCGGGGTGGAGGTTCTCCTGACCTTCGTCGACGGCAACCCCGACCGACCGGTGATCGCGGGAGCGGTCCCCAACGCGGAAACGGGAAATCTCATCCATTCCGGGAAGAACGCCTATTCCGCGCTCGGCACCAGGGGCGGGAGCGGGCTCATCTTCGGGGAAGTCGGCGGTAAGCAGCAAGTGGCCTTAACCTCAGGGTCAGGTCGGGGCGCGATAAGCGTGAGCGCGGGGTCTCCCACGAACACAACCTTGTGGAGCGACAGCGTGAACTCCCTCTCGTCCTTCAATCACGCAATCGCCACCCTCTCCTCTTCCCAAGCGGCGGGGTTGGAGCACTCCATCAACGTGAAAGATAAGGTTCCCATTTACTTAAACGCGATGATAACCACGACAAGATCAATAGCGGGAGTGGGGGCCGACATCATGGCCGCCGCTTACGTCGGCGACGAGGAAGGGCAGGAGAGCGCAGATTGCGTCTACGATTGGATAAACGCCATCCAGTCGGGATTTGGCGATCTCAATCAGATTTTAAATTTGTTTATGATGAGCATCGGCACTGGCTTAGAAAAAAAAAGGATGAGGCTTAAAAAGCCGCACTACAATCTTTTCAAGATGGAGTGTGACAAGGACGGCGCGAATTCGGTTTGGAGGAGCAAGATGACCGGCGCTCACGCCAAGAACTTGCTATTGGCGACGATGGCCGCTTATGGCGCTGGAATTCTCAGGAACGCGGCGGGGATGACTAAAGACATCAGGGAGGGTTGGGAAGGCGAAGGCGACCAGGACGGCTCAACCGCGGACGGAAAGAACGGAAAAGAGGCTGCCGCTGGCGGCGACGGGCCGGATAACGCCGATAGCGGGGCTAGCGCGAAAAAAGAGCCTTCGGACAAGGCTAAGAGGGCGAAAAAGGCGGCCTACGGGGCCAGCATCGCGAGCGATTGCGTCTCGGTGGCCGCGGGGTTGGTTAACGCCATCCTCGTGTGTATTATGGCGTATCGCGGTAGCATGGCTCCCAAAGGCGTTTTAATTGACAACCAAGACTCATACGTCATCGCGAAGGCCAAGAGTTACGCGGCGCTGTCCGGTCAAAAAGCTGTCGTTATCGAATCGAGCGAGCATTCTTGGGCGGAACTCTTAAGAGATGGAACATACGAAAATTCCCTTCCGGGCTACTTGGGCGCTAAAGAGGTCAAGAGCGCGGCTACCTCCTCTACAATTGTGAACGAATACCAGAGTTCTTCCTCCACCTCGTCTTCCAGCTCCCCCAGCTCTGAGGCACCCGACCTCGAGTCCGTCACCGCGCCGCCGACCGGAACGAAAGGACCCACGAAAATTTTCGTGACGGTGCCCCAGGAGGAAACTTTCCAAACGAGCCAATGCGTCATGATACGCTCCAAGCTCGCCCGAGTTTTGGCCGAGGAAGTGAGCCTTAACGCCTTGGAGTCCATTTTGGCCAAGTCTCAAAAGAGGATCCAACTGGTGGTGGGCCCCGGAAAGAAGCGTGATCCCGTCACGAACGCGGTTGACGTTAACGATTGCGTCAAAACGCTCAAGGCTCTCACCGAAGAGTATCCCAAAATAGACGGGGTGGAAGGAGATAAGCAAGGCGTCTTGGTGGCGAGCTTAGGTCCGAACGCGCCAGTGACCATAAAGACCAAAAGCGACGATTCCCCCATTGTCCTGACCCAAGGAACCGACGCTAACGCCAACGCGAGGAGTATGGAGTTAAGGAAAAACGAGACCGTCCTCAAATGGGCGGACAAGGCCTTTTTGCGATTCTCCGAGGATAATAAAACCGCCCAGGCGATCCTCCAAATAAACGACGACGTCAAACTTGAATTAAAGGCCTCCGACGCGACGTTGGCCTTTAGGTCCAATTGCTCCGTGACCTTAAACGATAAAGGGATAACGTTCAAAAGCCCCAAAGCTTCGATCGAAGCAGGTAGCGCGAAGGTGACGGCAGATTTCGATGCTTTTAGGTTTGATGCAGCGACAATAAGCTTTAAAAATGTCAAATTGGCAGAGTTTTAAACCTTAAAAAAGCCTGGCTGGCGCTAACGTTCGGGGATCGCCTTGGCGGACGATCGTTCAATGGAACGCGTAAATTTGCCGCGCCTTGTATTCGGCGCGCTTTTACGCCTTCGGCTTACTCAAGAAGCTCCAAATCTTGGCTGGACAGCTCCGCGCTCTCGCCGTTTTTGAGAAAGACACAGGCCCCGAGGTTACGGATTTCTAAATCCACGGCCATGGAGACGATGATAGGGTTTTGGCGCCAACCTTCATATGCTCTGCGGCGGATCTGGGCCATACCCTCCCGAGCGAACATCTGGGCTGCGTCCGCCCCCCGGACCGCATTAAACTCTATAAGGTAAACCTGGTCACCATACCTGACCTTTAAGCGGCAACAGCTTCGGAAAGCAGGCGTCAACAAGAAGCTCGCGCGCGCCTTCGCCGCCCAGAGGAGGGTCAGTAAAGCGTCCACGTAGAAAGACTCGCCTAAGCGCCGGCGCGTTTCTTCCCGAAAATTTTGGGCCGGATTCAACTTAGGCCTGTCCTGGGGCGCGATCCCAAAAATTTTGGCGACCGCCCGAAGAACTCTCCCAAGCGCGCTTTGAGCGCCGTAACCCGCGCGCTTCAGGCGAGTCGGCCCAGAGTACAGGCGCTTAATGTTGGCTATTATCTTCGGGATGTCTCCGGCGGCCAGATTTTGCCCCATTTCTATCGTGGCGGCCACCGCCAGAGTTTCCGAGGCGTATAAATTGCCCAGCGACAGGGACGCTAGCGTTGATCGGACTTCAAAGTTGGGATAGTCCAGGAAATAATAGCCTTGGTCGTCTTTGCGTAAGGTCAGGTAACCCGTCTGATATAAAAATCCTTCTGGAGGAGTCGCGTCGATTTCTCCGGGAGAGTCGGCGAAATCCATGTCGACTGGGATTTTAGACATGCTTGGAGCCGTAAATTTCTTGTCTTGTAAAAGTTGACGGATGTTTTCGTTGGAACCTGATTGAATCCAGTAGTCGCCAAATTTACGGTTCTCAAAGAAAAGCAGGGTGGAGAAGGGGTTATAGACCATGGTCGTCCCGTCAAAAGAAAAACCGAAATAGTGGTCCCGGAAGCGCCGTAAAAGCTCCTTTTCTTCCATTTGGAGCTGTTTCGCGGCGTCCTTGACGCGCGTGGAGAAACAAGATTCGAGTTCCTCTTGGGTAAAGCCCATGAAGGACGCGAACGCGGGGTTTGTCGAGATATCCACGAGGTTGAGATTGGATAAGGCGCCCACCCCGGAAGGCTTGGAAACCCCGGTGATAAAGACGAAGTCCAGAGATCCGTCGTTAGCTTTGATTATCGAATACAAAGAGCGCGTGATGGAGCGGGTTCGCTCAATCAGGCGAAGGTCCTCACAGAGCCGTTCGCTCTGGATTAGACTGACAACGGGGGTATCGTATTCGTCAATCAGCAAGACTACCTCTTGGGAGGCGGCCTCGCGAACGTCATTGATCAGATTGGATAAGACGATCGCGATCCTTTCGCCTCTTAAAGATATGTTATGGCGCGTAGCGCTGACTTCCAGGCAAGATCTTAAGGCTTCGTTCAGATCCTCCAGGGACTCGCGTTCGTAAGCTTCGCTTAAGTCCATCCGAATGACCGGTTTTGGGGTAAATTTTGGGGAATTCATGAATTTCTCGGCGGCCAAACCTTTAAAAAGCTCCTTCCTCCCAGAGTGAAAGGCGTCAAGCGTCGAAACGGTCAGAGACTTGCCGAAGCGGCTGGGCCGGGCGCAAAAGACGATGGAACCCAACGTCGGCAAGATGGGTAAATAGCCCGTCTTGTCCGCGTATATGGCGTTCTTTTTCCGTAATTCCTCAAAGTCTTGGATCCCCGTGGGCAGTTCTCGCGACATATAATCCGTCTCTGAGCCTTGGCTCCGCGATAGAATTTTCGCGAGCTTGAGCCAATCTACTCCTGGGGACAGTATAGCCTTCGGAAGGCCGTTACGCCATAAATTTAAAGGCGTCTCCCCAAGGCCGACAGAGTGGCGCCAATTCCAGGGCTATCTCCAGGGCCTGGAAGCTCAGAAAGGTGCGGGAGGCTCGCGAGAGGCTATCGCGTCACTTAATTTAAGGGCGGAATTTAACGAGAGCCAAGGCCGCCAAGACTGGCTCCGCGCGCTTATCCCGCGCCGGGCTTTGGCGAGGCGGTTGAAGGCGGGACTCCACGGCGCGCGCTTGGGCCATTTTTGGAGATGGAGCCGCGCGTCCGTGCGCCCCACTACGCTGGCCAAAGGCCCGGGGCCCAAAAAGGCCGCCCGCGAAATCCTCGCCGCCTCTCGCAAGCCTTCCTTCCCGCTCCGGTTTCCAGAGACTTCTCCATCGCGGCGGCGGCCGTCCGTCTTCGCCGATGTCTTAGACATTTTAAATTAGCCTTCGGGCCGCTCCCGCCGGTGGCCCTTAAGTCCGGCGGAACAAGCGGGTGGTTGGGAGTTATCCTTATATTTGAGGGGCCAATACCCAGCGACGGCGTGGGGCGCCGTTCGGCTTGAAGGCGTTTGGCCTAAAACCCGGGCGCGCTTCGCTTTGAGCGGTATCCGCGCGGGTTGGGAGGGGGAAGGCCAAAAAGTCAGGCGCGGCTCGCCGGAGCGACGCGTCCTGAGCGGCTTTGGGCGCTCCGGCCGAGCCTCTCGCGCTCCCGCGCGCCGACGCGCGAGCGGGCGCGAAATTTCCGCGTGGAGAGCGCTAAAAAGAGGAGCGATGGCGCGCTGATAAGAGAATTCCGCCAAACTCTCTCTCGTTCTCCCTCCCCAAGGGCGCCCCGCGCTTGAGTGGGCTCGTGATTTAGGGGCGTGGGCCGTTGGGTCATAACATTATTAATACGAGGCTCCCGTGTATTAATACGAGGCTCCCGTGGAACGATAAAAGCCCGCCCGGGCGCGGTGGTCGAGGTCCGACCTCAAGCCTCTTATTCCTCCAACCGTCGCCCCCGCGCTCTTCGCGGCGCGCGCTTACGCCCGCGCGAGGCGAAGGCGCGCCAGACGGCGCGTCCGAGCCCGCTGGCGCGTCAGAGCCGGCTGGCGCGCCTCTTTTAAGGGCCGGCGCGCTATTCCCGTCCCCGCGAGGGCGGCGCGTGGATGGCCGCCCTCGCGGCTCCTCGTCTCTTAATATAAGGAGGCCTCGTCTCGTCTCGCGCGGGATCTCGCGGAAGGCCTTTCCGGCCTTCGCCCCGATAGGCCATCCACCGCGCGGGAAAGGCGCGCGGGGGCGGGACGGGCTGGCGCCAACTTTTTAAAAAGTTGGCGTTTAAGGCCTCCGCGGTTGGCGTTTAAGGGCTTCGCGGTTGGCGGTTAACGCTTCCATGGTTGGCGTTAGGCGCCGGGAAGGCGGCGCGCGCCGCCTCTTCGCGGGGGAGGGCGGGGCCGGCGGCGCGCGCGGACGCGGCTCTCTCGCCGCGACGCCTGGCCTTAGCGCTTTTGGCGCCCTCTATGCTAGGTCCATTATCGTCGAGGCGCTCGCCGAAAGGCGGCGCGGCGCGAATTTCCCCAAAAGGGCGGCAAACGCTTTGAGGGATAAGAAGCGCGAGACAAATTTCCGTCGCCCGCGCGACCGACCGCGAGAAATCGCGCCCCGCTTGGGCCAAACTTCTTCCCTTTAAAGCCAATCAAATAGACGTAAAATTATCGTAATTTCTTTTTCCCACGGGACTCGCTTCAACCCGTTTTTTCAACGGGGCTCGCTTCAACCCGTTAGATAATTAATTAATCAGCCAAAATTTCGCCGGGACGCTTTAAGGCGCCCCAAAGACTCGCTCTTAACGTCAAAACGGGGGATACTTAATTCCCGCGTCTTCCTCCGCCCTCTCGCGCCGCGAGGCGCGCGGCTCGGTTTGAGGACTTGACAAAAGATTGATTCGCGGAGTGATTTGATTTAAACTAATAAATTGATACTTTTGACTACTTTTCCTTTCGTCCGTTTAACTCTTTTTTCGCGGAAAGTTTCGCCAAAACGGATTTTCCGCGCGGAAAGCCTCGCTCAGGAGCCTTCCCGAAGGCTTAAATCCCCTAGAAAGCAAGGAAACTAAAATGGCTGACCCATCCGTCGCTCCCAAAGAAAGAGTCAACATAGTCTACAAACCGGCCACCGGCGACGCCCAGGCCGAGGTGGAACTCCCCAACAAGCTTTTGGTGGTGGGCGACTTCACGGAAAACAAGGACGAAAGAACCGTGGAGGACCGCGAGCCCATCTCCGTCAACAAGGACAACTTCGACGACGTTCTGAAGGGCCAAAACCTTTCCCTGGACCTCAGCGTGGACAATAAGCTTTCCGACGAGCCGGACGCCAAGATGGCGGTGAGCCTCAAAATCGGGTCCTTAAAGGATTTTTCCCCGGACCAGGTGGCCAAGGCCGTTCCGGAACTGAACTCCCTTTTGGAGCTCCGGGAAGCCCTCAAGAGCATCCGGGGCCCTTTGGCCAACATCCCGGAATTTCGGAAGAAAATCCAGGAAATCGTCAAGGACGAGACCGCCAGGGAAAAAATCATCGGCGCCTTAAACTTGGGCGACAAGGAATAACCCCTCAACTCCAACCCATAACCTTCCAGGGAGTTAATTAAAGAAAATGGCCGAGGATGAAAAAAACGCCGCGCCCGTCGCGGCCGAGTCCGCCGCCGGGGCGACCGAGTCCGCCGGCGAGGGGAGCCTTCTCGACGAGATAGTCGAGGCCTCGAGGATCAAACCCGGCGACGCCGGTTACGACGCCACCAAAGCGGGTCTCCAGGCCTTTTTGGCCCAGCTCGTGAGTTCCGACCCTGACGCCAAGGTCTCCAGCGCCCTCGTTGACGAAATGATCGCCGAAGTGGACCGCAAGCTTTCGGCTCAGGTCAACGTCATTATCCATAACGAAACTTTCCAGAAATTGGAATCGTCCTGGCGGGGCCTCAAGTATCTCGTGGACCAGACGAACTTCCGGGAGAACAATCGGATCGAGTTCATGAACGTCTCCAAGGAAGACCTCCTCGCGGACTTCCAGGACAGCCCGGAAGTGGTGCAAAGCGGCCTCTACGGCAAGATTTACACCGCGGAGTACGGCCAGTTCGGCGGCAAGCCCTTTTCCGCCATCATCGCCAACTACGATTTCGGCCCCGGTCCCCAGGACATTGAGCTTCTCCGCTACGTGGCCTCCGTCTCGGCCATGAGCCACGCCCCCTTTATCGCGGCGGCCGACAAAAGCTTCTTCGGGCTCGACGCCTGGGAAGACCTGCCTAACCTCAAGGACCTCAAGACCATCTTCGAGGGCCCCAAATACGCCGCCTGGCGCTCTTTTCGGGAAAACGACGACTCCCGGTGCGTGGGCCTCACCCTCCCCAAGTTTCTCCTGCGTCTTCCCTACGGCAAGGACACCGTGCCCATCAAGTCCTTTGAGTTTCAGGAAGAGGCGGACAAGACCGAGGACTTCTGCTGGGGCAACACGGCCTTCGCCTTCGCGGGACGCTTAAACGACAGCTTCGCCAAGTACCGCTGGGATTCCAACATAATCGGGCCCCAGGGCGGAGGGGCGGTCGAAAATCTTCCCCTCTACCACTTCGAGTCCAAGGGCAGCGCCCAGACCCGGATCCCCACCCAGGCCATGATCTCGGAACGCAAGGAGTTCGAGCTCGCCGACGAGGGCTTTATCGCCCTCACCATGCGCAAAGACTCGGATAACGCGGCTTTCTTCTCGGCCAACTCCTGCCTGGCCCCCAAGATCTTTCCCAACACCCCGGAAGGAAAAGAGGCGGAAACCAACTTCAGGCTCTCCACGCAGCTTCCCTACATGATGATCATGAATCGGCTCGCCCATTACATCAAAGTCATGCAACGGGAAAACATCGGGACCTGGAAGGACAAGAACGACCTCCAGCGGGAACTCAACAAGTGGCTCAGCCAGTACGTGACCGAAATGGACAATCCCGATCCCATTACCCGCTCCAAAAGGCCCCTGCGCATGGCCAAGATCGAAGTGAACGACGTGGAAGGCGATCCGGGCTGGTACAGCGTGACCCTCAAAGCCACTCCCCATTTTAAGTACATGGGCGCGAACTTCACCCTCTCGCTTACCGGGAAACTCGACAAGGCCTAAAGAGGGCGCGGGCCTTTCGCCAAGGAAAGGCCCCGCCCGCCTCATTCCCCAAGGGCCTTTCCCCCAATTACCCAAATTTTGGCGTTTTCCCCCCTCATGGCGGGCAAAACGCGCGCGTCTCTTCCGCCTCGAAGAAGAGACAACGGTCAGACTGTTTTTTATCGACTCCTCGCGCTTTTGTCGGGGAGCGATCTTAAGACTACGGCGCGAAAGCTACGCCGTTTGGAAGGACACTATCATGGCTCTCACCGCTTACTTAAAAGTCACCGGCAAAACCCAAGGCGAAATCAAGGGCGATTGCCCCCAGGGCGGAGACAAGAAGGACCGCGTCCTCGTCTACGGCGTGGACCACGCCGTGGAAATCCCCCGGGACACTCACACCGGTCTCCCGACCGGCCAGAGGATCCACAAGCCCTTAACCATCACCAAGCACAAGGACCAGGCCAGCCCCAAGCTTTACAAAGCCTGCTGCACTGGCGAGAACGTCAACCTCGAGCTTGACTTCTACCGGATCAAGGAGGACGGCACCGAGGAGAAGTACTTCACCATCAAGGTGGAGGAGGGCATCGTCGTCGACCTGAGGGAGTACACCCCCCTCACCTTCCTGCAGGACAACAAGCCCTACCACGACATGGAGGACGTGTCCTTCACCTACTCCAAGATCACCTGGACCTACAACGACGGGAACATCGAGTTCATCGACGACTGGAAGGCCTAAGGCTTCCCGTCCGAACTCTCCCGCCCTTTACCCTAACGCCTAACCTTCCCTCCGCGGGCTTAAGGAAACGCTTTTTCCTTAAGCCCGCCCTCGGGGGAAACTTTATTTTAGCGCTCTCTTAAAAGCGCGCGACCGCGCCGTCGGCGTTTCGCGCGCGAAAACCCGATCCTTTAAGACGCGCCGCGGGCCCTTGGGCGCCTCTCGCGCGGGGAAAAAGGGAAGGGGAGCGGCGGGGCGGAGGTCCTCGCCGCTCGTACCTTCCGGGCGCTTTTTTCGCTTGGGCGCTTCCCGGGCGCGCCTTCCCTAAGCGATTCTCGCGCGTCCCTTCCAGGCGATCCTTTCGCGCCCCTCCCGGACGTTCCTCGCGCGTCCCTTCTGGGCGATCCTTTCGCGCCTCTTCCCAAGCGATCCCCGCGCGCCTCTTCCCAAGCGATCCTCGCGCCCCTCTTCCCAAGCGATCCCCGCGCGCTCCTTCAAGGCGTTCTCTTCGGGCGCCTTCCCCAAGCGATTCTCGAGGGGCGCCTCTCCGCGCGAGTTCGCGCCCGGATCTTTTTTCATCCCTTTTATTATGGCCTCCCAAGAGGCGCGTGGCCTCCCCAAAAGAGGCGCGCGAAGGCGCGGCTCGCGTTTGGAAGGCGCGGGTCGCCGTCCGGTTTCAAGCGATTGGATGAATTTTTTCGCCTTTTCGCGGGAGGCGGTTTAAAATAAGGGCCGCCGCGGCGCCTTATTCTCAAAGGCGGCTTTCGCTATCGGGCTCCCAAGGGCGCCGCGCCGGCGCGACGGCGCGTTAATTTAAGGGGCTGGCTAATGGAAAAGCCAATTGACAGAATAAGGGACGGGCTTATGGAAAAGCCAATTGACAGGATAAGGGACAGGCTAATGGAAAAGCCAATTGACAGGATAAGGGACGGGCTAATGGAAAAGCCAATTGACAAGTTAAGGGACAAGCTAATTCAAAGGGGGAAAAGATAATGTTTGGCACGGATATTAAAGCTTTGGTCGGCAAACTGAACGGGAAGGCCACCCAGGCCCTCTACGACGCCGGAGGCCTCGCGGTGAGCCGCTCCAATTACGAGGTCGCGACCGAGCACTTTCTCCTCAAATGCCTGGAGGACAAGGAGACGGATTTCTCGCTCGCCGTCGACTATTTCAAGCGCGACAGGGCCGAGATTATCCGTTTTTTCAATCAGGCCCTGGAAAATTTCTCCCGCGGCAACACCGGAAGGCCCACCTTTTCCCCGATCCTTTTGGATTTATTGGAGGCCTCTTTTCTGGTTTCGGCGGTGGACTTAAAAAACCCCTCCATCCGCACGGGGGGAGTCTTGCTCGCCTACCTCCGGAGGCCCTCCGTCTACAGCCAGGGCGCGGCGCCCCCCGCGCTCGCGGCTATCCCCCGCGACGAGCTGTTTAGCGATTTTCTCTCCATTACCGCGCTTTCCGCCGAGATCCCGGTGGCCGAGAGCGCGACCGGGGAGGAGCGCGAGGCGGCGGCGGCCAGAGGCGAGGGGGAGAGCTTTACCGCCAAATACTGCGAGGACTTTACCCTCAAGGCCGCCAAAGGCGGGATGGACCCCGTTTTCGGGCGGGACGCGGAAATCCGCTCCATGGTGAGCGTCCTCTCTCGGAGGCGTAAAAATAACCCCATCCTGGTGGGGGAGCCGGGGGTGGGCAAGACCGCGGTGATGGAGGGTTTGGCCCAAAGGATCGTGGAAGGCGACGTGCCGCTTAACCTCCAGGGGGTGACCCTGTTGGGTCTCGACATGGGGCTTTTGGAGGCCGGGGCCAGCATGAAAGGGGAGTTCGAAAGGCGCCTTAAGGGGATTATCTCCGAGATTAAGTCCAGCCCCAAGCCCATCATTCTCTTTATCGACGAGGCCCATACCTTGGTCGGGGCCGGGGGAACGCCCGGCGGCTCCGACGCCGCCAATTTGCTGAAACCCGCGCTCGCCCGCGGGGAGCTGAAGACCTGCGCGGCCACGACCTTCAAAGAGTACCAGAAGTATTTTGAGAAGGACGCCGCCCTGGCCAGGCGTTTTCAGCCGATAATTTTGGAGGAGCCCGACGCGAAAACCACGGCCCTCATCCTGCGGGGCCTGCGGGAATCCTACGAAAAGAGCCACCAGGTCATCATGAGCGAGGGCGCCATCGAGGCCGCGGCGGAATACGCCGCGCGCTTTATCAGCGGCAGGTTTTTGCCGGACAAGGCCGTGGACCTGATGGACACGGCCTGCGCCCGCGTCAAGGTGGGACTCTTCGCTAAACCCGCCGAATTAGAGGACTTGGAGCGCGCGATCCAGGCCGGGGAGCGGGAACTTGCCGGATTGGAGCGCGACCGCGACGACGGGAGCGAGGTCAATCTCCCCCGGATGGAAGAGTTAAGCGCGGCCTTGCGCGACAATAGGGAAAAAAGCGCGGCTCTTAAAGACTCCTGGGAAAAAGAGAGGGAGGCGGCGCGCCGCTTAATCGCGGCGCGGACGGCCTACTTGGAGGCCGCCCGCGCGGAGGCGGCGACCGCCGCGCCCACGGAGGATTCCCCTTCCGTAGGCGTTTCCCCTTCCGCCGAGGCTTCCCCGCCCGCCGAGACCGCCACGCCAACCCCCTCCGCCACCCCGGCGTCCGCGCTGAAGGCGCCGCCAGTTTCGCCCGCCGCGTCTCCGGAGGGCGCGAGTCCGCCGGAGACGGCGGCGGCGCCAGTTAGCGTCGCGGAACTCAAAGAGCGCTTTCAGACGCTGAAAGATGAGTTTTACGGCCTGAGCGAGAAAGAGCCCTTAATTGAGGTGGAGGTCACCCGCGACGTGGTGGCCCAGGTGGTCGCGGACTGGACGGGGATCCCCGTCGGGAAAATCGCCATGGCCCAGGCGAGCCTGATCCAGAATTTAAAGGAACGCTTACAAGAAAGGATTTTAGGGCAAGACGACGCTATCGCGGCCATCGCCCAGGTAATCCAAGCCTCCAAGGCGGGCCTCAAAGATCCCCTCCAGCCTTTGGGGGTCTTTCTCCTGGTGGGGCCCTCGGGGGTGGGCAAAACCGAGACCTGCCTGGCCTTGGCCGACGCCCTCTTCGGGGACAGCTCCAACGTTATCACCATCAACATGAGCGAGTTTCAGGAGAAGTTCACGGTCACGAGGCTCATCGGGAGCCCCCCCGGGTACGTGGGTTACGGGGAAGGCGGTTTGCTGACCGAGGCCATCCGGCGCAAACCCTACTCGGTCGTCGTTTTGGACGAGGTGGAAAAGGCCCATCTCGACGTTTTAAATCTTTTCTACCAGGTCTTCGACAAAGGAGAACTCACGGACGGGGAAGGGAAAAAGGCGAGTTTCCGCAACTCCATTATTCTGCTCACCTCCAATCTGGCCTCCGAGACGATCAGCCGCGCCTATAGCGGGGACGACGGGCCCACCTACCAGGAACTCGTCTCTTTAATCAGGCCGACCTTAAACGAGAGCTTTAAGCCC
This sequence comes from Deltaproteobacteria bacterium, assembly GCA_031265205.1. Lineage (GTDB taxonomy): Bacteria > Desulfobacterota > Desulfarculia > Adiutricales > Adiutricaceae > JAISCZ01. Next base: position 15,065 of record JAISCZ010000168.1, read on the forward strand.
GCCCTCCTCGCGCGGATGACCGTGACCCCCTTTAGGGCCTTGAGCGCGGAGGCCCTGACCCAGGTGACCGACCTTAAACTGGGGACCCTCAAAAAGAGGCTCGCGGCCAACGCCGGGCTGACTTTAAAGGTTGACGAAGGGGTCACCAAGGCCATCGTCGAGCGCTGCCGGGACGCGGAAACCGGCGCGCGCAACATTGACTTCATCCTGGACGCGGGTATCCTCCCGCTCCTTTCCAAAGAGATCTTAAGCCAGATGTCCCAGGGAGAGATCGCCCAGGCGACCGTCTCCTTAAGCCTTTCCCCGAGCGGGGATTTCGCGGTAAGTTTCGCCAAGGACTAGAGGGGCGGAGTTTTTTTTCTCCCACGCGCGGAATAGCCCCTTTTCCCCTCGGACAGGCGGGTGGCGCGCGCGCCTTCCCCTCAGCGCCCAAGGCCTTAAACGCCTTAGGCGGGGGGACTTTCCCCAAAAGTTTAAGCTCTAACGGCGAGAACCCCCAAGACGCTCTCCTTGACGGGAGCGTGACGCTCTTTTAAGGGACGCGCGCCCCGGGCGGTCCTTTTGGCTCTAAGGAAAAAAAGCGACGGCCTTATGACGATTCCCCCCTCCATCGCCTCCATCGGCTCCCAACCCTTTCCGGGCGACGCCCCGGCGGGGCGCGACGTTCGCTTGGAGCCAAGCTTTTTAAGCCTGCAAAGCGAAATCGACCGCCTCAATTCCATGAGCGGGACCCCGGGGGCGGTGAACTGGCCCAAGGCGGTTGAGATAAGCCTCGCCATTTTGGAGAGCGACAGTAAAGATCTCTTGGTCGCCGCCTATTTGGCGGTGAGCCTCATGGAGACGGAGGGTTTCGCCGCTTTGGCGCCGGGCGCCACGCTTTTAAGCGATCTCTTGGGAACTTTCTGGCCTAATCTCTTTCCTCCCCTCAAAAGGCTCCGGGCGCGGGTTAACGCTATGGATTGGTGGAAAGAAAAGAGCCTCGCCTATCTCAAAAAATACCAGGGGCCTCCCATCTCGCCGAGGGCGTTAGGCGAGCTTCAAGACGCCTACGCCAAGTTGGAAAAAACCTTAAGCGCCCAAGACCCCCCTCTAACCTTTCTCGGCGATCTGACGCGAGCCCTCGGGGCGCTGCCCCTGGAGACGGGGGCGGGCGCCGCGCCGGAAGCGGCGGGTCAAGCGTCGCCTCAAGCGTCTCCTCAGGCCGCGCCCCAAGCGTCTCCTCAGGCCGCGCCCCAAGCGCCGCCGAAACCCGCCCCCAAGGCCCCGGAGGCCGCGCCCACCGCCCCCGCGGCTCCCGCCCCGGCGCCGGGCGCCGCTCCCCTCGCCGGGGAAGAGGCGGCTTACGCCAATCTGAGCGCGGGCCTCGATAGCTACCTTAGCGTCTTTGGGGAGGACTGGGAGTCCCCCTTAAGGTGGAAAACATCCCGCCTGAAGCTTTGGCTCAAAATCAAAAAGGCTCCTCCCGCCCAGGAAGACGGGCGGAGCGCCTTGCCGGCGCCTCCTTTGGAGAGGATCGCGAGCCTTAATTCCTTATTGGAGGCCGGAAAGCGCTTGGAGGCCTTAAAGGAGGCCGAGGACCTGATTCCTTCCTTTGTTTTCGCCTTGGACCCGCAAAAGATAAGTTACGACGCTTTGCGGGAATTGGGTTACCTCAAGGCCGCCCAGGCTTTAAAGGATGAACTCCTTTTACTGGTCGAGCGTTTTCCCGAGCTCTTGACCCGGGCTTTTGAGGACGGCTCGCCTTTCGCGAGTCCCGCGACGGCGGCTTTTTTAAAAGAGAGCGCGGCGGGCGCGTCAAGCTGCGGGGAAACCGGGCCCGTCTCATCCTTAGGGGAAGATCTGGCGCCGCCTCCGTTTCTGGATGGGGACCCCAAAGAGGCCTTAAGGCGGTTCTCCCTCCCCGAAAACAGGCCGCTCGTGGGAAGGCGGGCGCTCATGGAAAAAATATGGAAGATTTCCCTCTGGCGCAAGCTCAAGCGGGCGGACATGGCCGAGAGCGCCACGGAAGAAGTCATGGCGGAAATTGAGGCGCGGGGCCTCGCCTTTTACGATCCCCCCGTCGCCCGCGCGGGGATCCTCGCGGCCCTCGCGGTCTACCGGGCCCACGTCCCCCCGCTTCCCGGAAAGATCAGGGAGCTGCTCTTTAAGCTTTCCCAGATAGATCCCCTCGAAGTTTTAAACGAGCGGTAGCCGCCCTCAGAGAGGTTTTTTTATGCGCGTCAAGATCACCGCCCAGCCGCCCTTAACGGCGCGCCAAGGCTCCTACGGCTTTGGGGGGCGCGAGTACCTCTCGTTTACGACGTATTTGGGCTTTTCCCTGACTTTAAGGCCGACGCTCCTCGCGCCGGAAGACTACCTTAAAGTCGCGACGCTGGCGCTGACGCCCCTGGCCGCGCAGGGGATTTTTCTGGACAACGGCCTTCCCAAGACCCGCGGGGAGTTTTACGTCCAGGGGGAGGCCTACGCGCCCGGAGGCGAAAAGGCCCGGAGCCTTATCGTGGACATGGAAGTGGGCCGCCTCCGGAGATATTTGCTCGCCGGGGAAAGCTTTGGCGCCCCCGCGCGCGAGCCCATCGCGAGCCTTCCCTTAACCTGGAAAGAGACCGCCCTGAGCCCTTTTAACCCTCACGGGCTTGATCTCGCCAAAATAAAGGCGCGGGGAGGAGCCGTTCCCCCGGCCGTCTATCCTTTGGAGAGGAGCCAGAAAGGGGAGTATACCCTGCCCCTGAACGCCTCCCAAATCCCCGCCTCGCCCCTCCCGTCGCCCTTGGGCGTGGACTTTTCCTTCAGTGGGACCTATGGGGAGGATTGGCTCCAAA
>JAISCZ010000177.1 GCA_031265205.1 Deltaproteobacteria bacterium
CAAAAAGCGTGCCAACTTATTAAGGAAATACCCAAGTACCCATGATTTAGCTGCTGTTTTTTTGCTAACCCCCCTAAATCACTAAATATTTTTGTTTTTGCGCTGGAAGTTCGGCCTAGCGGTTTTTTTAAGGCCACCCACTTGGGGAGAGCGGAAAGAGCCACCTTAAGAGCCGCCGCCCGCTCATCCCGCGAGCGCCTTTCCCTTTCCTCGCCCCGACTCGCCCTCCCCACGCTTCCAGAGAGCGCGGCCTTAAAGCCCTTCGCGCCTCCGCCCTACCCCACGCTCGGGCCCCGGGGAGAGCGGCGGCGCGCCCGCCCGGCCCTCCCCGCGCGTAAAAACGAAAAAAGACGCCCCAAAAAAAAGCGCGATCCTCTATAATTAGCTAACCCTAAACTGACGGAAGGAGAGCGCGAATGAAAATTGGCTTTATCGGCGCTGGCAAAGTCGGCTGTTCCCTGGGCAAATACCTTTCCCTGGGCGGACTGGAAATTGTCGGCTACCAGAGCCGCTCTTTCGCGTCCGCGCGGGAGGCCGCCGCCTGGACGGGTTCCCGGGCCTTCGCGGAGCCCTTGGAACTCTTAAAAGAGGCGGATCTCCTTTTTCTCTCCGTTCCCGACGGCGCCATTTCCACGGTTTGGCTCTCCCTTCACGCCTTGGAGGCCGATATTCAAGGAAAGATCTTCGCCCATTTAAGCGGCTCCCTTTCTTCCGCCCTCTTTGAGGGCGCCCAGGAGCGCGGCGCCGAGGCCGTCTCGCTCCACCCTCTCATGGCCGTCCCGGACCGGCGCTCCCACGAGCTCCTCGCGGGCGCGGTCTTTACCGTCGAGGGGAGCGCGGCGGGCGCCTCAAGGATCGCGTCAAAGCTCGCCGCGCTGGGCAATTCCGTCTTCCCCCTTCCGCGCGAGGCTAAAACCCTCTATCATTGCGCCGCCTCCTTCGTGAGCAATTTCGCCGTGGCCCTCGCCCACGTCGGGGGCTCTCTCTTTGACCGCCTCGGACTGGGCGCGGCCCGCCCGGCCCTCTTCGGCCTTATGCTCGCGAACGCCAAGTCAGTCGCCGCGCTCGGGCCCGTCCAGGCCCTCACCGGGCCCGTGGAAAGGGGCGACGCAGACACGGTCCGCGCCCACTTGGAGGCTTTAAGCGGCTCGGAAAAAGAAATCTACCGGCTTTTGGCCCAAAGGCTCGTGGAAATCGCGCGCGCCAAGCGCCCGGAGACCGACTACGCCCCCTTGGCCGAACTCCTTTTGGGCCCGCCGCTCCCCCCAGGGGACGAAGTCTCAATGGGAAACGGGCGCCCGGGGAAGAAATAGCTTCCCCCGCGGGGCTTCCCAGGGCGCGCGGGCGGCCCTCCGCGCCAAAACGATAAATAACAAGGATAGGGCTTATGAAAAATACTATCTCCCTTTTCGCGGCGGCCAAAAAGAGCGGCGAGAAACTCACCATGCTCACGGCCTACGATTACTCCTTCGCCCGCCTGGTGGACCAAAGCGGGGTGGACTCCGTTTTGGTGGGCGATTCCCTCGGCAACGTCATTCTCGGCTACGAGGACACCGTCCCCGTGACCATGGCGGACATGATCCACCATACCCGGGCCGTCTCCCGAGGCTGCGCGAAAGCCCTAGTCGTGAGCGACCTGCCCTTTCTTTCCTATCAGGTCAGCGTCCCCCAGGCCGTGGAAAACGCCGGCCGGCTTTTAAAAGAAGGCCGGGCCCAGGCCGTCAAGCTGGAGGGCGGGCGCGCGGTGGCCCCGCAAATCCGGGCTATCGTGGACGCCTCCATCCCGGTCATGGGGCATATCGGTTTGACCCCCCAGGCCATCAACGCCATGGGCGGCTTCAAGATCCAGGGAAAAAGCGAGGAATCGGTCAAGAAACTCCTCGACGACGCCCTGGCCGTGGAAGACTCCGGGGCCTTCGCCGTGGTGATAGAATGCGTCCCGCCCAAGGTCGCGGAACTCGTCACCCGCAAGCTCTCCATCCCCACCATCGGCATCGGGGCGGGGCCCTGTTGCGACGGGCAGATCCTGGTCTATCACGACATGGTGGGCTTGTTTTCCGGGTTTACGCCCAAATTCGTCAGGAAATACGCGGAGGCCGGGGAAATAATCCAAAAGGCCTTCGCGACCTACGTCTCCGAGGTTAAAAACGGCTCCTTTCCCGCTCCGGAACACGCCTTCGCGGGCCCGGAGTTGGAGCTGGAAAAGCTCTACTAGAGGCCTTTTATGGAAATTCTCTCGACCGTCGCCTCCGCCAAGGCCCAAAGCCGCGCCTGGCGGGAGGAAGGCCTTTCCGTCGGCCTGGTCCCCACCATGGGCTATCTCCACGGGGGACACGCGAGCTTAATCCAAAGATCCCTTACCCAGTGCGACCGGACCGTGGTCTCCATCTTCGTCAACCCCACCCAGTTCGCCCCGGGGGAAGACTTGGCGACTTACCCCCGCGACGTTTTGGGGGACACGGAACTCTGCCGCGACTTGGGAGTCGCGGCGATCTTCTATCCCGAGGACCCAGAGATGTACCCCCCGGGCTTTCAGGCTCAAGTCGCGGTCCCGGGCCTTTCCCAGTACCTCTGCGGTCGCTCGCGGCCCACCCATTTCGCGGGGGTCTGCCTGGTCGTCTTAAAGCTTTTAAATATCGTCGCCCCCCACAGGGCCTATTTCGGGCTCAAAGACGCCCAGCAGTTTTTTATCCTCTCCCGCCTGGCCCGGGACCTCAATTTAGACGCGGAACTGACGGCGTGCCCCATCGTCCGGGAACCCGACGGCCTGGCCCTAAGCTCCCGCAACGCGCGCCTTTCGCCCCCGGAGCGCGCGGCCGCCCCCGTTCTGCGGCGGGCCCTCGACCAAGCTCGAATCCTTCTGGAGGGAGGGGAAAGGGAGAGCCGCCATATAGCCTCCAAGGCCCTCGCGATCATCCAGGCCGAGCCCCTCGCGCGCCTGGATTATTTCGAGATCGCGGACGCGGAAAGCCTGGCCCCGGTGGATCTTGTCGAGCGCGAGGTCCTGGTGGCCGTCGCGGCCTTTTTCGGCGGAACCCGGCTCATCGACAATTTTATCTTCCCACCCCGCCTTTAAGGAGCGCCTTTTGCTTTTAACGATGCTTAAAGCCAAGATCCACCGGGCCACGGTCACCCAGACCGATCTCAATTACCGGGGCTCCGTCACCGTGGACCCCGATCTCCTGGACGCCGCGGGAATTTTGCGGTTCGAGAAGGTCCAGGTCGTGGATATCGACAACGGCGCCCGCCTGGAAACCTACTGCCTCGCGGGGGAAAGGGGCTCGGGGGTGGTGTGCCTCAACGGGGCCGCCGCCCGTCTGGCCAGCGTGGGCGACAAGGTTATTATCATGGCGTACTGCGCCTTAACCCCCCAGGAGGCCGAGTTACACGCCCCCCGCGTCGTTTTGGTGGGCGAGGGCAATAGGGTCGCCGAGACTTTAAGCGGCCCCCCGGCCTAAGGGCGGAGCGGACGCCAAGCGGCCGCCTCAAGGGGCCCCCGCCCCCCCACCCGCCTAAAATTGTAACGTTAGAGCCTTGCCCTTAAGGCGCGGGAGCGCTCGCGCGGGGACAGTCCCGCAAAGCGAGCCTTTTTTCTTTTGGCGCGAATTCGTCGCCAGAGAGACGCAATTCAAGCTTTTTAAGACGCTAAAAGAACAAATTCCGTCTCAGTTTATCCCTTTTAGCCCTTGCGCCCACGGGGCCAAACGCGGTAAAATCTTCTCCCTTGGGTTTTCCGTCAGGACGGCCCAAGGCGCTCCCCAAGCGTTTGGGCCGCCTCGCCCCTCGCGCGCCCCGCGCCGAATTTTTCCCTCAAGGAATCAGGCTATGGCCCCAGATCTCCCCCCGCGCGCGGCTTTTCCCATCGGTCGGGGACTTTTGTGGCGGGTCGCCCTCCGCGGCCTTTTTCTGGAAACTTCCTGGAACAACCAAGGGAAGCAGAATCTGGGCTACGCCGCCGCCATGGCGCCGGTCCTCCGGCGCCTCTACCCGGACAATCCGGATTTAAGGCCCCTTTTGGCCCCTTTCAACACCAATCCCATTATGGGGGCCATGGTGCTGGGCGCGGCCATCCGCCTGGAGGAGCAAGAGCGCGCGGGAACCCTAAGCCCCTTGGACAAGGCGGGGCTCCTCGCGGGGATGGCCTCGGTCACCGGGGCCCAGGGGGATCAGATCTTCTGGAACACCTGGCTCCCTTTCTCCGCCCTGACGGCCTTCTTCGTCACTTTTTGGGCCAAGGCCCCCTGGGGGCCTTTCCTCCTCCCGCTCCTCTTTTCGGCCCTGGCTTGGCCCACCCGCCTGTGGGGCGTTTTCTGGGGATACCGGCTGGGACATTTGGTCTTTAAGGAGCGCAAAAGCGCGGCGGCGCTCTCTTTCCGCCGCCGCTTCCACTTTTTTACCCTCTTTTGGGCGGGCTTTATCGCCGCGCTGGCCCTTTCGCGAGCCTTCCGGGAAACCTCCGGCTCCGCGGCCCAAGACCTCGGCTTAAGCCTGGGGCTTTTCTTGTTCCTCGCCCTCGCGCGATTCGGCGCGACCCGCCACCCCCGCCTCAAATTCCCTTTTTACCTGGGAACGCTCGCCCTGATCTATCTCCTCTTCTTTTCCCTGGCCTAAGGCCAATAAAGCCCCAGGGCCAATAAAGCCCACAAGCGCTTTTTCTTTTTCTCGCGTTTATTATCTCCTCCCCGAAGGACCTTTTATGCGCCGTCGGAAAACGGAAAACCCCCCAGCGGACGGTTCTCTCTCGCCCTTCGGGCGCGCGCGGCGCGAGATCCACGCCTCGCCCCTGGCCGAGCTCCGCCTCCAAACGAAAATCACCAACCGCCTTGGCCTCCACGCCCGGGCGGCCGCCCGGCTCGCCGCGGCGCTGGAGGAATTTGACGCCGAGGTCTTTATCGCTCGCGGCCCGGACCGCGCGGACGCGAAAAGCATTTTGGACATGCTCAGCCTTAGTTGCTCCCGGAACACCGAAGTGACCGTCTTCAGCTCCGGCAGAGAGGCGGCGGCGGCCCTGGCCGCCGCCCAAAAGATTATTGAGTCGCGCTTCGGAGAGGACGAATAGATGCTCCTGCCACCGCCCTTCGTGCCCGCGAGCTCGGTTTTTAAAGGGATCGGCGTGGGAACCGCCGCGGTCCAGGGGGAGGCCTTCGTCCTGGGGGGACTTAACGTCATCCGCTCTAACCTGCCGGACGACGAGGCGGTGACGGTGGAGGTGGAAAGGTTCCTCCAGGCGGTCGACAGCACCAGCGCCAAGTTTAAGGCCGCCAAGGCCATTTTGCCCCGGGGGATCGCGGGCCAGGACGAGGAGATCTTCGAGATCTACCTCGCCCTCTTAAAGGAGCCTTTCCTCCAGAAACACACCATAAGCCTCATCCATCAGGAAAAAATCAACGCCGAGGCGGCCCTCCTGATGACCCTGGACCTGATTCAGGAGATTATGGGCAGCCGCGTCGCGACCCCGGACCCTTACATCAAAAGGCGCGGCGAGGACGTGGCGCAGTTAGTCCACTCGCTCCTTAAATCCCTTTCGGGACGCGAGGAGCCCCCGGAAAATTTCTATCCCCAGGGCTGCGTGGTGGTGGCCAAGGAAATGACTCCCGCCGAGGTGGTGGCCCTCCCCCGAGATAGGGTCGCGGGTCTCGTCACCGAAAACGGCGGCCGCACCTCCCATACCGCGCTTTTGGCCCAGGCCCTGGAGATCCCCGCGGTCATGGGGGTGAGCTCCCTGGTGGACAAGGTGACCCCGGGCCTGAGGCTGATCCTCGACGCCGTGGAAGGGCACGTCATCCTGGACCCCGATTACGACGCCCAGGCCTTCTACCGCACCCGAGAACTGGCCCTCGCGACCTTCCACCGGGAAATAGTCCGGGTAGCCCACATCCCCTCCCGCACCTTAGACGACCGCCGGGTCGAGATCCACGCCAACCTGGAGCTCTTGGAAGAGCTCCCGGCCGTGACCTCCTACGGGGCCGAGGGCATCGGGCTGTACCGCACGGAAATGGTCTATCTCTCCCGCGACTGCCTGCCCACCGAGGAGGAGCTCTTCGAGAGTTACCGCCGGGTAGTCACGACCATCCATCCCCGCGAGGTCACCATCCGCACCTTGGACTTGGGCGCGGACAAGATGCCCGCCGCCTTCGGCCGCCAGTTCGAGGGCCAAAACCAGGCCCTAGGCCTGAGGGCCATCCGCTTCTGCCTCAAGTACCCCGACGTCTTCCGGGCCCAGCTGCGGGCCATTCTGCGGGCCTCGGCCACCGGGAACACGCGGGTCATGCTCCCCATGATCTCGACCCTGGAGGAGATCGACGAGGTCAAAAGCCTCCTTCTGGACACCCGGCGCGAGCTCGTGGCCGAGGGCCACCGGATCGCCCCCGCCCTCCCCGTGGGCATTATGGTGGAGGTCCCCGCCGCCGTGGTCATGGCCCGGGAAATGGCCCAAAAAGCCGATTTTTTCTCCATCGGCACCAACGACCTCATTCAGTACTCCATGGCCCTTGACCGCACCAACCCCGAGGTCAAAGACCTCTATCAGCCCCTCAACCCCTCGATTCTCAGAATGATTAAAATGGTCATCGACGCGGGCAAAGAGGCCCGCATCCCCGTCTCCATCTGCGGGGGCATGGCCGCCGACCCCGTGGCGGCCTCCCTTTTAATCGGCCTGGGAGCGGACATGCTCTCCATGCCCTATTACAATATCCCGGTCATCAAGAGACTGGTGCGCATGTCTTTTTTCGAGGACATCCAAAAAGTGACCCGGGAGGCCCTCCAGACCACCTCCTCCCGGGACGCGGAAGCCCTAGTCCGAGAATTTCTCCGGGACAAGCTGGCGGACGCCCAATTTTAGCCCCGCGCCTTCCCGCCGGGCCCTACCCCCCTGGGCCCCCCCTACCCCGTGGTCGGGCCCCTTCGCGAAAAATCACGCGCGAAAGGTCACGCGCGAAAAATTCCGATCCCGCGCGAAATATTCCGCGCGCGGCCACCTTTCCCCGCGCCCCCAGCGAAAACGCCTTAAGCCTCAAAGACCCCCTCGCAAAACCCTTGACAAATATTTTTCCGCGCGCGATACTGGTTAAGCGTATTTTTTACGCGAATTAATCGTATTTTCAGCCGCCGTCCCCCGCGGGAGAGCCTCCAGCCCCTCTTGGACCCAGGACCTCCCCCGTGGTTTTCTTTTTTCGCGGCTCCCCCCCAAGGCTTTTCCCCGCTCGCGGCGAACAATCCCCAAGGGCTTTCCGCGCTCGCCGCGCTTTTTTTTAAGCGCCCAAGGCTTAACTTTCCCCGCGCCCCCGTCTCCCCTCACCAAAGGATTTGGGGTCGCTTTCATTTTTGGGCTTTTTATCTGAATTTCACATAACGCGCCCATCCGCTTATCCAAAAATAATGCCGAGGGTCTTTCCCCCCCAAGTGGCTTTGGGGAGGAAACCTCCCGCGCCCGCGAACCCCTTTCCAAGCACCCGTTATTTCGCGCGGCCGGCCAACCAGGCAAAAATCAGGAGAACCGATGCAAGCCTTTTCTTCTTCTCGCTCTTCCTTTAATTCCCGCAAATTTATTCTTCCCGCTCTTATTCTTTTCGCCTTTTTTCTTTCGGGATGCCAAACCGCCAGACACGCTTCCAGAAGCCGGATCCTTCCTTCCCCCGAGGCGTTTCGCTCCCAACAGACGCAAAATCGAGTTAACGGCATACTCAAAACGGCCTTTTCCCAAGTCGGCAACCGTTACCGCTACGGCGGCAGCACCCCCGAAACCGGCTTTGACTGCAGCGGCTTCGTGTCCTGGGTCTACAAACAGTACGGCGTGAATCTCCCCCGCTCCTCGCGGGACATGCTCGGCGTGGGGACCCCCGTCGAGAGGGCCGAGCTGCGGCCCGGGGACCTGGTTTTCTTCAATTACGGCTACTCCCACGTCGGCATCTACACCGGCGACAACAAATACATCCACAGCCCCTCGTCGGGCAAATTGGTCCAGGAGTCCAACTTAAACGGTCGGGGTCGGAGCAACCACTACGTGGCGGCCCGCCGGATCATCGACAACGCCGGGGTCACCAACATCTCGGAACGCCTCAAGACCGAATGGATCCAAGCCTCCCGCCATCAGACCGCCTTGGCCTTAAACGACAGGACGGCCCAGAGACACACCGGGGCGAACGCGGCCTATCAGGCCCCCACCCCGAAAAAAAGCCGAACGGCCGCCAGAAAGAAGGGCGCGACGACGACGGTCGCCGCCAAGAAGAGCGCCGGAACGCATAAGGTGGCCTCCGGGGACACCTTGGTGGACGTGGCCCGCCGCTACGGGGTCTCCGCCTCCGATATCGTGGCCTTCAACCGCCTCCCCAACGCCAACAAAATTAAGCCGGGCCAGACCCTCCAGATTCCCACCCCCAATAAAAAAGCCGCCGTTTCCCCCAAGAAGAAAGCCTCCGTGGCCTCCAAGAAAAAAAGCGCCGCGCGCAAGGCCCCCGCCAAGAGGGCCAAAGCGCCCACGACGAGAAAGAAGTCGTAGAGGCGCCTCGCCACTCTTTGAATTAGGGCGCCCCGCGCGTTCCCCAAGCGACCTCGCTCCGTCGGAGTCGCGACGGCGTTAGCTTTCGGCTTTCGCCCCCCCCGCGGGCGCGCCATCAGGAAGGACCCGCCCCAAACTGGCTTACGGGCGCGGCTTGAGATCCTTTGCCGCGCCCTTTCCCACCTTAATTCTGGACTCGCGCGCGAACGGCGGGGATTAACGCGCTTTTGGCGCGGGCTACGCCCTTTCCGGCGCGAGCTTGGGCGAAAAGCGCCCCAAGACGAATCCTCCAAGCGGGCGCTCGCCGCCCTAGGCTGACCTTAAGCGCGCCACTCCTCCTTGAGGGGCTTTAGAGGCGAGCCGCCGACGCGCCTGCCGCGCGCGGGCAAGCTTTCTGGACGCCGGCGCGCGGTTAGAGTCCCATGGCGCGCTCGCCCTTAACCTTCTGGAGCCTATCGCTCGCCGCCCCCAGCTTTCCGGGCCCGCGCTCTTTTCCGGCCTTGGCCGTCGCGGGATCGTACTCGCGCGACGGGCGCCCTCTTGAACGCGAA
>JAISCZ010000183.1 GCA_031265205.1 Deltaproteobacteria bacterium
CGTCGCAGACCATAATGTCGAACGAGACCTTGGCCTTCTTGGCCCCGGCGGAGACGGCCCCGGCGGAATGGTAAGTGGAGAAGACGATCGTCAGGCGGTCGCCGTGGAGCCTGGCGCCCTGGCTCAGATACTCGGCGATCAGTTTCGGGGATGTCGTAACCGGCAGCGGCAAATCGACCGTCCTATAGGAATCGCCGTCTTCCTCGTCGCTGAGCCTGGAGGAACCCTCGCTGACAGTCGGATCCGAGCAGACGCAGAAACCAAAGAAAGGCTTGGCCGCGTCAACGCTCCACTCACGTAGGGTCTGGCCGACCAGGGCGATAGAGGGCGCCAAAAAGAGGACAAACCCTCGTCCGTCGGTCTCGCTTTCGGCTATTTTCAAGCTTTGCAGCGTCTTTCCTGTGCCGCATGGAAGTATTACCTTACCGCGAGCCCGTGAGGCGTAATGCTCGCGCGCTTTTTCTACGGCCTCCCGCTGATAGTCCCTTAATTCCTTACGGGCTGGCCTGGCCGCGTTTCCGTAGAAACCTTCGTCCAACCGCTTCCAGTCCACGCCCTCCGCCCGGAGGTCCGTAAGAGATATACGAGAGACCGGCGGGGTTTGATCCCGGATCGCTGTTTCGGCGTTGGAAGACCAAGCGTTGGTCGTCGAGACGAGGAGCCTTTTGGCGAAGCTGATTCGTTTTCCGGAAAAATTAAAAGACCTTCCGGAGGTGGCGAGGAAACCGTCCAGGTCGGCCTTGGAGATGAGAGTTTCCTCCTGATAGAACTTAGCTTGGACGGCCCAAAATTGGCCTTCTTTCGTCCTGGCCACTATGTCGATTCCGGTGTCTCCTTCGGCTATCCCCCCGCGACCAGCGAAATCCCGCCATTGCCAGACATCCGTAAAGCGGGAATCGTAGACGGGATAGGTCTTGAGAAAGCGGATCATCAGCCTCTCAAAGCTGTCGCCCTTCTCTCTCTCGGATCGGGCCTCGGCCCGGAGCTTTGTTAGGATGTCATCAATATTCATCGCGAACCACAAGAGGTCTCCCCCGGGGAAGAAACGGGTTGGCTTGACGGCGGATCCGAACGGCGGACGACCGCGCGTGGCGGCGCGACTTCCGAAGGCTTCTCCGCGTGGGTTGACTGGAAATACGGAAGCTTCAAACGACTATCGTCAATTTTAAAATTTATTTTTTATTTTAGCAAATTTTACGCTTTTTAGCTCTTTAGCAAACGCCTAAAACGCCCGCCCACTACCCCGTCTATTATACGCCCCCTTCATGGGAGAGAGAGCCATTTAATTGCCAAAACTTTTTGCGCTCTCAATCGCGCGCCGTGAAAGGCGCCATATTTCCCGCGAGGGCGCGAGACCCTCGCCTGACGACTCATGATCGCGACAGTCAGAAGCAATCGTGGCGGCTATGGAGGCGACTAGGTGGTTGTAAGCTCACGATGAAAAGTCCCATATAAAGTGGGGCCGCGAGAGTGGCGGGCCGTAACGCGAGTGGACGTTGAGCGGGCCTCGAAAACTCAAGATTCGGAAGCCGACCCGCCTTCATAACGGGGAAGGCCGCCGACTTGAAGCCATAAAGAACCTGGCATGCCGGAGTCAGTTCAAAATCCGGGCAATCAGACGACAGCCCAGCTGGAGCGGAGAAAGGGCGGGAGCTCTTTCTCCGAAAAGGTTGGAGATGACTGACGAGTGGTTTCAAGTATCCGACGGGGTAATGACGACAGCATGCCATTCAAGAGAAGTATGACGCGACGCGGGCGGCCCCAAAGGGACCCCGCCAGGATAGGCGATGGGTGGGGAGCGCCGGCGACCGGCGCCGGGCGGGCCTGGAGAGAGGAGGACGAAAAGGGAAGCGTGGGCGCTAAAGACCTGATTGTAGGAAGAAGGGCCGCGCGTAGCGCGCTGGTTTGGAACGCGCGCTGAAAGTGGGAAAGGATGGGGGAAATGGGCAACCCTTGAAACCCCAAACAGAGCTCAGAAACCGCGGAAGGCGCTATACGAGAAAGCGAAGAATGAGCCTAGCGCAATAACGAACCACCCCAGTCCCCTTGTCTAGCTGCCCGTCACGGTGGGCCTTGCGGTGGCCCAGGCGGCCATGATAGGGGATCCGGTCTCTGTTCCGCGCCTCCAAAAACTCGCGGCGATCTATCTCCGCGAGGGGGACGGGGACGCTTTCGCGGCGCTCCAGAGCGCCGCGGAGGAGAGCGTGGAAGCCACGCTCCAGGCCAACCGCCGGGGCCTGACCGTCCCCGCCCAGGAAGGCGAGCCCCCTGGCCGGGCGCGAGGCCTATCCGCGGGAGGGCAAATTCGCGCCCGGAGAAGTGGGGGTATCGGATTCCATGGCCCACGCCCTCAAGTTCTTGGAATTGAAAAAAACGCCTCACTTCGCCTCCGAATTAAAGGAGGGCCGCGGCGTGACCTCCAAAGAGGAATATATTAACGCTCCGCGGTCCCTGGAGTCGCTGGGAACGAAGACTCCCTCGGCCCAAAGCCCCTTAAATCCCGAGGAGCGGGCGCGATACGCGCAAGCCGCCGCCCGACGAATCGCCGCGGCCTTAGGCCTCGCGCCCGCGGGTAAAGCGGGGAAATCGGCGCGCGCTTGGCGCGCGCGAGTCCGGGGGAGCGCCGCGCGAGACCGGAGCGCCGCGCGCGCGTCCATGGGGCTGGCGCGGCGCGTGGGAGTTCGCCGGGGCTGGCTCGGGGGGGCTCGCTTGGGGCCTTAAGTCTTCCGGCGCCTTTCCGTCCCGCCCCGTTTGGCCGCGGCGGGGGCGAGTGGCGGCCCCGCGCTCGCTTTTCCCTTCCCCGCTCGCCTCTGGAGGAAATCCCAGGCGCGCCTCCTCGCGCGCGCGGGGCTCGCGAAAGCTCGCCGTGACCCCCGCTCGCCGCGAGGACGCGCTTGTCTTTGACTTATGAGCGGTCAGGGGCGCGCGAGGGGCCTGGAGAGCGCCCTTCAAGACTCCGCTGGGAAAAATATTATTTAAGAAAATGGGAGGCTTGTCCGTCACGGCGCGGCGCGGAATAATATTAGTGAGTCTCCGTCGCCGGAGCGGGACCGCGACCTTTCGCCTTTTAAGCGAGCGTCAAGGCGCCTTTCCGCGCCCTCGCGGTCGGTCGCGAGCCTTGATGAGGCAAACTTTGGGGAGCGATCATTGACGCCGGTCGGCTTTTCCGATATTCTCAAAGCTAAGGAGGAGGAAATCCAATGAC
>JAISCZ010000084.1 GCA_031265205.1 Deltaproteobacteria bacterium
AGCTAATCGTAAAATGATAATAGTTGGGAATAGTGAAATAGATTTTGGCGAATGGCTGTATCACGCTAACCTTTTATCTTTTCTCATTGGCGCGGGAGTTATTGTTCACGCGGAAGAGCGCGCCAGTCAAGGGCAATCAGACATGGTGGCTTTTCACGCTGGACGGGTTTGGGTCATAGAGCTTAAAATGGTCCGAGATGGGAATGACGAGGATGTGGCCCAGGGAGCGTTAAAACAGATTCGAGACAAAAATTACGCCGGGCCCTACGACAATCCTCTCCTTTTGGGGATCGCCATTAACGGCGCTAGCCGGACTATCGGCGCCTGGGCGGTCGGGAAAAAAAGCGATTCCTGACGCGTAAGTCTTCCGGCCTATATCTTCAGCCGCGCGCGAAAGCGCTTCGCCAAAGGGCGCGCGACGATGTGCCTCTGGGCGCTATCAGACAATTTGTGGGAGAAAAGATTAAGCTGGCCCAGAGGTTTTTCCACGCGCCTGACGAAGGGAGCCGAATCCCGCCGCGCGAGGGGCCCTGGCGCCTCCTAAAGCTTTTTCCGAGGGCCTCCCCCGCCTTTGGGGGCCAGGGAAAGGCTCAAGCGCGGTTCGACAGCTCGGAAAAAGCGGGCCGCGAAGCGCGAAAGGCCGCGCGGGCGCGCGGAAAAGCCGGAAGGCGTGGGTAGCCTCTCCCGGGCCGCGCTTTAGTTTTGGCCGCGCTGACGGCAGCGTGGGGAAAAAGAAGGGCGGCGCGGAAAAACCCCAGCGCGCCCCGCGGCGTCGGTGGCGGGCCCTTCTTTAGGCGTCGAGTCTCGGACCCTCCAGGTTCGGGGCGCCGGGCGCGGGGCTCAAGAGCAAGAGCGGGGAGTCGGGGAGTTCGTCCCCTTCCTTGGGGCCTTTGACGGCTTCCTCTTGCTCGTGGGAGAGGGGCGAGTTCTCGTCGCTCGCGAGGGCGCTCCGCGAAACCTTGTCCGCCATCTTGACGGGGATGATGTTGAAGGTCTTGAGGATCCCGCTCGGGGATGTCTTTTGGGGTCTTTCTCGTTATCCTGGGGGCTAATGATGGGCTTGAGTTACCCGCGGTAGGCGGCCATGCTCTTCTCTTTGAGGCCGCCAATGGGAGCGCTCTTCCGCGTGGGGCGCTCTTGCCGATCATGGGCTCGTCCCTAAAGAAAAGTTTCACGGCGAATGGAACTACGCTTTGTACAAAAAAATTTTAATTTTTTAGTTAATATAAAGTTAATTTTTGAACGGCCCCTAAACGAAAAAGATAGCGACAAATAATTAATGGAACGCTTTGAGTGATGTATTACTCAAGAGCTTTTACAATACCCATAAACACGGCTAACGCTAAAACCAGAATGATTGCTACTACAAAACAACCGCCGGCGGCATCTATTATCTCATCCGTTATATTATCGAAAGAGAACGTTTTTTTTAAAGATTCAATTTTTTGTTGACGTATTTTCTTTTTTTCAATTTCTCTGGCGGCTTCTAATAAAACGATTTTTTTAACTAAAATAGGCGCGCCACAATGTATACAAAATAACGCTTCGCTAGAGATAGCCGAACCGCAATCTGGACATCTGATTAGAGCCATATAATAAAATCCCCAAAAACTAAAAGCGCTCGAAACGGTGACGCGATAACAATCGCGCGGACGATAAATGAAGGCGCGTTATCCTTCTTCCCGCAAACGCGTCTTAAGAATTTATAGAAGTATAATAAAATTCAAAAGAACGAATGTCAAGATTAAATTACGTATTTTTGTTTTATTAAGTCGCGAACCTCTTAGCTTTCGCGCGCGCGCTGTAATAGCGAGAGGTGGGAAAGCCTCCACGCTCCCAGTAAGCGGCTTTTCGTTAAAAACGCGGATTGCTCCTCCATCGGCGATGGTCGCGAACGGGGACCAACGCTCGCTCTTGGAGAGAAAGCCCGAATATCGCGCGAAAGCTCCAAGCCTTTTTTCGCTTTGGCGCGCGAGAAAGCGCGAACGGTTCGGCGCTTCCGGCGCCGCGCCTCGCTTGAGCGCGATAAAATTAAAGATGGTCTTGGCATTCCTTTTCCCAGTTCGCGATCCGCTCTTCCAAAATTAGGGCGAGAAGCTCGGAGGCCCGGCCTAAGGCTTCCAGGATTAATCGTCCCTCTTGGGCGTAGGCGCGGATTTTTTCCCATTTCCAATGGCTGGTGGGCAAGCGCGGCCCCAAATTGGCGATCCTGTCGGCCAGTTTGACCAGCCAGATTTCGCGGGGGCATTCGCGGATGCGCTTTAAGGAGTCCAAGGTGGCTTCAAATTTGCGCATATCGGGATTTTTGGTGAGGGCGGAGACCCCCCGCGCGATTTCCGGCCCGAAAACCCGCAGAATATCCTCCAACGTGGCTTTCGTGTCCTCGACGGTGTCGTGGAGGATAGCGCAGGAAATGGCCAGCTCGCGGTCCAGGGAAGGATCGGCCCGCAGGCCCGGCAAGAGGGAGAAAACCACCTGCGCGATATGGGTCAGGTAAGGCAGTCCGGAGCCTGGATAGAGCTGGCCCGCGTGATAGGAGCTGGCCCACAGCCAGGTTTCGTGAAAAAAGATGAGTTCGTCGATTTCGTCCTGGACCGCGAGAGATTCCGGCGAGCTGGAAGACACTTTAAATTTCCCCTTTAACGAAGAAGGCCTGGAGCGGAACGGGGCCACCCGCGAGGGCGCGCGGGGGCCTCCTTGAGGAGCGGCGGCTTGGTCGGACGCCTCTTTTTACCATAAGCCGCGCGGCGTTTCCAAGGGATCGCCTTGGGGCCTGGGAGCGCTCGCCTCTCTTTCCCCTCCCCCTCCCCCTCCCCCTCCCCCTCCGGACGGCGGCGCGCGCGGCGGCGGAAGGCGGCGCGACGCGCGCTCGC
>JAISCZ010000172.1 GCA_031265205.1 Deltaproteobacteria bacterium
GGCCCACCTGGTCCTCTACGCCTTCCTCCAAAGGGTTCTGAACGGAGGGGCTGACATACAAAGGGAATACGCTCTGGGACGGACCAGGGTGGACATACGCGTGACCTACAAGGGGCGCCACTATCCTATTGAGCTTATGATTAAGGGAGTTAAAACCCGCGCCGCGAGCGTTAAACAATTGTCCGCCAACATGGACAGGCTCGGAGCCTCCGATGGCTGGCTGGTCGTCTTCGACAAGGATTTCGGAAAACCGTGGGGCAAGAAGTTGTCCTGGGACGCCGTGAGTCACGAGGGTGGAACTATACGCGTGGTAGGCTGTTGACCGTTCGCGCGCCATTAAGGAAGGCGGCGCCGCCTCTCCAGCTCTCTGGGGCCAGATTTAGGGATTGAGTCGCCGCCCAGTCGCTTTCGCGGCGCCTTTCCTCCGCTATCTGAAGCTTCGCCTGAGGCCGCCGGACGGCTTTTGGGCGAGGGAAGCCGTCATCCCCACAGACCGCCGGGGTTGACGAGTCCGGCGCGGGGCCTTTTTGTGGCTGGCGTGGGCCCTTAGACTGGCCTTACGCGCGACGCGTCACGCGCGAAAAAAGGGAGTGGGAAAAACGAGCGGGAGGCTTTGGAGCCGCTCGCCAGGGCCTACGGGATAAACCATCAAGTTTTGAGGATAAAGGAGCGCGCGGCGCGCGGAGCTCAACGCCCAGTTTTCTTTCACATTTTGGGAAATCGAGCGTATCCACGGCGCGCGTCGATTCAGGGCGCTATGAAAACGGAGGATTTCATTAAATTGATTCTCAAATCACTCTCTTCATAGCTTTCCTATTCGCTCTTCTATTCGCTCTCCAATTCACTCTTCAAGGCGCGACCGGTCATTCGCCCCGCTCCGCGGCTCCAATTCGCGCGCGAAATTTTCCAAAGGCGCCGCGCGTCCTGAAGCGAGACCATTTTACGCCGCGGCAAAAGCGCTCGCGAAAGAGCGCGCCATTGCGGAGATGGCTCCCGCGGCGCGAGTCACTTGTGGCTACGCCTTGGAGTGACGCCGCCGCGCGCGAGGAGCGCTACGCGACCCACCGGAGAACGCTTGACGCGAGACGGCAACCCACAAATATCGCGGAAGTTTTTTTAATCCGTTTGATCGTGGGAAGTTTCGTCGCGAAAATGGAAACGTTTCAATTTGTGTGGGGTTAGAAAATTTTAACGCGCGTCAAAAATAATGAGAGTTCGATAAACGAGTGAAACTCGTTATTTGGCGACTGTTTTCGCGAAACGTAAATTAAACGCTCTATTTATAATATGATTATATTGTGGAAGGGCGCTCGCTTATCTGTTATTATTATTTTGAGGGAAATATTCGCGCGGCTGAAGGCGCGCGGACAGGCGCGAATGGCGCGATATAAGGGGAATGGGAAAAATGACTGGTTTAAACAATATTCAGCTGTCCGCTTTGGATTTATTCGCGCGCGATTCCTACGAAGGCGTCTCCATGTCGCGCGTCGCCAAGGGATCCGGAGTCAAAAAATCAACCATTTACGCCCATTTCACGGGCAAGGAAAACCTCTATTTGAGTTTGTTGGGACCCTGTCAGTCCCGGGAAGAGAGCTTCGCGAGGGACCTTTTGGCGCGGCCGGGGGACGTTTGGTCCAATCTTTACGAATACCTCAAAAGCTTCATCGCCCGTTTCGAGCTTAACCCCCCACATTTAAAATTCATTGTCAGATCCCGTTACGCTCCGCCCGAGCCTTTTCAGGCCGAAGTAAGGGAAATAACCCAAAAACATTACCAAAGGATGGAAAAGGCCGTCGTCGCGGCCCTGGAGCGGACGCCGCTGGACGACTGGAGCCCTCGGGATTTGGCCAAAGCTTTTATGGGAGTCGCGGACAGCCTTTGGGGTTGCCTTTTAAGCGACCGCGATGAGGCGCCATCGCGCTTTAAAAGCCTGTGGCGTCTCTTTCGCGCCGCCCCGCGCGGAGAGCGGCGCGAAAACGACGGATTCGCGCTTTCGTAAAGACGCGCGGGCGAAGGCTCGCGCGTCTATTTCCTTAACGCCCGCGCTAGGATTCGCGCTATTTCGCTAGGATTTACTAGGAATAGATATGTCCTTTAAATTCAAAATGTTTTCGGTCTGTCTTATCTTGGTGGCCGCTGGCGTTCTGATATCGTTTTTCGCGATAAGATCCATGAATTATCTTAACGAGTCAATGGTTGAGGTCTTTGAGCTGACCCGTAACCACGGCGACGTCATCAGCGCGATCAGGCAAGAAATGACTTCGATGGAACTCGATTTGAGGGAAATACTGCTTTCCGACGACGAAGAGACCAAACGCGAGAAAAGGGGCTTGATTGATTCCGCGATAGACAATAAATTGGGTCCCATAATGAGGAATTTCCATCCCCTGCCCCAAAACGCGCCGCTTTGGGCGAAATTTCTTGACCTTTGGGACGACGAGCGAAAGATCATCGACTCTATTTTCGAGGACAGCCTCGCCAACACCGGTTATTACGGAAAGGTGATGGCCGCCGAAAGCGCTCCCGCTTTTTGGAATGATTTCAAAGCGCCGCTTCGCGAAATTTCGGAATTGGGCCAAGAACTTAAAACCGTTGAGTCCGAGCGGATCTCCAACGCCGCCGACGAATGTTTAATCGCTATCATGAATATGGAGATATCCGAAAAACTCGCCGTTTTAAGCGTGGACAATAGCGAACGCGCGAGGTATCTGGATCTCGTGAAAGCGGGACTCGAGGAATTAATCTTCCGTTTGGACGCGCTGGAAAGACTGGTCACCAATCCCGCCGTCTCCGATTTAGCCCTGGACGCGTTCAATCAATCCTTCGCCCAGCTCGCCGAAGGTTCAGTGGCTTTCGATAGCAAGGGCGCTTTTTCGGTGAAAAGGATCTCCTTTACGCTTCCACCGGAGTTCACGCGCCCCGACTATCGGGAACTGAGCGATATTTATTGGCAAGCGGTTAAGTTCCAGCGCGTGGAATTCGAAAAACTTATCGCGGAAATCGAAAGGCTTATAGCCGACGATTCCAACGGGCGGGCCTACGTCGCGCTCATGGAGAAATACGAGCCCAGCCAGGAGGAGCGCGACGGTATTTTAAACCAGATGGCCGTAAATATCGGCGACGCGGTCGAGGCGGCCGAGAATTTTGCCACCGCTACCTACGAGCGCGGTTATTTAATCCTGCTTTTGGCCACCGCGGTGGGCCTAATCTTAGGGACAACGCTCGCCGTCATTTTTGTCCAGGCCTTAAGCGGTGGACTCGCGGCGGTTATCCGGAAGCTCTCGGAAAAATCGGAGCTGTTGGGCGGCCTTTCCAACCGTATCGCCTCTAGCTCCCAAGTGACCGCCCAGGGGACCACCGCGAGCGGCGCCTCTTTGGAGGAGATTCGCTCCACCATCGAGGAACTGTCCTCCAAAACCAAATTTAACGCCGAAAGAGCCAGCGAAGCCTCGGAAGTGGCGGAAGAGACCCGGGAATACGTGGACAAGGCCTCTCTCTCGATGAAGGACGTAATCGCGGCCATGGAAAGCATCTCCGTTTCCGGGGACGCCATCGGGAAGATCGTCAAAACCATCGACGAAATCGCCTACCAGACCAATCTTTTGGCTTTAAACGCCTCGGTGGAGGCCGCCCGCGCCGGGGAAGCTGGGGCTGGGTTCGCCGTCGTGGCTGACGAGGTACGCAACTTGGCTCAACGGAGCGCCGAGGCCGCCAAAAATACCGCGAGCCTGATCCAGGACACCATCAGTAGCATCAATTCCGGTTCGGCCATGGTCCACGCCACGGACGAGAATTTTACCTTGGTCATCGAGCGCCAACCCAAGCTCCAGAAGAACATCAGCGACGTTTCCGAGGCCAGCTCGGAACAGAGCCTGGGCATCGAGCAGATTAACCGGGCCATTCACGAAATCGACCAAGTTACCCAAACCAACGCCACCAACACCGAAGAGACGGCCGAGGCGGCCGCGGAACTCCGGAACGAGGCCGAAAACGTCATGGCTATCGTCTTCGAGATTCGGGAGCTGGCCTTAGGCGAAAAGGCCCCGGGCGCGGAAAGGGAAGAATAGGGATTGGCGGCGCGGGCCCGCCGCGTGGGCCCTTGGCTGGAAGGCCAAGGAGCTATCTCGGGGCGCTTTCTGGCGCTCGCCAAGAAGATCGCGCGCCGCTCGCGCGGGCGCGGAAGGCGCGGCTGGCCTTTGGGCGAGGAACGGGATGACTTCGCCCATGGGGAGCGGCGGGGCGCCTCAAGGCTTAAGGCTTGAGGCGAGGCGGCGGGAAATAGCCCGCCGCGGGCGCGTCGGGGTCTTGGCGCGAGAGCGGGGGGCCCGCGAAAAGAGCGCGAAGTGGGGGTAAAAAGGCGGCGCCGCGAGTTTTTAATTCTAGGGCGGTATATTTTAATTCTTGAGCGCAACTACTTTGTATTTTTAACGCGCGCCAGATCCTAACGGGAGGCTTTCGCCCGAGGCGACCCATGGGAGGGCTTAGGTTAAGAGCGTCCGAAGCCTTGATTTGGGGATTTTTCCGCGCGCTGAAGCCCTCGCGAGGCGAGGGAAAATCTTTAATTACTTTTTAAGTTTTTTAGCTCAATAAAATAACTTTTAACCACAGTTTTTAAAATGTAGTTAAAAATATATTTAAAAAGGGGATACGGGGTTTTTAAATAATTAACGACAAAGCGCCTTTCGCGCGTGGCTTTTCTTGACCTACACTATTAATCGGCTTAAAATTTGAGCGACAAATACGCTGAAGTCAATGGTTAACGAGTCCCTGGCCCGTTTTTTCCAACAATTCGCGAAAGCCCTCTTCGGATGCGCGCGAAAGCGCGCGAGATCTTGAGTTTTTTTCCTTCAGACGGGGTACGACTCTTTAAAAGTCCCCTTCCGGCCCACTGAGAGGAGGAGCGCTAATGACGTTAGACCCAACTTCAGGTTGGGGAGCGCCACGGTCGCGCCCCCCTACGCTTCTTTTCTCTCAATTTGAGGAGGTTTGGTACCCATGGCCTTTCTTTTTGAAGCCGGTAGATTCCCTTACCGGTACGTTTATTTGGGCGAAGCTTTCCGCGACCTGGAAGGCCACCCCCGCAACCGGAGAATTCGCGTCGGGAAAGTGGATCCCGTCCTGGGAGTCAAACTCTTTTGCCGCGAATTTTTGGAGCTCGACGAGATGGGCGGGATCAAGATTCCCGAGTCCATCCAGCAAAAAGCCATTGAAGAAATGGACATTCTCTCCGACAAATACCCGGAAAGGGTCTTAAATTTCAGGGTTCAAGGAAGGGATCGCCAAAGCGACGAGCGTCGCCTCAAGACGCCTCTTTTTTCCATCAGGGACATTCAGGAATCCAGCTTCCGGGATTTCGCCCCTAACTATCTGCTCCTCCGGCAGGCCGATCGCACGGGCTTTTTGCGGCTGCTGGAGTCCAACTTTAACCACAGTTGGCCGGATCTCTACGTCATCGGAGCCTTTCTCGCCACCACGGACATGCCCTTGAGCGGGGCCCGCAAATGGCGGGAGGGGGTGGACATTTTCCCGGCGGATCTTCGGCCCGCTGGCCTGCGCAAGCTCGCGCTGGGCTTCCCCGCCGAGCGCGTCCGGGATTTCTTCAACGGCTACCACGAGCGCCTCGAGGGCTCCCAGCGGATGAAAATCTACAGCTGGGAACTCAAGTTCAACCCTGATCCCCTGGACGGGACCGTCAGCGATTCCCACGCCCACGTGGCCTGCCTTGTGGAGAGCTCCGACAAGGGGACCCCGTTGCGTCTCGAGACCTTCGCCACCGCCAGAGGCCAGCGCTTTCCCAAGCACCTGAGGCCGCGCTCGGGCGACATCCTTTTAATCGCCGCGCCGCCCAAGCGCGCCAAGGACCTCCCGGAACTCGTGGAGAGCTTCCACGGCGTGGATTTTCTGTGCGCGATAGATCTCGCTTCCCCTCTCGTCCACGAGGAAGTCGCCAGCCTGCGGGCGGAGGCGGCGCGGGAGTTCAGCCAGAGCCCGCCCGAGGCCTGGGAAAGGCTTTTCCCCCTCATCCGGGAACTCCACGTGGAGGGGGGCGAGCCCATCTTTCTCGTTTTGGAGCCCAAAACGCCCATCTCCCCCCTCGGCGGCCAAGGCGTGGGCCTCAAACCCAAGACTTCCGTCAAAGAGGAGGCGGCCCCGGATCTCTTCGAGCTTTTAAGCTCCGAGGATCTGTCCAAATGGACCGCTTCCCTCGTCACCCGGCGCGAGTTCGCCTTCAGCGCCCGGGCCCTGGTCTATAAACGGGCCTGGGTCGCGAGCGAGTACGCCCGTATCCATGACCTTTTGCTCCGGAGCGAGGATCTCTTCGCGGGAATCTCCCACCGGGACTTCATGGAGTTCGCGAACCTCTTAATCTTTGTCTCCATCTCCCTGCTCTCGGGCCTGACGCTCCCGAACTTTCCAGAAAGCTACGAGGTCGAGAACTTCCCCCGCTGGTGCCTCCGGGAGCTTGAGGGGGTGCTCAAGGTCAGGCTCCGCCGCCACTCCATCCTGCAACCCTTCCAGGGTCGCCAGAGGCTTCTCTTTAACGCCTTTGGCGTCTCCGACGAAGAGTTGGGGGAGTTGGAGCGGACGGTGGAAAAAGACTCGTAGAATCCCCCCGCGGCCGCGCGCCTTTTAAGGGGCGCGCGGCCGCGAGGCTAACCGCTCGCGGCGTTGGGCCCGCTCCCACGAAAAGGGGGCGGGCTCAGCGCTTTTAGTTTGAGGGCGAAAAGCGCGGGACGAAAAGCTCTCGTGGGCGACGGCGGGGCTAAATCTCCGAGATAAACTTGTCGATGAAATAGAGGGCCGAGCCTACGGCCGTGCTTTCCATCTTATGGCGGCAAAGGCGGACGTAGTCGGCGTTGTCCTGGAAGCTGTCGAGGGCGGAGACGGCGTCGCGGACGCGCTGGAGATAGGGCCCCAAAAAGCCGCCCACGTAGCCTCCCAAAACGATGTCGCAGTCCAGGCACATGCGCAGATTCACGATCAAAAGGGCCAGATTTTTTAGGTAAGCGTCCAGGATGGCGGCGAATTCGGCGTTTCCCTCCGCCTCTTGGGCGAAAAAGTCCTGGAGCCTTCCTCCGGCGGGGGCGGCGAGCGAAAGGGCCGAGCCGTAAGAGTCGTAGTGGCCCTTCCCGCCGCAGTAGCACTGTTTGCCGTCGGGAAAGAGGCTGACGTGGCCCACTTCCCCGCCCCTTTGGTTGGCGCCCTTGAGGATCTTGCCGTTAATGACCTGGGCCCCGCCCACGGTATTGCTGAGGGTGAGGTAGAAGAAATTGGCGGGGGGCGTTTCGTCCAGGTTTTCCGAGAGGCAGGCGGCGAAGGCGTCGTTGAAAAGCCGCGTCGGGGCCTCAATCCGGAAGGGCGGCCGGATGGTCTGGGGCTCGCAGATATTGAGCATGTGGGAGTTCAAGAGGGCGAGCCCGTCCTCGGAGACTATGCCCGGAAAAGCGACCCCGTAGCCCAGGAGGGCGGAGGGCTCGCGCAGGTGGGTAGCTAGAAAGTCCGAGCTCCGGGCGGCCACGGAGGCGAAATAGTCCTCGGAAAGGACAAATTTTTTCTGGGTCCGCTGGTGGGCCAGGATTTGGCCTTTCAAGTCCACCACGGCCAGGCTGATATGGTTTTGGGTGATGTCCAGGCCCAAGGCGAGCCGCGCCTGGGCCAGGGGGGCGATCAGGGAGGGTTTGCGCCCCCCGGTGGAGGCCATGGTCCCGATTTCCTGGATGAGGCCGCGGTCCAAAAGCTCTTTGACGTTCTGGGCCACGGTGGGGAGGCTCATGCCCAAGGAGACCGCGAGATCGTTGCGGCTGACCTTGTCTTCCCGCAGAATGGCCCGGTAGATGATTAAGCGGTTGAGCCGTTTGACGTCAATGCTGCTTAAGCGGTTGGCGTGGTCCATGGATTTAGCGCTCCTTTTTTAAAGTTATTTTCCCATATTTATAGACCAGAGCCTTGGGAAATGCTAGAGAAGCGTCGCGAAAGCCCCGTTATATTAGTTTAAGCCCAGCCACCAGGCGGGGTAGACGGCCCCGGGCTCGCCGAGGCTAATCTTTTGCCCTATAAGGGGGGTAACGAGGGAAACCCCTTGGCTTTGGGCCTCGGCGCGGGCGCGGAGAAGGGGGTCGTCCCAATCGTGGTAGGAGATGGAAAATTTCATGTTGTGGACGGGGAAAACGGCCTTGGCGTTGAGGTCCAAGCCCGCCCGGACGGTTTCCTCGGGCATCATGTGGACGCGTTTCCAGGCGAGGTCATACTGGCCGTCCTCCAGAAGGGCGAGGTCAAAGGACCCGAATTTGGCCCCCGCCTCCCGAAAGTGGGTCCCGTAGCCCCCGTCGCCGCTATAATAGATTTGTCGGCCTCCGGCCCGGATAACGAAACCCGTCCACATGGCCTGATCCCAGGTAAGGCCCCTCCCGGAAAAATGCCGGGCGGTTACCAGGTCGATCGCGATCCCCTCCTCGGGAGAAAAGGAGTCCCCCCATTCCCCTTCGCGCGTCTTGGCCGCGGGAAAACCCCAGCGCTCGAAATGGGCGCCCACGCCCAGGCCGCAAATGACGAGGCCGACGGTTTCCCGCAAGGCCATGACCGTGGGGTAGTCCAAGTGATCCCAGTGATCGTGGGAAATAAGGAGATAGTCGACGGGGGGCAGATCCGCCACGGAATAGACGGAGGTCCCGGGGTAGGCCCTCATCCCGAACCACAGGGGGGAAGCCCGCTGGCTGAAAATCGGGTCCACCAGAAAAATTCGTCCCCGCAGCCTAAAAATAAAGGAGCTGTGCCCAAACCAGACAAGTTCCCCTTCGGCGAGGGATTTAAGGTCGCTTTTCACGGCGGGCAGGGGATCGCGCGGGGCGACGCGTCCCGAGCGGGAGAAAAAATCCCAAAGGGAGCGTTTGGGGGAACCTTCCGAGCCGTCATGGGTCTCGCGCGGCGTGGGGACAAGGTTTTGGAATTTGCCTTCCCGATAATGGGGGGAGCGCGAAACGCGTTCCAACCTTTCGCCCGAGGGCAGAGCCCCGAATTTGGGGAGTTTCAGGTAGAAAAAGGCGAAAAGAAAAAGGGCCGTTATGAGAGCCAGGGGACAGAGGATTAACCAGAGGAGCATCTTCTTGCGGCGTCTTTCGCGGGGGAAGCGGGTTTTGGGGGCTGCGTCTGGAAAGGGAGAGGGCAAGCGCGATATCCTTTCGGGTCCGTGAAGGGCGGAAGAGGCGACGCTATTTTAGCAAAAATTGGCGCCGCGGGCGCGCCAGGGGCGCCGACCTTCTAACTCTCTCGCGGGAAAAGGGGAAAAAGGGAGAGTTATTTGGAAAGCGAATAGCGAACGCGATATCCCGTTCGTGAGGGCCGCGGGCGCTTTGGGGGGAAGCGAGGGGGGGCGTCCTTTGGCGACCGTTTAAGGCAAGGACGGGTGGCGCGCGCGAACGCCGCCCTTCCTCGCGTCGCGCCGCTTTTGGGAAGGTATCCGTAAACGCCTCCGCTTGCGGATTTTCGGCGTGTCCAAGATTCAAGGCGAGGCTTTTCCGCGGAGCCTCCGCTCGCTTCAATTTTAGCGCGCGTTTGGCCTAAATCGGGAACGCCGTCTTTGAGGCGTTTGCCGCCAGGAGTCATGACGCGAGCGGAAAGCCCGTCTTAGGCGTATTTGTTTCGTTCCCTGAGGGCGGCTATTTTAAGCGTCTTTTTCTACCGGGGCTAGACGCTTTGGCGCGCCTTCTTAAGGCTTATTCGCGCTTCCTTTAGGGCGGCCCCGCCCCCGCGGCGCTCCCACGCTTGGCGTGGGAGCGCCTAAGACAAGAGCGTTTGGCTGGGATTGCCTTGGCTTGTTCAGGCTTCCCTTGGGACGGCCCCTTCCTCGCTTCCCGCCAAAGTTTGACGCGGGATCGCTCGCCGCGTCCTGGCGACTTGGGCGCTCGGCGTCAGGCGCGTTTTGAGCGCTTTTGGGTCGGCCTCTTCCGCGTTTCGTCGGGCTCGCCACAAGCGAAAAAGAATCCCTTTTTCGCGGCTCGTTTTCCGATTCAATCTCGAAGGGAGGAGAAAGACGCGAATGTTTTAGGATATCATTTTGCTCTTGAGTCAATTCGCTCAAAATCGCGTGACGCTCAAACGCCATTAACTTCCAATATTTCATTTTAATAAACGCGTCGCGCGCGGAAAACTCCGAGCCTGACAGCGTATAGTCGAGGAACGCGCGCGCGGCTGTCGCGATAAACGATATCAGTAGTATCCCCCGAATTGTCTCTTCGGAATGTCCTTGATTTGGCGTAACGTCACGTTCCTGAATTGGCGTGACGCCGGCGTATATTTTAGCCATGTCAATCAGCTGAGCGGCCATTCGCCTCGCGTTATATAAACTAAAAACTTCGTCTTTTTGATAATCTTTGGAAGATATAAAAACAATCTTTCCCGCGTTGGCCAATGACTCCCGATACACGCTTCGCGCGTCGTCCTCATCGCCGTTTTGATACGCTTTTAACGCGTTGCGCTCATCGATATAAGATTGCTCTATGTCAAGCGCGATATAAGCGAATAATCGGCGATCGCCGTAATCTGTCGGAACTTTTTTTACGTAAAACTCGCTCTCCGCGACGTTTACCACGTTATCCGCGCTCTTAAGATCCGCGCCAAAATTGTTAATCAGAGTTTTATAAACTTTTCCGTATTGAGGCGTAGCCGCGAGGAACGGAATATTATATTCTAACAATTCATCGATTTTTTTCGCCGACGCGCGAGCGGTATCCGTTAATAAGAGATTTACGTCAACGCCAAGCGCGGCCAACGAGATAGCGGTATTGACGAGCGTTGAAACGCCCGCGAAAATTCCAGGAGTAATTTTCATAAATAGAGGCAGTTCCGTAATACTATCCATGACATACGTTATTCTCATTTCGTCGCTGGTAAAGATATTGCCGTTATTTACGGCGGTCAAAAAAGATTCATTCTCATTTGAGGCGTCAGCGCCGTCTATCGCCGCCGCCAACGAAATTCGCTCTTTAACGCCTTTTCTTTTGATTGCCGTTTTTAAATACGATTGAAAAAATTTGTTGAAAATAGCGTCAGATCCTAACTCAGCGTGAAATTCGCTTACGCTAGCGCGATCAATTTTCGCTTGGGGATAGAGGACGCTCGCGTATGAGTTTGGATACCAGTCTTCCGCGAATATGAAAGCGTCTTTTTCTAACGCTTTGTAACCTATGAGGGCTTTAAGAGTGTCGCTCTTTCCCGGAATCAGGTTTTCTAAAACCGTGTCGAGACCAGTCCGTTTTAAAATTTGGTCAAAGAGCCAAATGTCTCCAAACCCAAGTAGCTGGCGGACGAGCGCTTTCGCGGGTTTTGGCTTCGCGGCGAGAGGCGCTGTTTTTACGCCAGCGGCCCCGGGCCGCCCCGAAGATTCTTGTGGCCGTCCCGAAACGCCAGTTGGATCCGTCATTCAAATTTAACCTTAGCTTCCTCGGGCGCGCGTTCGCCTCATGGTCTCGGGGGTCTCGGGGGTCGCGGGGGTCGCGGGGCCTGGGGGGCGCGCGCGGGCCCGCGACCGCCAGCCCTTCGCTGGCGCGGGCGCCCTTTCCGCGGGCCGCCAGGGGAAATCCCCGCGAGGCGGAAAGCCCCCCCGCGAAGAGCGCCGTCCAAGCGGCTCTGGGGCGCTTCGCTCCCTTTTGAAAGAGCCAATGGGGGCGGCGTCTGGATAGGGGAAATCGCGCCCCAACGGCGCGTCGGCCCCCCAAGGCGGGGCAGACGCGGATATTTCTACCCCCAAGGGACCTCTTCCGCCCGCTGGCGCGGCCCCTTACAAAAAAGACGCTCCGCCGTTAGGGGGAAAACTCGCGCGAACGCGCGGCTTTCCGCTCCGGCGGGAAAAGAGGCCCGCGCGAACTAAAAATTAAGGCGCGCCCGCTCCGCTCGCGCGGGGGCGACGCGCGGCTAAACTTTCCGGTTGGCGAGGTAGGAGGTCAGGGAGTTCTCGATTAGGAGGTTGACGCTTTGGCCCTCTTCCGCGGCGAGAATGGAGAGTTTCTCGTGGAGATCCGGGTTAATCCTGAGGGTAAAGCGGCCGGAAAACTGCCTGCGCGCGGTGACGCCGGATTTTTCGCAATCGCTCAGATAGAGATCGATGGCCTTCTCGAAAGCGCGTTGGAGTTCCTCTTCGGAATTTCCGTAAAAAGAGCCGATGTCCGGAACTCCGTTCACTTTTCCGACGAGGAGCGGGCTCTTTTCGGTGCTTTTGACGCTGGCGGCGTAACCTCGGTAAGTCATGGGTTTCATGTAATTCCTCCAAATAATCGCGGAAGCCACTCGCCTCAAGCGGCCTGGGCGCTTCCGGTCCTTCGGGCCCGCCGGAGCGGGGGGAAAGAGCCTAAGAGGGCGATGGCGCGATCCGCGATTGTCTCCCATGATAACATTTTTAGGCGCCGTTGGAAGAGTCCCTCCCTCGCGCCGCGCGGCCGCGCGCTTTGGGGCCTTACGCGGCGGCGGTCGGCGGGGGTGTTTTTCCCCAAGGGCTCTGTGCTATTATCCACCAAATTTTTTTGGCTTTTCTCTAGCTTTTTCTCCCCTCGCCCCTCGCGCTCCCTCGCGGGCTGGGCCCTCCCGCGAGGGAGTAAGACCCTTTTCGCCAACCTTAAAAGCTTTTCGAGGTGCTTTATGCCCAGCGCCAATCCCGCCGTGGCCCCCAATGGCGATTCCTACCGCTGGATTATTTTGGCCTTAGCGGTTTCCGCCTTTACCATGGCCTTTATTTCCCGCTTCGCCTGGCCGCCCCTGGTCCCGGTGGTCCGGCCCATTATGGGAATAAACTCCACGGAAGCCATGGCCTATATGTTCGCTTTTTACGTGGGCTACGTCATCACCCAGATCCCCGGGGGAATGCTCGCGGACCGTTTTGGGCCCAGGCTGGTTTTGGGGGCGGCCCTCTTCCTCCAGGCCGTCGGGACTTTCGCCATGGGAAGCGTGGAAAACTATCAGGTGGGCTTCGCCTTCCGGATCCTCTGCGGGCTGGGCGCGGGCTGCGTGTATTCTTCCGCTTTTAAGGCCCTCGTTTCCTGGTTTTCCCCGACTCAACGGGGGCTGGCCATCGGCGTGATGATGACTTCCCCCACCTTGGGGGTGACTATCCCCAATTTTTTAATGCCCAAGCTGGAAGCCCTCTTCGGCTGGCAGGGGGCCTTTAAGGCGATCGGCGTCGCGATCTTCGCGGTCATGGCGTCGCTACTAATCCTCATGCGGGACGCCAAGGCGCCCCCGGCGGCCGCGGATCGCCCCAGCTTCGCCGCGGGCTTAAAATACGTCTTCCGCAACCGCAACATTTTGCTTATATCCCTCGCGGGTTTTTCCAATTTGTGGTGCCAGCTGGGCTTTGGGAGCGTCGGCAACGACTATCTGGTGGAGACCTTTAACGTCACCTCCAAAGAGGCGGGCAACGTCATGGCCCTCTACGGCTTAGTGGGGCTCCTCATGCCCGCCTTCGCCGGGTATCTTTGCGGCGCCTTTCCTTTGCGGAAACGGCTTTGCGTCATCGTCGCCCATATTCTGCTGGCGGGGGTTCTGATTGTCTACGGCGGGGCGACGACGCTTAGGGCGGCCATTGTTCTCGCCGCCTGCGTGGGCCTTCTCATCGCCTTTTCCAACCCCCTCTACACCATAATCACCGCGGACAACGCCGACCCCAGGTGGGCGGGAGTGGCCGGCGGCGTGGGCAACTGTATCTATCAGTTCGGCTCCCTCCTTTCGCCCATTGTCCTCGGGAGGGTCCATGACTGGCGGGGGGACTATGGGCTCACTTTCTATATCCTCGCGGCGGGGGCTCTTATCGGCATTTTCGTGACCCTTTTTACCACCAACGCCCCGGGCCTGGCCCCGGCGCGGGCGGAGCGCGCCGCCTCCAAAGACGGTTAGGGACTTCCGGAGGCGTGGGGCGAGAGGCGAGCCAATCTCTCCCGCGCGGGGGAGATTGGCCCCCTTTGCCGCTTTTCCCTCAAGCGCCCGCGCGCGCGAAAAAGCCGGGGGAGGACGGGCGTCCTCCCCCGGCTTTAAAAAGGCTAGAGAACCCTAAAGACCCGCGCGGGGACGCGCGGGGCGGGGCCCTCCTATTGGACGTCAATCCACTTCAGGGAGCGGGTGACGGCCTTTTTCCAGCCGTTGTAGCGGCAGATCTGTTTGTCCTTGTCCGCGGAGGGGATAAACTCGGTCTCCACCTTCGCGCGGTCCTTCACCTCGTCGAGGCCGGCCCAGAAGTTGACGGCCAACCCGGCCAGATAGGCCGCGCCGAGGGCGGTGACCTCGAGGACCTTGGGGCGTTCGACCCGGCAGCCCAAGATGTCGGCCTGGAACTGCATGAGGAAGTTGTTGGCGCAGGCGCCGCCGTCCACCCTCAGGGACTGCAGTTTCATGTTGGAGTCGGACTGCATGGCCTCCAAAACGTCTTTAGTCTGGTAGGCGATGGATTCCAAGGTCGCGCGGATGATGTGCTTGGCGCTGGTGCCGCGGGTGAGGCCCACGATGGCGCCCCGCGCGTAGGGGTCCCAATAGGGCGCGCCCAGGCCCGTGAAGGCGGGAATCACGTAAACGCCGTTGGAGGTCTCGGCCTTGGTGGCGAAGTACTCGGAGTCGGCGGCGTCGGCCACGACTTTGAGCTCGTCGCGGAGCCACTGGATAGCCGACCCGGCCACGAAGATGGAGCCCTCGAGGGCGTAGGCGACTTCGCCCTTGGGACCGCAGGCCAGGGTGGTGATGAGTCCGTTTTGGGAGATAACCGGCTTGTCGCCCGTGTTCATGAGCATGAAACAGCCGGTGCCGTAGGTGTTCTTGGCCATGCCGTCCTTGACGCAGAGCTGCCCGAAGAGGGCCGCCTGCTGGTCGCCGGCGATGCCGGCGATGGGGATGCGGGTGCCGCCCTTGCCGCCGATGTTGGTCTGGCCGTAGACCTCCGAGGAGGGTTTGACCGCGGGGAGCATAGATTTGGGGACGCCGAGGGCGGCGAGGATTTTATCGTCCCATTCCAGCTTGCGGATGTTGAAAAGCAGGGTGCGGGAGGCGTTGGTGTAGTCCGTGACGTGGACCCGCCCCTGGGTCAGGTTCCAGATAAGCCAGGTGTCGATGGTCCCGAAGAGGAGTTTGCCCTCGTTGGCCTTGGCCCGGGCGCCGTCGACGTTGTCCAGGATCCATTTAATCTTGGTGCCGGAAAAGTAGGGGTCCAAGAGGAGGCCGGTGTTCTCTTTGACGTAGGCCTCGAGGCCGTCCACTTTTTTGAGTTCGTCGCAGATCTTGGCGGTGCGGCGGCACTGCCAGACAATGGCGTTGTAGACCGGCTTGCCGGTTTCTTTGTCCCAGACCACGGTGGTTTCGCGCTGGTTGGTGATGCCGATGGCCGCGATTTCGTGGGTCCCGATGCCCTTGGAGGTCAGGGCTTCGGTGAGGGTCGAGCTCTGGGTCGCCCAGATTTGCATGGGATCGTGCTCCACCCACCCCGGCTCGGGGTAGATCTGCGGAAATTCCCGCTGGGCGAGGGAGACGATCTGGGCGTCTTTGTTGAGGATGACCGTCCGGGAACTGGTGGTGCCCTGGTCGAGCGCGATTATATAAGAACCGCTCATAGTTGGCTCCTTAAAATGTTGGGGGAGGTTAGAGGTTGCAGACCAGCTTCTTCTGCACGACCGCCGTGTAGAGCTTGGCGCCGAAAATGGCCCCGAGGATCGGGGAAATCAGCGGAACCAGGAAGTAGGGGATGGTGACGCTTTCTTTGCTTAAGGGGAAGCCGGTGAGCGCGTCCGTTCCCCATCCGGCGAGAACCGCGAAGAGCCTGGGCCCGAAGTCGCGGGCCGCGTTCATGGCGAATCCCGTCAAAGGGCCGAAGGTCACGCCCATCAGGGCCACCAAAAGGCCGATCAGGAGGGGCGCCATGGGGCCGCGGGGCACGCCGTTCCCGTCGTCGGTCAGGGCCATGATGAGGGCCATGAGAATGGCGGTAATGACGAATTCCACCATGAAGGCTTGAATGAAGGAGATATTCGGGTTAGGAAAGGTGCAGAAGACTCCCACCAGGGCCGTGCGCGCGGCGGGATCCGCTCCGGCCTCCGCGAGTTTAAGGGCGAAGAGGTTGTAGAAAAGGAGATAGGCGACCAAGGCGGCCAGAAAGCCGGCGAGCATCTGCGCCACGATGTAGGGGATAACTTTCCTCTTGTCGAAACAGCCGAAGATGGCGAGGGCGACGGTGACGGAAGGGTTCAGGTGAGCTCCGGAAATGGCCGCGCACAGATAGACGCCCATGGCCACGGCGAGACCCCAGGCGATGCTGATGTCCCATTGGGAATAGGTCGCCCCCGCGAGTTTCAGGCTGGCGACGCAGCCGATGCCGCAAAGCAGGAAGACGAAGGTGCCGAAAAATTCGGCGAGGTAAACGGAAAAATTGCTCGGTTTGGACGCGGACACAGTGAACTCCTTTCCAAAAGAGGAGGTTTTATGGGTATTTCAGCCCTTGGCCCTAATTGTCCCCTGGCCCGTTAAGGCCTTACGGATAATGGGGCGGAAGGCTTGGAAAAGGCCCCGTCCCCTGGCGCGGGGCCCGGCCGCTCGCCGAAAACGCGAAAGGGGCCGGGGGCGCGGGGAGGGGGGAAAAGGCGAGTTGCGAGACAGGAAAAAAGAGAGGCCGTCATGGGGAAGCGTCGCCGCCGCTCCCGTCGTCCAGGGCCCGCGCGAGGACGGTTAAGGGGTTTTCGCAGGGGACGGAGGCGGACATTTCGATCTGCAGCTTGCAGGTTTCGCATTCGGTGACGACGAGGTCGGCGCCGGATTTGGCGATTTCGGCGAAAAGCGGGGCGCCGATTTTCTGGGATATTTGGCTGTTTTCGAGTTTGAAGCCGTAGGTGCCGGCGACGCCGCAGCAGGACGAGGGCAAGAGGACGATTTTAAGCTCGGGGATAAGTTTGAGCAGCTCAATGGAATAGGCGGACCATCCGAGTTTTTCCATGTGGCAGGCCGTGTGGTAGGCGACGGTCATGGGCGTGGGCTTGAATTTAAGGGAAAGGCCCTCTTCGAGGAGGCGGTAGATATAGCGGGGGAGCAGATCCACCTTTTTGCGCCAGTTCTCGTTGTTCAGCTTCAGGACGTCGGGGTACTCGTCGCGCAGCGTCATGCAGCAGGTGGAGGAGGCCACGACCACCCTTTCGGCGCCCAAAAGGGCCTTCTGGATGGACTGGTCGTTGACGGCGGCGTTGGCGGCGGCGTCTTTGAAGAAGCCCGAGGAGACGAGGGGCACCCCGCAGCAGCGCTCCGACTCCAAGAGGTCGACCCCCAGGCCCAGGGCGTTAATGAGCCTAACGGCGTCGCGGCCCAAGGAGGGGTTATTGTAGTTGATAAAGCAGCCGTGGAAGAAAGAGAGGCGGCGCGCGAAGGCCTTTTGGCTGGGGCCTTTATCGAAGAACCAGTTCCGGAAGGTCCCCTGGGAGTAGGAGGGAAAAGTCCTCCAAGCGGGGATTTTTAAGACTTTTTCCAAAAAGAATTTGACGATTTTAAGGTTCGCCCCGAAATTGACCAAGGGCGCCGCCATGGTGGCCAAAGAGCCCACGAAGTCCGTGTGGCTCAAAATGGCGTTCCGGGGGGAAAAAGAGCCGCGCGCGTATTTTTCCCGGGCCAGGGCGATAACGTCGCCGACGCGGACGGAGGAGGGGCAGGCCACCTCGCATCTTTTGCAGTTAGTGCAGTATTTGAGGACCTCGTCATAAAAGGAGGCGTCCTTGAGGCGTTGGCGCTCCCCGTCGGGACCCGACTGTTTGGGACCCAAGAAGGGCGGCCAGGCCTCGCTCACCGGGCAGTACTCGGTGCAGATGGCGCACTTGGTGCAGGCTTCGAAATTGGTTTTTAAAAGTGGATTCATGCCGCTCCCTCCCCCGACAGAATGGCGCGGGCGGCCCGGAAAGCCGAAACGAGGGCGACTCCCCCGCCGCAGCCCAGGCGGACGGGGTCAAAGCCCCCCAAAAGCGTTCCCGCGACTTTGAGGTTGGCGATGGGCGCCCCCCGCCAATAGCCGTCGAGATTACTGTCCGTCTTGACCCCGAAACTTAAGTAGGGCTGCCGCTGGAAGACTGACTCGCGCGTCCACTGGGCGCGCTCGCCGGGATTTTCCGCCAGATCCAAATCGAAGACGGCCTCGCGGATCCGCGTGGGCTCGGCCTTGAGGCCCTGGCTGAAAAAGCCGCCCGTGGCCAGGACGTAATGGGTGGCCGCGAGGGGCATGTCCTCGTGGTTTTGGGTAAAGAGGGCGGAAATCCGCGCGGGTCCAGAGCCTTTTTCCGCGAAAGAGAAGCCTAAGGCCTCGTCCTTGGGCATGAGGACCCCGCCCTTGGAGAGAAAGACGCGCGCGAGCCTGCGGTTGAGGCGCGCCCCCAAAAGGGAGGGCGCGAGGGTGGGGACGAGCTTGACGGGTTTTCCTAGGTTCGCGGAAAGCTTGGGGAGGAGTTCGCCGTCGTTTAAGGCCACGCAGGCGGGCATGAGGAGAAGGTCGGAGGAGGGCGCCAGGGCGCGCAGAAAGTCTTTTAAAAGGTTGAAGTTGTCCTTTTGGTCCAAGACGCGCGCGATATTGACGGAGCGGAATTCCGAGGGGTTGCCGCGGGCGATTTCCAGATCCGGGGTGGTAAAGGAGCGCTCCTGGACCTTCAGGCCGTAGGCGGCGAGCTTGGAGGCGATAATCTCCGGGTAAAAGTCCACGAAGCCCTCGACGTTCACTAAAGAAACGCTCCGATAGGGCCAATGGGGTCCGCCGTCCGGGCCTTTTTCCGCGACGAGGGCGTCGCGGGAGGAGAGCCAGGTGGGGAGGAGCTTGCCGATGGGGGAAAGGCGGAAATGGCTCCCCTGGGCGAGGGAGCCGCTTAAGGGCGTCTCCCACCTCCGGAAGGCCTCCTCCGCCTCCAGCGCGAGGCGCGCGCTTTCCTCGATCCCGATTAAGGCGTAGGGGTGCCCGGGGCTTAGTTCCGCCAGTTCCGCGAGCCCTTCGCGGAAGTCCGCGACGGGCCGGCCGTCGGGGAGATAGTTTAAAAAATCCAAAGAGCCCGAGGAGAAGTGGAGGGCGCTCTGGCCCATGGACAGAAGGGCGCAGGACTTTCCCGCTTCCAGGAGGCGGATGGCGGCGGCGTAGCCGGCGAGTCCCCCGCCGATAACGACCACGTCAAATCTCACGGTGGCGTGCCTCTTCTCTTTCCGGGGCCTTTAGGGGCCCCAAGCTTGGGGAAAAATCATTTGGGCGGGGGCGCGAGGTCCGCTTCCCCGAGCCCGAGGACGCTCTGGAAAAGCCAATAGGTAAACTCGCTTTCCCTTAAGGTCTCGCCCCAGGCTAGGGGGTAAATTCCCTTCCAG
This sequence comes from Deltaproteobacteria bacterium, assembly GCA_031265205.1. GTDB lineage: Bacteria > Desulfobacterota > Desulfarculia > Adiutricales > Adiutricaceae > JAISCZ01. The sequence continues at coordinate 19,333 of JAISCZ010000172.1, forward strand.
CGCTCTTCCAAAAAAGTCGCGAGCTGATAGGAGGCCTCCTCCGGGGTCGTGGCCCCGAAGCGGGCCAAAAGGGCGGCGGCCCGGGCCACGCAGAGCTCGCCCTGGCAGGGCCCCATGCCGACGCGGACCCGGCGCCGCAGATCGGTGAGGTTATGGACCTCCAGGCTCTTGATGGCGTGGCGGATCTCCCCCACCGTCGCGTACTCGCACTCGCACACCAAGCTTTGGGCCAGGGCCCCGGTCCCGTAGGCGATGGAGGGGGCCATGTCGCCGTGGCGCTCCACCAAAGCGGCTTTGATGGTGGGCGGGAGCGGGGGGGCTTTGCGGCAAAGTGCGTCCGGGGCCTCCCCGGAGCCCCGGGGGGGGGCCCGCGCCGGGGGGCAGGGGGCGGGGAGGC
>JAISCZ010000028.1 GCA_031265205.1 Deltaproteobacteria bacterium
CCCGTCAGGCGCGCCAGGGCGATATCCCGGTAGATGGCCACTTCCTCGGCCTGGGGCGGGATCCCTTTGAGGCCCAGGCGGGTCGAGACCCGGCCCTCGTGGATCTGCCCGCCCTTGGAAAGGGTCATGTCCTCGCTATGGCTAAGGGGGAGAAGATCGTGGACCGCGGCGTATTCCAGGACGCGGCGCATTACCGCCCCGTCGCTGACCCACGCGCCGTCGTCCGTCACGGCCACGGCGCCCGCCGCGCGGATCTCGGCGTACTCGCAGAGTTCTTCCCCCGCGCGCCTCAGGCTCATGGCCGCGCTTTGGAGGAGACGCGCCCCCGGAACGCTTTGGGCCTGGCAAAGCGCGCTCCGGACCCGGGCGGCGTCGTCAATGGCGGGAGAGACGTTGGGCATGGCCAAGACGGAGCTAAAGCCGCCCACGACCGCGGCCCTCAGGCCCGTTTCCAAGGTCTCTTTGTGTTCCTCGCCGGGGACGCGCAAGTGGACGTGCATGTCCACGAGCCCCGGCAGAATCCACATTCTTCCGCCCAGGTCCACCGTTTCGCCCTCCCCGGGAGGGCCCGGGCTCCCCGCGGGACAAATGGCCGCGACGCGCCCGTCGCGAATATGGACATCCAACGGCTCCCCGAGCCCGCGCTGAGTGGGATCCTGGGTGGGATCATAGAGGAGCCCGTTTAGAAGAGCGACGATAGTTCTCGCCATGGCCTTGCCTTTCCTAAAAAGTCGCCTCCCCTTAAGGGAGGGCGCCAAACGGCGCGCGGATGGGCCCCCGAAGGGGCCTAAAACGCGGATGGGACCCCGAAGGGGCCTAAAAGCGGATGGGGCCCCGAAAGGGCCTAAAATTTGGGTTGGGCGCGGACGCGCCCGCGCTGGGGGGGTTGAAGGGTCTTGAATTTTTCCGCGGCGAGCGGGAAAGCGCGGAAAATCTCCCTTAAGCCACGCGTCCCTTAAGCCACGCGTCCCTTAAGCCCCACGTCCCTTAAGCCACGCGCCGCGAAAGCCTCTAGGTTCCCGCGACCATGAGGCACAAAAGGGCCATGCGCGCCGCCACGCCGTTTTTCACCTGCTCTAAAATGAGCGAGCGGGGGGAGTCGTAGACCTCGGGGGTCATTTCCACGCCCTGATTGACGGGCCCGGGGTGGAGGATCACGGCCCCGGGGGCGAGAAGCTTGAGCCTTTCCGCGTTCAGGCCGTAGACGGCGGCGTATTCCCGGGCCCCGGGAAAGAGGCGGCCCTTCTGGCGCTCCAGCTGGATCCTCAAGGCGATCGCCGCGTCCGCGCCCTCCAGGGCCGGTTCCACCTTGGTGAAGACCCGCGCCCCGTACTCCTCGGCGATCCCCGCGGCCAGCATGGACGGCGGGCCCGCGACCCGCACCTCGGCCCCCATGATGGAAAGGCCGCGCATGTCGCTGCGGGCCACCCGGCTATGGGCCACGTCCCCCACGATGGCGACCTTAAGGCCCCTGATGGACCCAAAACGCCGCCTTAAGGTCAGAAGGTCCAAAAGGGCCTGGGTGGGGTGGGCGTGGGCGCCGTCGCCCGCGTTCAGGACGGGGATGGGGAGCCTTTCCCCCAAATAGGAGGCCGCCCCCGCCGCCGAGTGCCGGATCACCAAAGCGTCGGGGCTCATGGCCATAATGTTGCGGGCCGTGTCCAAGAGGGTTTCCCCCTTGCTCATGCTGCTCCCCGAGGCGGAAAGCGCCAGGGTGTCCGCGGAGAGCCTCTTGGCGGCGATCTCGAAACTGAGGCGCGTGCGGGTGGAATTCTCGTGGAAAAAAAGGACCACGAGCTTGCCGCGCAGGGTCGGCACTTTTTTTATTTCCCGCTCCGAGACCTCCCGGAAAGTTTCGGCGACGTCCAAGACGCGGCCAATGCCCTCCTCCGTGAGCTGGTCGAGATCGATTAAATCCTTGGGAAAATTCTTGGGGCGGCCGTCGCCGGCCCCGCGCTCCTCGCTCATTTTTTCCCCCTTCGGGCGCCCCGCCCATTCCGCTTGGCAAAAAAAAACCCCTTCAAAAAAAGGGGTTATCGCGCGCCGCGCGTCGCCGCGCGCGCCTTAAATAAAGCGGCCATTCCCGCGCCCGCGGCGCGTGGGGCCGTTTTGACCCGCGCCTCAGTCAACGTGGCGGCCCACCCGCCCCAAGCGCGCCTTCTCCCAGAAGGAGATTTTTTGGCTCGGATCCCAGGACCAATAGAGGCGCCAGGCTTTCCCCCGCAAGAGGGACATGTCCACAAAGCCCCAGCTCCGGGAGTCGTTGGAATAGTCCCGATTGTCGCCCATCATAAAATACTTGCCCTCCGGCACCGTGAGCGGCCCGAAGTTCCGCGTGGGCGGAATCTTGGGATTGTCGTAATGGCCGTGGGGATCGTCGATGGGCGCGCCGTTCACGAATATTTCCCCGTTCCGCGCCTCCACAGTCTCCCCGGGGAGGCCCACCACCCTTTTGACAAAGTCCACCTTAGGGTTTAAGGGGTACTGAAAGACCACCACGTCGCCCCGCTCCGGGGCGCCCGAGCCGAAGAGGACCCGGTTCGTGAAGGGATTGCGGACCCCGTAGGAATACTTGAGGACCAAAACGCGGTCGCCCTCGAGGAAGGTGGGAATCATGGACCCCGAGGGGATATGGAAGGCCTGCACCACGAAGGAGCGGATAATGAGGGCCAGGACCACCGCCAGGGCGATGGCCTTGCCGAATTCCCAGAGCTGGGCCTGCCAGCCCAGGGGCGGCGCCTCTTTTTTCTTCTTGCGGCCTCGCGCCGCGCGTCCCCCGCCGCCCGCGCCCTCGCCCTTGGCGGCGGGATCCTTGGCGCCGGGGGCGCCCTTGGAGCCCGCCGAGGCTTTGTCCCCGCGCGCGTTCGACGCCGCGGGGGAGGTCGGCGAGTTGGCTGAGGCCTTCAAGGCTCTGGACATTTTCTTCATAACTCTATTATACCCCAACCGGAGGACGAAAAAAAGAAGCGCTCCTTAAACGCGCCGAATAGGTCAAAGGGCGCCCGCTCGCGCCTGAGCCCCCGCGCCTGAGCCCCCGCGCCTTAGCCCCCGCGCCTCAGCCCTCGCCCCTGAGGCCTCGACCTTTAACCCTCGCGCCTTGGGCTCCGCCCCCACCCCCGCGCCGCCCTTGGCCCCGGCGCGGAAATTGTGTGCTATAATGCGGCAATTTCGCGGTCGGCCTCTCTCCCGCCCGCGCCGCCTGGCGCTCTCCTCAAGGCGCCTCCCCGAGGTTCCCCCATCGCCCCCCAGAACCCGCCCCCGCCGACCTCCGCCGAGGCCCGGGCCGCCCTCAAGGACCCGGAAAAGGGTTCTTTGCGCGTTTTAAAGGCCCTCGGCCGCCAGATCGATATCTACCAAAGGGCCCTCGCCGCCGGGGAAACGGTCCTTAAGGCCCCCGACCCTTTCGCGGAGGTCGCGGCGGCGGAGGCCGTCCGCGGCTATCTGGAGACCCTCGCCCGCGAGGGCGAGCCGGCCCCCGCGCTCCAAATCCAGGGGCCCCGGGCCTTAGGAGGAAAAAAAATGACCGACGCGTTTGACTCCGGGCTCATTACCCGCGCGGAGGCGGAAGCCGCCTTAAACGATCCCGAAAACGGCTCTTTGAGGGTTTTAAAGGCCCTCGGCAAACAACGGGACGCCTACGCCCAGTTTCTTTTAGCGGGCCAAAAGCGCCTGGTGGTCCACAACCCCTTCGAGGAGGTCTGCGCCAAGGCGGCCATCGCCGATTACCGCGAAGCCCTCCAAAGCGAGGGCGAGGAGGTCCCCGGGGACCTCTCCCTCTTCCGTTCCGGGGTCTTTTAAAAACTTTCCGCGCGCCCTTTTTTACCCTCGCGCCTTCTCCCTTTCCGGTATATAGCGCGTCCGCGCGCTTTTTCCTTTCCATCGCAAAGCGCGCCCGCGCGCCTTTTCCTTTCCATTATAAAGCGCGCCCGCGCGCCTTCTCCCTTTCCCTTATAAAGCGCGCCCAAGCGCCTTTCCCTTTTTCCCCCCGCGCGGCGCGCGAACGCGCGCGGGCTGAAGGCTTGAGCTGGCATGAACGCTCTGGATATCGCCGTCATCGTCGTCCTTACCTATTTTCTGATCCGCGGCGTCTTTCGGGGTCTCGTCAAAGAAGTGGTGGGAGTCTTGGGCCTCTTTGTCGCCTTTTGGGTGGCCTCCGTCTACTGGGAAATGGGCGCCGCCCAGCTCGCCCCCATCACCGAAAAGGACAGCTACCGCGGCGTTCTCAGCTTTATAATTATCTACCTTATTATTTATTTTTTAATTAGCCTGCTTTCCATCTTCGTGGACAAAGTGGTCAAGCTGGCCATCACCCCCCTTATCAGCTCCGTCCTCGGCGGGGCCCTGGGCCTCATGAAAGGCGCGGCGCTCACGGTCATCCTCCTCACCGTCGTCATGGGCTTTCTCTCCGTCAACGAGCCTTTTTTCCAAAACTCTTACGCCTGGGAACGCGCCGCGAGCCTCACGGGCGAGGTGCGCTCCTGGCTCCCGGATCGGGTCGGCGCTTTTATCGCGGACCGCCAACGCGCGGTCGGGGGAAGCCTCAGGCCCGCCCCCGCGACTCCCGCCCCGTCTCCCAGAGCCGGGGACCGCCCCCGCGAGCCCCTGACCCCGCCGAGCGACTATCGCTCCCTCATGAACATCGTCCGCGACAATCCCTTTGAGATCAGCCCCGCCTGGATGGGAACCATCGACTCTTTAGACAGACCCGAGGCCCTCACCCCGGAAATGCTCGCCGCCTTTATCAGGGAGCATCCCAACCTATTCAATCGCGCCCCCGCCACGGCGCCGGGGGCCCAGCCTAACGCCCAGCCCAGCGCCCCGCCCTGGGGCCGCCCCGCCGTCGAGGGCGACTGAGGCGCCTCCCGCCTTTCCGCGAAGATCCTCGCGCTCGCGCGCCCCCTTTACGGTGTCCGATTCCATGAGTTCCCCTTTTTCCGACCAACCCCCCGCCCTCCCGCCCCCGGGCCCCAGCGAGGATCTCGCGAGCGCGGTCGCGCGCCTCGGCGTCCTTTTGGACGGACTCCTCCATCCCACGAAGGGCTGCCCCTGGGATCTCGCCCAAACGGCCCAGACCATCTCCGAGGACTTTTTGGAAGAGACCTACGAGTTGCGGGAGGCCCTCCTCCAGGGCGACTACGCCGCCGTCAGGGAAGAGGCCGGAGACCTTCTCTTTCTCCTCGCCTTTCTGGGCCGGCTCGCGCGTAAGGACGGCCTAGGCTTTGACGCCGCGGGCTGCGTCGACTCCGCGGTGGACAAGATGGTCTACCGCCATCCCCACGTCTTTTTGCCCGGGGGCGACGCCAATACCCCCGAGGAAGTCCTCGCGCGCTGGCACGTCCTTAAAAGAAAAGCCAAACCCCCGGGCGCGGGCCTTTTGGACAGCGTCCCCACGGACCTCCCGGCCCTCTCCCGCGCCCACCGCCTGGGCGCCAAGGCCGGCCGCGCCGGCTTGGACTTTAAGGACGCCGCGGCGGCCCGGGAAAAACTGCGCGAGGAGGCGCGGGAACTGGACGAGCTTCTCAGCCCCCTGGAGGGAAAGCCCCAGGGCGCCCTGGAGGATATCGAAGAGGAAATCGGGGACTGCCTGTCGTCTCTCGCGAGCCTCGCGAGACATTTGGGCCTTTCCGCCGAAAAGGCCCTCCAAAGGCACAACCGCAAATTCAGCGCGCGCGTGGCCTTTATCGAAAAAGAACTCGCCACCCGTTCCCTGAAAATGGAGGACGCCTCCCCCGAAACCCTGGATGAACTGTGGGAAAAGTCCAAAAAAGCCTAAAACTGCATTTCGTCTCCCTCGGGTGCGCCAAAAATCTCGTGGACTCGGAAAGGGCCTTAAGCGAGGCCCTCCGGGCGCTGGAGGCCACGGTGGTCGATTCGGCCAAGGGGGCGGATCTCGTCGTCGTCAACACCTGCGCCTTTATCCGCGAGGCCGTCGAGGAATCCGTGGAAACGGTCCTCCGGGCCCGCCGCGAGGCGGGCCCGGAGGCTAAACTGGCCGTCATCGGCTGCTTTCCGGCGCGTTACCCCCAAAAGCTCGGACCCCTCCTCCCCGAGGCCGATTTAATCCTCCCCCGCCGCGATCTCGCCCAATTCGCCCCCCAAATCGCGGCCCTCTTCGGACGCGCGCCGGTCGAGGCCCCCCCGTCCTTCGAAAACGTCCCCCGCGCCCGCGCGACCCCGCCCTTCCGGGCTTACCTCAAGATCGCCGAGGGCTGTAACCGGAAGTGTTCCTTCTGCCTCATCCCCCAGCTGCGAGGAAAACTGGTCGCGCGCCCCCTGGACGAACTCCTCCGGGAGGCCGCGTCCTTAGTCGCCCAAGGGGCGCTGGAGCTCACCTTAATCGCCCAGGACGCGACGGCCTGGCGGGACGGGAACGCGCGCCTGGCCGATCTCGCCCGCGCCCTCGCGAGTCTTACGGGCCTCCGCTGGATTCGCCTCCTCTACGCCTACCCAGACCGGGTCGACGCCCGCCTCGTCGCCGCCCTTAAAGAGATCCCCCAAGTCGTCCCTTACCTCGACGCCCCCTTCCAACACGCCTCCCCCAAGATTGTCGCGGCCATGGGCCGGGTCTTTCGCGACCCCTTAAAGCGGATCCGCGCCTGGCGGAAGGCCTGGCCGGAAATCGCCATCCGCTCCACCCTCATGGTGGGGTTCCCCGGGGAAACGGACGCGGACTTTGACCTTCTCATGGACTTTCTTCGCCGCGCGCGCTTCGCGAGCGCCGGCTTTTTCGCCTTCAGCCGGGAAAAGGGAACGGGCGCCTACCTCCTTCCCGAGCGCGTTCCCCCCAAAGTCAAGAGAAGGCGCCTCGCCCTTCTGGCGGCGGCGCAAAAGAAAATCTCCCGCGAAATCAACCGCGCGCGGGTCGGCCAAGAAATCGAGGTCCTGGTGGAGGGCCCCAGCGCGGAAAGCCCCTTAATCCAGACGGGCCGGGCCCCTTTTCAGGCCCCGGACGTCGACGGGCTCGTCTATTTTGACGGAGATCAGCCCCCGACCGGTAAAATCGTCCGCGCGCGCGTCTTGGAGGCGCGGGCCTACGATCTCCTGGCCGCGTGGACGGACGGGGAAAGGCTTTCATGACGCCCCCCCCCAATCCCAAACTCGCCGCCTTAGCCTCCCAGATCAACGGGGTCCTGGAAAGCGTTTTAGGCGCGGACTCCGAACTCTTGGGGGAAATCGGCTTCTACAGCTTTCTCGCCGGCGGCAAGAGGCTCCGGCCCCTCGTCTTTCTTTTGGTCGCGGAATCGTTGGGATTGGAAATTAACCCCCAAACGGTCAAAACCTCCGCGGTCTTCGAGTTTCTGCACATGGCGACCTTGCTCCACGACGACATCGTGGACCAGGCGGACTCTCGCCGCGGCCAGATGGCCGCCCACCACAAATTCGGGATCCCCGAAACGGTCCTGGCGGGCGATTACCTCCTCTCCAAGGCGGCCACCATCGCCATGGACTCGGGCGACATTGATTTTTTAGGCCTCTTAATCGTCTCTTTAAGGGAACTCGCCTTAGGCGAGCTCTACCAGCTCCGCGCCCGCCGCGTCTCGCGGCTGACCCTCGCGGAATACCTGGACATTATCGGGCGCAAGACCGCCGCCCTCTTCCGCGCGACCGCCCTGGCGGCGGCGACCCTCGCCAAGGCCGACTCTCCCGCGAAAGAGGCCATCGCCCTCTACGGCGAGCGCTACGGCCTCAGCTTTCAGATCCTCGACGATATCCTCGATTACGAGTCCTCCCCGGAAGCGCTCGGCAAACCAGTCTTAAAAGACCTGACCGAAGGAAGAATTACCATCCCCTTTATCCTCGCCCGCGACGCCCTCCCCGCCCCCAAGTCCCAAAGGCTCGCCTTCCTCGGGGCCCGGCTCTCCTTAAGCCCCGCCGAAAAGGAGGAAGTCTTTTCTTTAATCCGCGCGGGCGACGGCGTCGCCCGCGCGGCCGATAAGGCCCTCGAGTTCGCCCGCGCCGCCCGGGAGGCCCTCCACGCCCTCCCCCCGAGCGAGGCCCGCGAGACCCTCCAAGAACTCGCCCTGGCCAACGTCGGGCGCCAAAATTAGACCCCGGAAAGCCGCGCCCCGGCGCCGCGAGACAAGGCCCCCGGCGCCCCCCCGGCCCGAAAAGGCGATAGCCCCCAACCCGAAAAAGCGCGTCCCCCTCGGCCCGAAACGAGCGCGACTCCCCTCTTCCCTTTCCGCGCCTTTCTTCCAACGCCTTCTTCCGTCCCTTCCACCGCGCCTTGCGCCCGCGTTTTCTTCCGTCGCCAGAGGGGCTTTTCCGGTATAATTTTTCCGTCCCGCGCGGGGGAACGCCCGCGCCCCGCTCGCCGCTTTCGCCCCCACCCATCGGAGGATACCCCATGCCCCCCGCCCCTCCCCGCGCGCGCCGCTTTCTCCTTAAGCTTCCCCTCTTATTGTTCGCCCTGGGCCTTTGCTCCTGCGTGGCGGCCCTCACTCCCTTGGGGGAACCCAATTACAACGAGCGCGACGACGAAAATTTCCAGGATTTTATGGACGTGCCCACCCCATCGGTCATGGCCGTGGAAACCGGCGCCGTGGAGATCTACGAGCGGCGGGGCGTTCTCGCGGGCAAGATCTCCCTCATGGGCAAACTCACCGTCGACGAGCTCTTGGATTATTTCGACCGCCACCTCCCGAACCACGGCTGGACCCCCCTCGCCGAGGCCCAAACCGAAAGGGCCGCTCTCTCCACCTGGGCCAAGGCCGGCAAGACCCTTACTATCCGCGCCACCCAGCCTTCCCTCTCCCTAGGCGTCAAATCCAACCTGGAGATCTGGGTGTCCCCGCCCCACTCCAAAGAGGACTTGGGCCACAGGGTTATCTATAACCGCTCCGACGAGCCCCGCCCGAGCTATCGCACCACCCCCATTCGGACCGGCGGCGGCTTCGGGTCCAGCTCGGGCGTGGCCGAGGAAGACATTTAACGCGCGCGATTTTAAGAGTCTCGTCTCCCTCGCGCCCGGGAGCCCCTCTAATGCCTCAAGATCCCCCTCCCGCGACGGATCCCGCGCCTTTCCCCTCGGGCCCTGAAAGCGCGCTCGCCGCCAAAAATATCCTTTTGATCGTCACCGGCGGGGTGGCGGCCTATAAAGCCGCCTACCTCGCGCGGGCCATGGTCAAGGCGGGCGCGCGGGTCCGCGTCGCCATGACCCGCGCGGCCACGCGCTTTGTCGCGCCCTTAACCTTTGAGGCCCTGACCGGCGAAAGGGCCGTCGCGGACATGTGGGAGAGTTCCCCCAAGGAGATCGCGCACGTCGCTTGGGCCCAGTGGGCCGATTTAATCGCGGTGGCCCCGGCCACCGCGGATTTTATCGCCAAAATCGCCCTGGGGCTCGCCGGCGATTTTCCCTCCGCGACCGTCCTCGCGAGCTCCAAGCCCCTCCTCGTCGCCCCGGCCATGAATTCGGGCATGTTTTTAAATCCCGTCACCCAGGCCAACCTCGCCGCCCTCCGGGAGCGGGGAGCGACGCTCGTCGCCCCTACCGTCGGCGCCCTCGCCTGCGGCCAAATCGGGGTCGGGCGGATGGCCCAGCCCCGGGATATCCTCCTTTCCGCCGCCCGCGCGCTTTCCCCTCCCCTTTTCAGGGGAAGCCGCTTCGTCGTCACCGCCGGGGCCACCCGCGAGGCCTGGGACGACATCCGCTTTCTCTCCAATCGCTCCACGGGCAAGATGGGCGTCGCCCTGGCCCAGGCCGCTTGGCTCTTGGGGGCGGAGGTCAAGCTGATCATGGGGCCAACCGTCCCGGAGCCCGCCTTGCGCGATCCGGACTTTTCCTGGGAACGGATCGAAAGCGCGCGGGATCTGTTGGCCGCGACCCGCGCCTCCCTTCCGGACAAGGGGCCCGGGGCGCTCCTGATGGCCGCGGCTCCAGCGGATTTTCGGCCCGCCGCGCCCGTCGCGGGCAAAATCAAGAAGGCCGACGGAGCGCTAAACCTCCCTTTGGCGCGGACGGAGGATATTTTAAAGACCCTCGCCGCCCATAAGCCCCCGGGCTTTACCATGGTGGGATTCGCCGCGGAGTCCGACAGGCTCCTGGAAAGAGCCCAGGAGAAACTACGGGCCAAAAGCCTCGACTATGTCGTCGCCAACGAGACCTCGGGCCCTTTAGGGGCTTTCGGGGCGGACGAGACAACCGTGACCCTCCTCGGGCCCGCTGGGGTAATTTTACGCGTGGGCAAGGCCCCAAAAATCGCCTTGGCCCTCAGCGTCCTCCAAGCCCTCCATCCGCTCGCCACTTAAGCCCCGCGAGCGCCAGAGAGCGGGGCGCGGCGAGCGCCAGAGAGCGGGGCCCCGCTGCGCGCGGAGAAAGGCGCGCCAAAGAGTTTTTGAGGCGAGCGCGAATATTTTGGGGACTAAAGGGGCGCGCGCGCTCCCGTCGCCTCAGAAATCGCCCGCCGATATGTCTCTTACGCGAAAATAATTTTGGCGGCGATGGGCCTTTGGCGACGATAGCCCTTTTGGCTTTGGAACTCCTTTCCATAATTTGGGCGCGGCCCAGAACGCCTTTGGGCGCTTCCATCCGCTGATTTACGGCGATAATACTTTAAGTCCTGTCAGTATTATCGGGGGGGAGGCGCCCAGCCTCTTCGCGCGTTCGCGGCGCCTTTAAGTTTTTCGATCGCGCTTGAGGCCTTTCGCGCCAGGAGCGAGTTTCCGCCAGCCGTTCCGTAAAAGCGCGCGATACGCGGTTGATTACGCGATATCCGCGCCAGCTTCCTTGATATGAGCCTGATGAATAATTTTTAGAGTTACGGTTTCTCCTTGAAGGGCGCGATCGCTGAATCGGGTCAAAAACCGTTTCTCTTCCTCTTTGGTCCAGATATTATTTCTCCGTCCGCCCACGTCGTTTTTCTCCGGGCGTTTCGCTTGGAGCGAGGATCTCCCGCCATTTTTTTCAATTCGTCGCGGTATAAAAAAACGGTTCTTTCGCTGATCTTAAGCGTATCCGCGATCTTTTTAGCGCTCGCGCCATATTGAGACGCTAAAATGACGGAAAGGGCTTTCTTCAGTTCCACCGCCGTCGTGGCGGAGTCGCGTAAATTCTCGGCGAGCGCCACCGTTTTCTCGTCAATTAAAAATATCCTAGCCACGCGAATCGCCTCCCTCATCAGTATTATTTAACGCCGTCGGTCCCTTAAGGTTAAATCGCGGTCGAGTTACGCTGGTTTCGCGCGAAAGCGCGCGAAATCTTAAAAAAAGCGAAAAAATTAAAAGGCGTCATAAATTTCGACGGATATGTCGCCTTTTCCCACGATTGACGCGGCGACTTTTTTGACGGTGGGATACTCATTAATGTATTTGTCGGCGTAACGCTTTTTCTCTATTTGAGTTTTAGCCGCGATAATCCCTTTTTCCAATAATTTTTTCGTAGTCTCCTCTCTCTTTTCGCCAGGCGTTTTTTCCATCCTTTCGTAGTTGAATTTCACGATAAAAACGGTCGGAGGAGATTTTACGATCGTCAATAATTCTAAATCTCCTTCCGTTTCCGAGACTTCCGCCATCGCGTTAAACCCAGTTATTGTTAAGGCGAGGAAAATTAACCCTTGACAGTTACGTCCATAACTAAAAGACGATTGCCTCGGAACGCTCGCGATTATTTTTTTAAAAGCGTTTTCCAAAGCTAAAGAGTCGTAATTCGCGAGAGCGTTATTTATGTCGCGCTTTAAATCCGTAACGCTTAAATTCAATTCTGATTTAAAAAATTCAAACAGAAAATTCTGAAACGAGTCTTTAACTTCATTATTCGGCTCGCCTAAAAAATATTTTCCGTCAGCCGCGCGCTTTTTTATAGTCAAATATCCCGCCTGGAAAAGAAGAGGAGCCAATTTGATATTATCCAACGTAAAATTTAACAGATCGGAACGCGCGAATTTTTGGGTTTCTATCGTGGCTAAATTATACGCGTCACGCGTGATATATTCAGACAGAAACGTTGGAGTTTCGGTAGCGCTCCAAAAATTATCAAATTTTTTATGGTAGAAAAAACAATTTATTGAATGAGGACTCAAGATTTTCTCTTCTCCGTCAAAGGAGAACCCACCGTACCATTTAAAAATTTCCTCTCGCAAATCGTCTACTGTTTTGATATAAGGACGCCATTTCTTTGATTTGAAGCGCGAGAGTATGTTATCTTGATACGCGCCAAAATATTTATCGAATTCCCCGGCGGTAAAGCCGCATATTTCAGCGTAATCGTGATTCATGGTGATATCTATGAGGCAATCCATCGCGGAAAATATTGAATCGCTTGGAATCTTAGTAACTCCAGTAACGAAGAGACAATATATTTTTCCAGTATTCATAAGGGTCTTAAGACTAATATAGAAATTATTCAGCTCCTTAAGGTTATGTTTGGCTAAAGACAAATCATCAATAGCGTTATTTATCGGATTATCGTATTCGTCAATTAAAACAACGACGCCCTCGTTTTTTTCTTTGGAAAGACGCTCGACTAATTTTTTTAAAATCGCGCCGGCCGAAATATCCTCGCTAAACTCAAGACCGTATTTCTGAGCTTCATCAGACATCATATCGCGCAGAGAGTATTTTAAAAATCCTTTGCCGAAGCAATCGACATCCATCATCAGAGAGATGACCGGATATTTTTCGAAAGGATAATCGGAAGAGTCTATCCACAGGCCCTTAAAAAGCGCTCGGTCGCCGCTAAAAAGCTCTTTGAGAGTGGAAATGAGAAGAGATTTCCCGAAACGGGGCGGCCGCGCTAAAAAGTAGGCGCCTTTCGCCCGCGCCAGGTCATAAATAATTTTGGTCTTATCGACATAGACAAAATTATCGTTCCTGATAGTGGCGAAATCTATTCCGACCGCTGGGAGTTTCCGTAGCGACGTCCCATTCGCGTTAGCGGAGTTGACCATGGCTAAATTAATCCTCGCGTGACGTGGCTGTTATAATCAAAAAATTCACGCGCCTCGCGCGGGACAAAAAATTTAGCGCTCGCGGCGCGCCTCCGCGCGCTTTCCGCGCCACTCGCTTCCTCAAAAGAATGAAACGCGATCGCTCGCGCCCTCCTTTCGGAAGACCCGCGACGCTCCAGCGAGAACCATTCGGTCAAAATATTATCCATCGCGCGATTACTGTCAAGAGAAAAAATACTCGCTTTTTTAAAAAGCGCGCGGATTTAGCCCCTTTTGTGGGCGCCCCGCTCGCGGCGCGGCGCGGCGCGCCCAACCCTCAGGCGGCCCAAGGGGAGGCGAAACGATCGCGCGCGGGAAGCGACGGCCAGTGAGGGCGCCGTCCGCGCGGGCCGCGCGGAGGCCCCCCAAGCGTAAAAACCCCCACGGGGACGCCCAAGCGCGGGCGCGCCGCGCGGGACCGCCAAATTCCCGCGCCCGCCTTTGGGGCGCGGCGGCCCGCGCTGGCCGCCGCCCGGTCGGCGGCGGTTGAAGCGCGGCGGTTGGAGCGCGGCGGGAGGCCTAAAAAGGCATGTCTTCGTCCGTGGGCAGGGGATCCTCGGCCGCGGCCACGGCGTCCGGGGCGGAATCGTCCCGCTCCTGGGCTTCGGCGGAGCCGCTCTCGGCGCCGAGCTCAGCCGACGGAGGCGGTGGATCGGCCCCCTCCCGGCGGCCGCCTCCCAGCATCTGCATCACGTTGCACAGAATATCCGTCTGGTAATGTTTGAGCCCCTTCTGATCCTCCCAGACCCGGCTTTGGATCTTGCCTTCCAGGTAGACCTGGTCGCCCTTTTTGAGGTATTGGCTCGCCACTTCCGCGACCCTGTCAAACATCACGATCCGATGCCACTCCGTCTTCTCTTCGTTGCCGAAGCGCTCGGAGGTAGCCAAGCTGAAGGTCGTCATGGCCTTGCTCGCCTGGGTGTACCGCGTCTCCGGGTCTTTGCCCAGTCTACCTAAGAGGATAACTTTATTCACGCCAGCCATAATAATATCTCTTCCTTCGTCAACTCGCGTTACGCGCCGCGCGGGGCGCCTTCTGGCTCTCTATGGGAGGGCGCGAGGCCCCGGGAGCCGCCCGGAAAGGCTCTCCCTTATGGGGAGCGCGAGGACAAGAACCCCAAAAGCGGCCTTTCTTGAGCGAAAGTATAGCACGTCTTGGGCCCGCGGCCGCCACGCGCGCCGCGCTATCCCGCTTATCCCCCGTAAGCCCTTGCCCCGCGCGCCGAAAGTCGCGTTTTCCCCCGCGTTCGCGCCGGGCGAAAAACCCCAAAGTGACGCTTTTTAGACTAACTGTGGCTCTTTGGTCGCGAAAGCGGGATCTCCCGCCGGGGAACTCCGCGATTTATTTTTTCGCCATGAGGCCCCAGAGCCGCCATCGCGCCCTTTTCCCCGCCCCCACGCCCGGCACTTCCTCTTTTTCCAGCGGCGGGGAAGCCTCATTGGCGCGCTTTCAGCCGCTGGCTCCCTCATTCGCCCGCCTAAACCGTATCCGCGCGCGGCGCGAGCCCGGGGGCCAGAGGGGCGCGCCCCCTTGTCTTTCGGGCGAGCCTCCGGGGGATGGGGTCCGCGGGCGCCATTGTCGGCGCCGAGCGATCGCGTTAAGCCCGGGGCCGCTTTGGCCCCGCGCGACGCGAGCTAAGTTTTTTTGAGGCCCCTTCGCGAGGCCATTCGCGGCGCCGCGCCTTATTTTCCGCCTTGGGCCTTTGACTTCTTATTTTCCCGCGGGAGGGCTCCCGCGCGTCGCTTTCGCGCGCCACGCGCGCGACGGCGCCTAAGGCGACGCGAGACGCTCGAAGGGATCTCGCGCGGCCTTGGGCGGCTATTCCTCCAGCCGCTGACTCCACGGGCGTGGCGACGGGCGCGGGCCCGGCGAGCGGAGAGCGA
>JAISCZ010000031.1 GCA_031265205.1 Deltaproteobacteria bacterium
CAGTTTCGCGGCCCCGGGCGCCCGCGCCCTCGTCGTGGACGACAACCCCATTAACCTTAAGGTGGCGGAAGGCCTTCTCGCTCCCTACATGATGAGCGTGGAAACGGCCGGGAGCGGGAAGGAGGCCTTAAGGCTGGTCCAGGAGCGAGCGTACGACTTGGTTTTTATGGACCACATGATGCCCGGCATGGACGGGCTGGAAACCGTCGCCGCCATTCGCGCCCTCGGGGGAGACCGCGCGCGCCTCGCCATCGTGGCTCTGACGGCCAACGCCGTCTCCGGCGCCCGCGAAAGGTTTTTGGAAAACGGCTTTGACGATTTTCTCTCCAAACCCATTGAGTTCGCGAAATTGGACGCGCTTCTTTCAAAGTGGATTCCCGGCGAGCTTTGGCGCGCCCCGGGCGCGCCCCAAGGCGCGAGCGGCGGCGCGAGCGGGCCGGGGAAGCTATCTCTCTCAATCCCCGGCCTTGACGCGATCCCTGGCCTTGACGCGGCCTTTGGGCTGCGGATGACGCTCGGGCGCGCGCGGGAATACCGCGCGCTTTTGGAACTCTTCGCGCGCGACGCCGAGGCCCGGGCTGGTGGGCTGGAGGCCTTGGGAAGCGAGCCAGACCTTCAAGCCTTGGCGGCGCGCGCCCACGCCCTCAAAAGCTCCGCCGCGAGCGTGGGGGCGGCCGCGCTCGCGCGCCAGGCCGAGGAACTGGAAGGGGCGGGGCGGGCGGGGGACGCCAAACGCGCGCGGGCTTTGGCGGAAAGCTTCCACAAAGAGCTAATAAGCCTTATCGCGTCCATCCGCGCGGCCCTCGCGCGTGGGGAGGAGGGACCGGAGCGAGAGGCGCCTTGCGGCGGCCTTCCGGCGCGGGAAACCCTCCGCGCGCTCCGCGCGGCCCTCGCGGGGGAGAATATCGGCCAGGTGGACGGGATTCTCGCCGCCTTGGACGGCTTGGGGCTCGCGGGCGAGGAGGCGGCCCTTTTACGCGCTATCGGCGAGAGCGTCTTAGTCTCCGAAATGGGCGAGGCGGCGGCCCTGGTGGACAAATGGTTGGAACGCGCTCCCTGATTCTGGGAAGGCGAGGCTTTGGGCGAAGGCGCGCGTGGACGCCGGCGCGCCGTCCGCCCCCCCGGTTCGCGAGGCCGACCTTAAGGCCGCCGTCCGCCGGCGAACGGCGCGTGGCGGGATCTTCGGGGGGAGCGCTCGGCGGGAGGCGCGGAAAGGGACGGCGTTGGGTCGCCCTGGTCGAGCCAGCCTTGAACGCGATATATCTCGCGAAAGAGGGACTTTTCGCTAAATTTTCTGGGGCCGCGCGCCCCAAGCGATCTCCGTCCCGCGCGTTTCCCCAGTCTTTCCGCGAAAAAATTCCCAATTTGGCCTTGATTTGAGGTATAATATTTAAGACAATATTTTCTATTTTGTTAAAGCGAGCGCGCTTCAGGGTTAACTTTCGCTGGGTCGCTATCGCGCGAAAGGCGGTTTATTATGGCTGTCCCTTTAAATCTTCCCTTAGGTAACGCCAGCTTCGAGCGAGTTCGCCTCGAAAACCGCGTCTTCGCGGATAAGACTCGCC
The DNA here is from genome assembly GCA_031265205.1 of Deltaproteobacteria bacterium. Classification (GTDB taxonomy): domain Bacteria; phylum Desulfobacterota; class Desulfarculia; order Adiutricales; family Adiutricaceae; genus JAISCZ01. The sequence continues at coordinate 1,566 of JAISCZ010000031.1, forward strand.
TCGTCTATGATCTTATTCAGACCAGCGCCCCCTATTTCCTTTCCAGGCCCCGCCGCTCCGGGAAAACTCTATTAGTGAGCGTTTTAATGACAATTTTACAATGACGCAAGGATTTTTCAAAGTCCTATTGCGACATTGCGACACCCAGTCCTCCTAATACCGTTGACAGCCGGGAGGTTATACGGTATTTTTACGATATTAACGGCCAAGCGGGAGGCGGTGCCAGAACGAGACTAAAGACGTGGAAATCAAGAACCTCAAGCCAACCGAGAAGCCCCGGAAACTTCATGACAGGGGATGGTTGTTCATTTACTCGCGCCCAGCGGGAAGAAATCCTGGAGGTGTGAGTACGCCTTTCATGGCAGGCGTAGTCCCCTGACCTTCTGAACCTACCCTGACCCGCGAACCTGTCCTTTGTTGACATGGCAAGCATTTTCTGATAATAAATGATTTTGTCCTGGATTTTGATAAAAATCATTCAGATAAGGGTGGAAGCTTATGGGAATTAACATGGACCATCCGGATAGATGGAAAAGCGGATTATTCAATCCGTTGATTTTTACAATAAGTGGTTCATGGGTTTTGCGCCAAAGGCATACCGCGAAACTAGACTAAGCACTGCCATTCGCGTCGAACAAACGTTGGTTGCTAGCTCAAATCTCAGGGAAGTATCACCGGAACTTCTGAGAAACCATCCCGAAGTCTTATCAATACTTAGGATGTCCACTTGTCCACCGATAGCTCGAGACAGATTATCTGGACTGGCAAACGTCCCTAAAAGTTTTATCGCAAGCATGGAAGACATTTCGAACCCGAGAATACCTACCAGAACTTCTGAAGATATTATTGAGAGTAATTTACTACGAATCTGTAACATCATTGATAAAATGAGAGATCAAGATATTTTTATTTGGCTCAATGATTCGTTTTCAGCGAAGGATATTGATATAGCAAGAGCCGCTACAGTAGTTGCGGATAGGTTATGCAACCATATCTCAGACCCTATAATTCGCAACGCGCAAGAGAAACGCCAACTTAACTCAATTGGATCATGGCTACAATCTAAAAAATACGCCTTGGCGGAAGGAGTACAGTTTAACGAAATGGCTCCAGGTTCGTACTCATTCAGAAGTAACTTGCCCGTATCTATTTCAAACAAAAGAAATAAAAAGAAAATCAATATATCCATAGATGTTATCATCATGCCATTCGATGCGGAAAAAGGCGACATTCCTGTTCTAATAGAAGCCAAGTCCGCCGGAGATTTCACCAATGTAAACAAACGTCGTAAAGAAGAAGCTCACAAAATGACACAACTAAAATACGCTTACGGCAAAAATATCCGATATGGTTTATTTCTTTGTGGGTATTTCGATTCCGGGTATCTTGGTTATGAGGCCGCGGAAGGTATAGATTGGGTATGGGAACACAGGATAGACGAGCTGGCGCTGTTCGGTCTATAGACTCCGCGATTGAACGCGAACGGCTAGCATTGCAAGAATTGCTTGATTCGAAAAAAAATGTTGAGGAACGGCGCCGTCTGGGTCAGTTCTCCACGCCTTCTATGTTAGCCGAAGATATTATCGCGTTCGGACTGAACCACGGAGATATATCTGATGGAATCAGCTTTTTTGATCCCGCTTTCGGAACCGGAGCTTTTTATTCAGCTATTTTACGTAAGACATCTCCAACTAACATAATAGCGGCAGAGGGAATTGAGATCGATCCCATGATCGCCCATGCCGCAAATATGTTATGGGATGGACATAACGTCAAAATAGTAAATGCCGATTTCACAAAACGCGCGCCTGATCATAAATTTAACCTTATCGTATGCAATCCCCCTTACGTCCGCCACCACCTGATAGAAAGCGCGGAAAAGACAAGGATTCAGGATAGGACCGAAATCGTTTCCGGCGTAAGACTGTCAGGTCTTTCCGGGTTGTACTGTCATTTCCTTTTGCAATCGGTCGAATGGATGGAGAAAGGCGGGCTTGCCGGTTGGCTCGTTCCCAGCGAGTTCATGGACGTGAATTACGGAAAGGAGGTAAAATCATTCCTCTTGTCACGCGTTGAACTGTTACGAATCCACAGATTCGATCCGAAAGACGTTCAATTCGGGGACGCGCTAGTATCATCAGCCATCCTATGGTTCAAAAATAAAATTCCGGAAAATAACGCGGTCGCTATTTCCTTTGGAGGGACGCTGGAAAACCCAAAGAACTGTAAGGATATCGAGATAGAGTGTCTATGCAATGAACAGAAATGGACGCGTTTCCCAAACAAACAGCGACGGAACGCGTTTCAGGATGTTCCGAAGCTTGATGACTTCTTCGAAGTTAAACGCGGTTTAGTCACGGGAGGAAATGATTATTTCATTATGGAAAAATCAAAGATATCCGAACTTGGACTTCCCGCGCGGTTCTTCCGCCCTATCCTGCCAAGCCCAAGATATCTCAGGGAAACTGAAATTCTATCTGATACGGACGGATACCCTATCTTGGCAAAACAACTTTTCCTCCTCGACTGCCGATTAAGCGAGCGTGAAATTAGAAGCGATTTTCCGAAACTTTTCGACTACCTTGAAAGCGGAAAAAATACCATAGCGAACGGTTATATCTGTAAAAATAGAAAATGCTGGTATATCCAGGAGTATCGCGATTCGGCGGAGCTAGTTTTTACTTATATGGGAAGAAAAACGGACAGCAAAAACAACAACGCCTTCCGTTTTATTTTAAACCATTCCAAAGCCGTAGTTACAAATTCGTATTACGCTCTCTATCCCAGAAGAACGCTTTCAATCTATTTTTCCCGTTTTCCATATTTGAAACGGAAAGTTTGGCTCATGCTTAACGCGCTCACGTCTGACAGCCTTGACGACGAAGGACGCGTATACGGAGGTGGACTCCAGAAAATTGAGCCGAAAGAACTCATGAACATAGATGTCCCCTTTTTGGCTGATATCGAGAAACTCCTGACCTGATAACCCCTTGACACGCCGGAAATACTGGACAGTTTCAGCCCTATCGCGGTAGAAGCGCCGCCCAGACAAACTCGCTTCCCTTCGGGCGCCGCCCCAATCCCGTTTTCGCCGCGAGGCGGTTAAGGCCAGATCGCCCATTTATTCTGATTCAAATTTTTGTCGCGTATTCGTTATAAATGACCTCTTATGATCGCCGCGCCCAGACGAGGCGGCGGCCCTGGCGGACAGATGGTTGGAAAGCGCTCTCTTATCTGGGGAAGGTCGAGGCGCCGGGCGAAGGCGCGCGAACGGGCGCGTAGACGGCGAGCGCCGGCGCGAGCCTGAAGACGCTACGGCGTGGAGACCGTCGCCGCCATCCGCGCCGCGCGCTGGGGGGATCGCGCGCGCCTGCCCATCGCGGCCCTGACCGCCAACGCCGTCGCCGGGACCCGGGAAATGTTTCTCGCGAGCGGCTTTGACGATTTTCTCGCCAAGCCCATCGAGCTTGCCAAACTCGCCGCCCTCCTGGAGCGCCACGTCCCCCGGGAGCGCCGCGCCGCGGCGGCCGCGCCGGCGCCGGCGCCGGAGGGGGCGCCCTTCGAGAGCCTCGCCGAGGCCCTCGCGCGGGTGGAGGGCCTCAATTCCGTGACGGGGCTCGC
>JAISCZ010000091.1 GCA_031265205.1 Deltaproteobacteria bacterium
AGCCCCTCAAGGAGGAGTGGCGCGCTTAAGGGCAGCCTATGGCGGCGAGCGCCCGCTTGGAGGATTCGTCTTGGGGCGCTTTTCGCCCAAGCTCGCGCCGGAAAGGGCGTAGCCCGCGCTAAAAAGCGCGTTAACCCCAGCCGTTCGCGCGCGCGAGTCAAGAATTAAGGTGGGAAAGGAGGCGGAAAAGGGCCTCAAGCCGCGCCCTTAAACCAGTTCGGGGCGGGCCCTTCCTGAGGGCGCGTAAGCGCGCGGGGGGAGAGCCGAAAGCTAACGCCGTCGCGACCCCGACGGAGCTGGGTCGCGAGGGGGAGCCCACGGGGCGCCCTAATTCAAAGAGTGGCGAGGCGCCTCTACGACTTCTTTCTCGTCGTGGGCGCTTTGGCCCTCTTGGCGGGGGGCCTCGCGCGCGGCGCTTTTTTTCTTGGAGGCCACGGAGGCCTTCTTCTTGGGGGAAACGGCGGCTTTTCGCTTGGGGCCGCGAATCTGGAGGGTCTGGCCCGGCTTAATTTTGTTGGCGTTGGGGAGGCGGTTGAAGGTCACGATAGCGGAGGCGGAGACCCCGTAGCGGCGGGCCACGTCCACCAAGGCGTCCCCGGAGGCCACCTTACGCGTTCCGGCGCTCTTCTTGAGAGGCGCGTCGCGGCGCCTCATAACGGCGCGGAGAGCGCGCTTCCCGCGCCACTGGGGGAGAGGCGCGCGGCGGCTTAGTCGCGGGACGGGTCTCCGGAAGGCCCGCGCGGCGAGAGCGCGAAGGCCAAAGGCGCGCGGGCCGGTCGCCGCGGCCAAGGATTTGGCCGCGGGTCTCCCGTTAATGCGGCGAAAGGGCGCCCGTTTCCCCGATCTCCTGGTTTTCGGCGATATCCCAGACCTGGGAGCTTTCGATATCCTCCCCGCAGAAGGGGCAGTAGATAATCTTGGGCTGGGTGGGGAGGTACTGGTTGCAGCGCGGGCAGGCCGGGGGCACGGGGCCTAACTCGACGATGAGCTCTCCCGCCATGACGGGCACCATCTGTTTGGTGTTCTGGAAGTCCGCCGTTTTGTGAATCTTCCGGACCAAGCCCTCCACCTTGGAGCGGACGGCCTTTTCCTGTTTCATGATAGAAAGGTTAAAGAGTTCCTGGCCCTCGTGGACCACGTCCCCCTCCTTTACGTAGATGACCCACAAGTCGCCGTTCATGGGGGCGGGCACGTGGTAAGGATTGCCCTTTTGGGCGAGGGAGTCGTCGGACCCGCGGCCGCGGAGCCCGGGAGGCGGCGCGCCGCCGACCTGCGCCACGTGGCTCATGATCTCGCTGTCCAGGAAATAGCGGACCTGGACCTGGCCCATCTCGTCTTTCTTTTGGATGTTTAAGACGGTGATCTGATGGGGTTTCCCTTGGCTGTCGGCGAACTCAATGGGGGCGTTGGGTCTAAGGCCCTCAAACCACGCGTCCAAGGGGAGGGCGTTGGGGTTGCCGTAGCTTTGGCGGAAGCGGAAGGTCTTTAAGGCGTCCGCGGGCTGGTTGAGGTACATCACGAACTCTTCGTCCGTGGGTTCGCGGCGCAGGTATTCCCGCAAGTCCCGCCGCTCGATTTCCAGGTTAGGCTCTTCGAGGTATTTGAGGGGGCTTTCCGCGACCCGGGAGGCGATGGCCTCCTTGTGTCTTTCGGGGCCAAAGGCGCTTTCGTAGACCCAATCCTCGGGAAAGCCCAAGGGCAGGGGCCCGAAGCGACCCAAGAGGAGATCGCGGAAGGCGTCGTTGGAGTCTCGGTAAATGAGCAGCCTTTCCTGGGCCAGGGACCTGTCCACGCCGGGGCCGTCGGGATTGACCACGGCCTCGAGCACGGAAAGGAGATGGGAGACCTCCGCGGGGCCGCCCCGCTGGAAGGCGGAGCTGACCGCCAGAAAGGCGGTGTTCCAGGTGATCTGGGAGCCGGGGGTCACGTCGTGGTAGCGGACGATTTTGCGCGCTCCCGCCAAGAAAGTGAGCATGTGCGGCAGAAACTGGATATAGCCCTGTTTCATGGCGCCCTCCTGGGAAGAGGAGGTGGCCCCGCCGGGCATGCCGTGCTCGACCGCGTCGTGGTCGACGCCGCGGAAAAAGGTGGGCGCGTAACGGTCGTACCAGGGCATGATCTGTTTGAGGACGAAGTTGGCCGTCCGAATGGCGTCCCGGTTGAGGCGGACGGGGAGGCCCAGTTCCTCCTCGATATAGGCGGCGGTGGCGAGGATGTCGCCCTGGCCGTAGCTGCGGACCGAGGCCCCCAAGGCCGCGTCGACGATATGGCAGCCGGCCTGGGCCGCGGCCCCCACGCTGGGGACAAAGAGTCCATCGGTGTAGTGGCGGTGATAGTGGAGCGTTAAGTCCGGCCAGGCTTGGCGGAGGGCGGTGACCAAGGCCCGCATGAAGCGCGGCGGGCAGACCCCGGCCATGTCTTTGAGCCCGAGGCAGATTATTTTGGAAATTTTGGCGAGCGACACGCCCGCCGCCTTGGCGCAGGTCTCCAGGAGGGACGAGGCGACGCCCAGGTAATGCGCGACGTCGAAGCCGTGGCCGTAACTGAGGCTGATGGCCGGCTCAAAGAGGACGGAGCGGTCGCTTAAGACGACTTCGGCCAAAGGCGCCATGTTGGGGGCGTGGTTTAAAAAGTCAAAGCAGCGGACAACCGAGAAATAGCGGCAGATGGTCTCCCCGGTGAGGCGCATCAGGGAGGCGGGTTGGGGCTTGTAACCCAAAATGTTGGTGGAGCGCACCAAGATCTGCTTGTGGGTCTTGGGGGCGAAGTCGTTCCACTCCTTGGCCTCGGAAAAGGGGTAGGTCATGTTGGCCAGCATGGCCACGTGGAAGTGGGCCCCGCCCCCGGTCTCCAGGGAAAAGAGCCCCGCCTCGTCCAAATAGGGACCCACCAAAGCGTCCTCCGCCAGGCGGAAACGGTTCCCGCTGTTGGACTGGGTCATGTCCCGGCAGGTGGTGTCGGTAAAATGGATTTCCCCCGAGTCCCGGATAAAGTCCAAAAGGGCGGCCCGGTCTCCACGGGGATAGGGGTTTTCGCGCTTTTTGATTTCCGGGGAAAGGCGCGGGAGCACCGGCACGAACTTTTCCAGCCGCGGGCTGTCAAAGGAGCGGTAGCGCCCCAGCTGGGCGAAGGGATTGTAGCCGTGGGCGGTGATTTCGGCGGCGAGGCGGCCTAAGCGCTCGGCCTCGGGCGCGTCCTCGCCGTACTCCAGAAGGGAGGGATTCTGGTCGATGAAGCCCGTGTCAAAGTCCGCTTTGCGGAAGGCGGGGTTATTTAAAAGCTTGCGGAAAAAGGGGATGGTGGTCTTGAGGCCCCCGATGGTGTACTCCCTGAGGGCCCGGTCCATGACTCCCAGGATTTTGGGCCAGTCCTGGCCGTAGGCGATTAAAAGGGCCCCGGCGGAATCGTAGTTCGACGGAAAGTCGTAGCCCGCGGAGAGATTGGAGTCCAGGCGGATCCCCGGGCCGCCGGGGGAGACGTAGCGGGAGATGAGGCCGCTATTGGGGGTAAAGTCTTCCTGGGGGTCTTCCAGGTTGATGCGCACCTGCATGGCCTGGAGGAGGATCTGCTCGGCCGGGTCGGGGAGGCGCAGCTTGCCGCCGAAGGCGATGGCGATTTGCTCTTCCACCAAGTCGATGCCGTGGCGCACCTCGGTGATGCCGTGCTCCACCTGGAGGCGGGTGTTGACCTCGATCATAAAGGGCTCGCCCTGGGGGGTCACCAGAAACTCCACGGTGCACAGGGAGCTGTAGCCCACTTTTTTGACCAAGGCCAGGCTGTACTCCTTCAGGAGCTTCCGCAGCCGCGGGGTAATCCCCGGCCAGGGGGAGGGGGTAATCTCGATGAGCTTTTGGTTGTTCCGCTGGATGGAACAGTCCCTTTCGTCGAAAGCGAAGACGTTCCCGAGCTTGTCGGCGACCACCTGGATCTCGATGTGCCGCACGTTCTCCAAAAGCTTTTCGACGTAGAGCCTGGGGTTGCGAAAGGAGGCCTGGGCCTGGGTCGAGGCCCGCAGAAAGGCCTTTTCCAGCTCCTGGAAATCGTGGATGGGGATAATGCCCCGCCCGCCCCCGCCGCCTTCGGCCTTGAGCATGACGGGGAGCCCTAGGGCGCGGATAGCCTCCCGGGCCAGCGGAATGTCCACGGCCCCCTCGGAGCCGGGGACCACGGGGATTCCCAGGCCGTGGGCGATTCTCCTGACTTCAACCTTGTTGCCCAAAAGTTTCATGGACTCGGCGGTGGAGCCGATAAAGATGATCCCCGCCTCCTCGCACAAACGCGGGAAGCGCTCGTCTTCCGAGGCGAAGCCCCAGCCCGGGTGGATCGCCTTGATCCCCCGGCGCTTGGCCAGGTGGATGATTAAGTCCAGATCCAAATAAGCCTGGGGGTCTTCCCCGAGGAGCAAGAGCTCTTGGGCCGAGGCCGCGGCGGGCGCCGTTTTGTCGATTTCCGTGGCGGTCATGACGGCCACGGCCTCAAAACGGTCGCGGATGGCGCGGCAGATGCGCCGCGCGGGAATGCCGCGGTTGGCGACCAAAATAGGCTGCCCCTTCACCGCGGAAAGAATCTGGTTGAAATCGGTCATGCTTGTCTTAGGGATCCTGTGGAGGGGGAGCGAAAGGAAAAGTCAGCGCGCCCGACCAGACGGCCTTGACTCCTTGGGGGGTTTTGAGCCTTAAGGCGCCAGAGGGGTCCAGGCCTTCCAGGGTCCCCCGCAGGGGGGGACGCGTCGGGGAAAGAGACATCGGGGCGCTTTCGAGGATCTCGCAGGTGTCCCCTAAGCCGTGGAGCAGTCTTTCCGCTTCCGTCAAAATGAGGCCTTCCAGGGACGTTGGGTCCATCCCGGACCAGCTATTATAGCGAAGGGGGAGATCGATTAAAAGGCTTCGCCAAAGCCCTTCGGGGCCGCCCGCCGGGCCTTCCGGCGGCCAGGGGAGCGAGCCCGGGGGAGGCGCCCCCGGAAGCCGAGCGGGCGCCGGGGAGGGAATTTTAAGGTTGAGGCCCACCCCGGCTACTAAGGCGCTCCCGCGGTTTTCCAGAAGGAGGCCTCCGACTTTCCGCCGGAGGTAAATAAGGTCATTGGGCCATTTGATCTCAAGCGGGAGCCCCGTCATTTCCCGGAGGCTTAAGGCCATGAGCAGCGCGAAACTGATGGAGGCTAAGGTTCCGTTGAAGGGGGGGCTTAAGGGAAGGCGCAGGGAGGCGTAGACGTTCCCCGGGGGGGAGAGCCAGACTCTCCCCATCCGACCGCGGCCTTGGGTCTGGGATTTCGCGAGCAGGGAGGAAAACTCCGGAAAGATCCCGCGCGCGATAAGCTTCCAGGACTCGTCCAAAACCGAGGTCGTCTCCCCCGCGAAATACAAAAGGCCCCGGCCGAGGGCTTGGCTCGGGTAAGGGGCGGCCTCGGGACATGGCTCCGGCGCGGGGGAGTCGCTCGCGTCCGCGCGCGTCCGGGGGGAAGAGGGGGGAATGGGGGGCGGTTGGTGAGCCATGCGTTAAATTTTCACGCGGTTACGGCCCCGGTCGCCCCCAAGGCTTGGGGGAAGCCGCCGCGGCCGCGAAAGCCCTCGAGGAGCCAAAGAAAGCCAAGGAGGCCAAAGAGCCTTGGAAGGCGAGGAAGGCCCTGGAAGGACAAGAAGAGCGAGGAGGCTAGGGAGGGCCAGGAAGGCCCCGGAAGCCCAAGAAACCTAAGAAGGTCCCCAAAGCGCGATTCGGGACGGAAAACCCGACGCGTTCCCAGAAGGCCTCGGCGCCTCGCGGAAAAGACCCCGAGGGGGAGCGGGAATCGCCTCTCCGCGCGCCGCTCTTTCCCCAAAGCGGTGGGATTTTTTGGCGGAACGGCAAAATTTATTTGGCGAGACAAAAAATTTTCTTTGGGGGGGCGCCACGCGCCGCCCACGCGCCGCCCGCGCGGCGCCCCGCGCGCCCGCCGCGTCTTTCCGTTGGGGAGGAGGCGCGCGTGGGCCCTCCGGGAAGCTTCCGGGAAGCCGAACTCATGTTCAAGCCCCTTGGAGGGCGCGGCGGAGGGCTCCAAGGGGGCGAGACAGGCCCTCTTCGCGCGCGAGTCGGGGGAGGGGCGGAAAAGCCTTGGGGGGGAGGCTTTTCCGTTGGGAGAAAGCGCGTCCCTCTTTTCCGCGCCGTGGCCTCGCGCGCTTGGCCAGAGGAGGCTTTTGGGAAAAGGATCCTTAAGCGGAGACGGCGTTAAAGAGGCCCAAAGTCTCGGATCGCCGCGCGCGCTTCAGCCAGAATATAGAATTTTGGCGAAAAATGCCTTGTTTATTTTTTCTTGCCGCCCGGCGCTCCGGGAGGAGCCCGCGCGGCCCCCAAAGGGAGCGGCCCGCTTGGAGCTTGGCGCGGCGGGGGTTCGCGCGCGGCAAGGCCTCGCGGGTCCTTTTCGTTTGGCCGAAAGGCGGCGAAAGAGTTCCGCGGGGAAAGATGAAAAAAGAGGAGGCGGGGAAAAAGGGAGGAGGGGAAAAGGGGAGGAAATAAGGAAAAGGGGAGGAAATAAGAAAAAGGGGAAAGGAAGAGTCGCGCTCCCGGGCGTAATTTAGACGCTCCCATCTCGCGCGCGAGTTTTGGGAACGTGGGCGCGAGGCGACTGGCGCTTAAACCCCTAAACGCTTAAAAGAGAGCCAATCGCGGCGCCGTTGGGGGAAAGAAAGGCGGGGCGCCTTGGGGGAGGGGCTTCAAGAGAAAATGGCCAAGGCGTCGTCGCTCTGGCGCGGCGCGGTCTTTCCAATAACAAAGGGAGCTTCGTCTTTCCCCGTTGGGAGAAAAGAACGCGCGGCAAAATGAAAGGGGCGTTGGAGAAACGGCCTCGGGCGCCGGATAATCGCGCGCGCCGCGAGACGCGTTCCGCGCGAATAAGCGCTGAAAGCTTAATACGTGGCCTTGAGGGGCTCAATAAAAATGGAAAGAGAGCCGCGCTGAAAGGAGATGGAGCCGCCTCTTTCGTAAAGCTCGTTACTTAACCCCAAAGTGAGCCCAAAACGCAAGGTTCCGTCTTTGAGGGGGTATTTGAAATCGCCCGCGAGGGTCACGCCCTGGACGACGGACGTCAATGGCAGGAGGGAAACCTTGGAGTCGCTCCGGGTCAAGGGAATCGTCAAAGTGTCCGGGCCGCCGAGGATATAAATCAGGGTATGCCCTTCCCGAAAGATTATTTTGGGTTTCTTGAGCCCAAACGACGGAAGGGTAAAAGCCGCCGGCAGAAAGAAATTGGAAAAGGTCATGTCCCAGCGTCGGCCGAAAGCTCCCAGGATCTCTAAAGTGCCTTGCGGTTCCAGATACTCCAAGGCGTAGTCCAGGGCCAACTCAAAATCCGTTTTGTCTTTCTCGCGGGGAAAAGTCAAAAGGGTTATGGAATCGTCCTCGCGGAAGCGTTCCAAGAGGTCCTGAGGGATGGAGTCGAAGTCCCCCAAGAGGACATCGGTTTTCCAACCCAAGTCGATGGCGTGCGTCACGCCACCATCCGTGCATACGACCAGATCTTCCGGGCCTGGCGTCTTGGGCAGATCCGGGGATGGGGTAAATTCGCCATTAAGAAAGATGTAGACGCGCGGAAACATAATTTTAAAACTCGTGGGGATTCCTCTCGGAAGGATGAGCGTATTATTTAAATTACCTTAAAAACGTTCAATTTTCAAGAATAGTAAAAATTATAGGTCGCGTCGAGGCGCGTGGGGGAGCGCGCGCGACCACTTTTTAGGGAAAAGTGAAAAAGCGAAAATACGCGATAATAATCGGTAGTTAACGATATAGAGGCGGAGAGCGGCGCGGGGAATAATTCCATTCGCGCATAAGTTATTTTAAATATTTACGAATTTTTGGTGAAAACGCGCGTTTTGCGGAAAATAATAAATATTTTCTCGCTTGACGCGCGCGCCTAAACGGGTCAGGCGCGGCGGGGGGAGACGGGCGCGCGCCGCTCTGGAAGCGGAAGTGGCGTGGCGGGATCTGGAGGGGAGAGCGCGTGCCGGACGCGAAAAAGCGGGAGAAGAAGAGGGCGCCCCAAAAGCGAAGGGCAAAAAGAGGGAAGGGCCAAAAGAGGGAAGGGCAAAAAGAGAAAGGGCCAAAAGAGGGAAGGGCTAAAAGAGGGAAGGGCAAAAAGAAGGAAAGGCTAAAAGAGGGAAGGGCAAAAAGAAGGAAAGGCTAAAAGAGGGAAAGGCTAAAAGAGGGAAAGGCTAAAAGAGGGAGGGGCAAAAAGAGAAAGGGCTAAAAGAAGGAAAGGCTAAAAGAGGGAAAGGCTAAAAGAGGGAAGGGCTAAAAGAGGGACTCGGCGCGCGGTCGCGAGAAGCCGCGTAATAGGCGCGATTTAACGCAGAAAGGGCCTTTCGCCCATAAAGAGGAGACCTTTGGCCCGGGCGCGAAAACTTTCGGGCGTTTCCGCGTTTGGGCTCGTCAAAAACACGGCCAGGGCTATTTCGCCCAGCGCGCGCGGCGAAAGGCCCAAAATCTCTTTTTCCAGCTCGGGGAGCGCGCGGCTTTTGACTAAGCCTAAGATTTTGGCGGAAAATTCTGGGTTGGAACTGTTTTCCACGATAAATTCCTCAATTTCCCCCGTGGGGAGAGAGGCCCGCAGATACAGTCCCAAGAGAGTCCAGGAGGAATTGAAATTTAAGACGCTTTCCAGATCGGCCGCCAAGACCTCTTGGAAAAGCGCGTCCGAGGCCCCGTCGGAGGCGGCGGCGAAGGGGAGCAGCGCGGGGCGGAACTTTTCCCCCGCGGCGGCGAGGGCCTCGTTGACGAGGCCCTCGTCCAGGTAACGGAAGGCCGTCTCGGCGGTGCCTTCCCTTTCGCTGGAGTCGGGAGGCCCAGACATGGTCAAAAGTTTGCGCACCGAAGGGGACCATGGGCCGATTTCGGTCACGAGCGAGCTTTTAAAGGCGCCCATGTAATGGGCGAGCCGCGCGAGCAGCTCCAAGTCCGTCAGCATGGAGCGGGGATCCAGGGTAAAGGCCTTCCACAGATGATGGTGGGCCTGGGCCAGTTCCCCCTGGGCGTAGAAGGCGAAGCCCACGGAGCGGTTGAGGAGTGGATGCTCGGGATAGGTCTCCAAAAGGCTCAGGTAACGCGCGCGGCGCGGGACTTCTTCCGCGACGCAGCGGGCGGCGAGGTATTCCTGGTTGGCGGTGGGGGAGGCCTGGGCGGCTTTTTCCTCGATATAATTACAGAGGGCGTTGACCTTGGCCGGCGAGGAAAGCGATAAGAGTTCCCGGATGGCCCACGGGTCTTCCGGAAAATCCGCGAGCCTTTCCTCCAAGATGGTTTGGGCGCGCTCGGGGTTATAGTCCACCAAGGCCCGGAGCCATAAAGGGAGGTACAGATCGCTGGGAGCGTCCCAGCGGCCATGGGTCGCGGCCAGTTCCAGGCGATCGGAGGGGCTCAAGAGGCTCAGCGACAGATCCGGGTGCGCCCCGAAAAGGGGATTGAGGCTGATTTTGACTTCCGCCTCCCCTTTGATTTTGAGGGTGGGGGGCGGCGAGGAGAGAATAAAATCGGCGGCGCTGGTAAAGAGCCTGGGGACGCCGATGACTTTTTCCCGCGACTCGGTGAGCGTCTCCCCGTAGCGCGCCTCCCATTCAAGGAAGACGGCGGCCCCGGCCACGCTGTAGACGATGGTCAGCTCGTTTTCCAAGGGCGGGGTGACGCTCATCTCCTCGATGAGGCGGCCTTTGGCGTTGAAGGCGCGGATATTGGCCTCGACGCCCCGGGGGAGCGCGCGCTCCACCCCCTGGCCGGATCCCAAGTCGACGGTCATCTCGTTGACCGTGACTTTGACCCTTGTCCCTAAGCCATTAAAAATGACGAGGCGCGCGTCGGCCGCCCCGGGAAAAAAGAAGACCTTGAGGTAGACGAGGAGCAGCGCCAGCGCCAGCCCCGCCGTAAAGAAGGCCAAGGTTCTTAAAGGGGATCTCCGGGGCGAAAAATAGCCCTCGTCCGCCTCGGAGGGCTCCCCGGGCGGCAGCGGGGCCACCGCCGGGCTGGGCGCCCAGTCCAGGGAAGGCGGCGGGAGTTCCTTGGATTGGCCCGGCGCGGCGAGGGGGTCTTCGCTGGAGTCGAGCGCGCTTGAGGGCGCCGCCGTCGCGCCGGTATCTTCCGGGGGCGCGCCGTCGGGGCTTTCGCGGGGCGCGGGGACTGGGAGAGACGTGGAATCGAAAACGGAAGGGGCGCCGCGGGCGTCGTCGGGGCGCGCGAGCGGGCGCGCGCTCGCCGCGGGAGGAAGGGAGAGCGCGGGGGGCGCGCTTTCTTTAAGGCGCCTTTCCGCGCGTAAGAGCTCGTCGAGGCACACGAGGCGAGCGCGTTTGAGCTCTTTGACGATAGCGTCCGCCTCGCTTAAAAGTTTTTTGACGGGAAAGGGGGGCGGGGCGGTCTCAAAGACGGGGACCGCGCTGAAGACGCGCGCGCCCAAAAGGTTTTCCGGGGGGGCGACGTCCAAGGAGAGGCGGACGGTCTCGGCGATTTCGCGCCTTAAGGAGGCCGCGAGATTTTTGAGGATGGCCCTTGAGCTGCGGCCGGGATCCCTTAAGACGGAGAGGAGTCCCCGGATTTGGTTCTGGCACTTTTCCAGGAAATAGAGGAGCGCGAAAAGGCTTTGGAGGTAGTTGACCCAGCCCGGTCCTTTAAGTTTGGCGAGTTCCATATGGGCCCCGCGCGCGCGCCGGTCGTGGACGGAAAGCCTTTTGTTGATAGTCTCCAGCTCCGCTTCCATGGAGGCCAGGCGGTTACGGTCCCGGGTTTTGGGTTTGCGCCTTTTCCGGCGGATTTCCCCAATTTCGTCGATGAGGGTGGCCCTTTGCCCGAGGACCCGCGCGAGCTCCTCGGGGTAGATGGTCTCTAAATCCGCCAAAGTCCCTTTGGGCGGATTGGCGGCGTTCCCGGGCCCCAGGGTCACGGGGCGGTCGGCCGCGTAGAGGCCCCGGTAGGCGGGGTTGAGGTATTCCCGGTCGTTGGCCGGATCGCCGAAAAAGGCCCCCGCCGCGTCTGGCGCGGGGTTGGGGCGGCTTAAGCCGAGGTCGGCGCGGGGAGGAGCGTTCATGGGGGAAGGGGCGCTTTCCTAAGAGTTGGCGCTGGCGTTAATGAGGTATTTGAGGATAGTGCGGGTCGCGAAGCCCGTGGCCCCCTCGGGGCAGCTGGGGGTCTTGTGGCTCGCGCGGGCGGTGCCGGCGATGTCCAGGTGAGCCCAAGCCACGGGGATTTTGACGAAGCGGCGCAGGAAAAGGGCCGCGTTGATGGCCCCGGCGGGGCGGCCGCCCGCCTGCTTGATATCGGCCAGATCGCTTTTGAGGTTCTGGTCGTAGGGGTCGTGGAGCGGGAGGGGCCAGTAGCGCTCCCCCACCTCGGCCCCGGCGTTCAAGAGGGCCTCGCGCAGGGGCTCGTCGTCGCAGAAGAGGCCCGCGATCCGCTCGCCCAAGGCGACCACGCAGGCCCCGGTGAGGGTCGCGACGTCAATTATGACGTTGGGCTTGAACTTTTGGGCGAGGGTTAGGGCGTCGGCCAAAAGAAGGCGGCCTTCGGCGTCCGTGTTGACGATTTCCACGGTCTGCCCCGAGAGGGTCTTGATAATGTCCCCGGGGCGGTAGGCCTTGCTGCCCGTCATGTTTTCGGCCATGGGGAGGACCGCGACTATTTTCTGGGGAAGATGGATTTCCGCCGCGGCCTCCATGGCGAAGAGGACCGCGGCGGCCCCGGACATGTCGGTCTTCATGGCGGCCATGTTCTCGGCCGGCTTGAGGCAGATTCCCCCGCTGTCAAAGGTCACGCCTTTGCCGACCAGGGCCACGGTGTCGGTGGGCGCGCCCACGACGCGCCCCGGATACTCGATGACGGCGATGGCCGGGGGATGGGCGCTCCCCTGGCCCACGGCGGCGACGCCGCCGGCCCCTTCCATGACGAGCTTGTCCTCCTCCCAGACCGTTATTTTCAGTTTGTGCTTGAGGGCTACCCTTTTGGCCTCCTCGGCGAAGGACTCGGGGAAGAGGGCGTTGGGGGGCATGTCGGCGAAGAGGCGGGCCTCCAGCTGGGCCTGGGCTAGGATGTCGGCCCGGTTTAAGATCACCTGGGGCTTTTCGATGGGATCCTTGGAGCCCAGGTACTGAAAGGTGAGGGAGCGGGTCTTGAAGGGCTCGCGGGCGGAGGGGTCGGTCTTGTAGCTCTTGGGTTTTTCGCTGGCGAGGCGCGCGCCGATCACCATGAGCTCTAAGATTTTCGGCCAGGAATAGCCCGGGACCGGCGGGAGGGCGATAAAGGCTTCCCTGGCCCCGACGCGCCCCAGCTGGGTGACCGCCGCGGCGGAGGCGTCAATGAGCTTTATCTCGTCGATGGCGTCGGGATCCCCGAGGCCCATGGGGACGAGCCAGGTCTCTTCTTTGGCGATCAGAACGGAGAGGGTTTCCAGGTAATCGCCCCCGAAGGAGCCGTTGCTGAGGAGCGGGCCCAAATAGCGCCGAAAAGAGGCCAGTTCCGGTCGGCTCTCCAAAGACCCGGAGTTTTGGTAGAGAAAAATTACCGTGGCCGGTTTGAGAGGGCCGTTCATGTGGTCGTTTCTGTACTTAAAAGACATATTTCTCCGCGCGAGGAAAAAAACGCGCTTTAAAAAAAGGCGCCTCCCCCAAGTGTCGCCGCCACCAAAGACAGCGTAAACTCAGTGGGAGAAAAGCCCAAGAAAAAAAGAAAAACCGTCCAAAGCCCGCCGGGAAAGCGGGAGAGGGAAAAGGGCGAGCCTAAGGCGTTTTCCCTTAAGAAGAAGGGGACGGGGACGGGGGCGATGGGCGCCCGTCCGCGACGCGTCTCGCGCCGGGCCAAATGGGTTCGTCCCCGATCATATAAAATAGCCTAAAGTCGCGATTTTCTAAAGAGGGGGCGCGGGGCGCGTTAGCGCGTCTCCGCGAGCCCCGTCCCCCAAGCGCCCTCTTTGGAGCGCGCCCCTTGCCGGGAGACGCGCCGCTATCCGGGAGACGCGCCGCCCAAGGGCGCTCCTCTCCCGCCCTTAGGGCGGAAAAGGGGCTCGGGCGGAAAAGGGGCTCGGGCGGGAAAGGGGCTCGGGCGGGAAAGGGGCTCGGGCGGGAAAGGGGGCGCGGGAGGGAAATGGGCGCGGGAGGGAAAGCGCGTGGGGCTCGCCTGGCGCTCAAAGCGCGCGGGTGGCGCGGGGATTGGCGGGGAGACGCGTTTTTACGCTCCCCCCAAAGGGGGCGCCGCCCGCGCTGGGGCGCTTCCCAAGGCCATGGGGAGCCCATGGGCGCGAAGGGTTAAGAGCTTTCGGCCTCAGGGGGGCGCGGCGCGCCATCCGCCGCCGGGGGCGGGGCTCCCGAGCTTGCGGCGTCCAAGCGTCCTTAGAAGTGGAGGGTCTCGTTGAAGAGCGTAAAAAAGCGGCGATTTAGCTCTTCAAGGGAGAAGATGTGCTCTTGGGTGCCGGGGGCTTCCACGCAGTAAGCGGAAACCACCGCCCCCAGCCGACAGGCGGAGAGCGTGTCCATGCCCAGGCAGAGGCCTTTTAAAAGACCCGCGCGGAAAGCGTCGCCCGCCCCCGTGGGGTTGACGACCTTCGCGACGGGAGCGGCGGGGATTTCGGCGAGGGTGTTGGCGGTCCGCAGCTCGCAGCCCCGGGCGCCCAAGGTGGTCACGATCGTCTGGGTATAGCTAAAAAGATCGTTTACGCCGAGTTTGGTTTTCTGGAGAAAAAGCTCGAGTTCGTACTCGTTGGTGATGAGCGCGCGGGCGCCTTGGAGCATGTCCAAAAGCTCCATCCCGGAAAAGAGAGGGGTCTGTTGGCCCGGATCGAAGATATAGCTCAGGTTCCGCTCGCGGTAGACCCTGGAGAGGGTTTTCATGTCCCCCACGCAGCCCGGGGAAACGATGGCCAGATAGTCGGAGGGGCTTCCGGAGAGCTTGGTGACGTCGTAGGTCGTCGGGGAAACCATGGCCCCGGGGTGGAAGAAGATGAGCTGGTTGTTGAGCTTGTCCGTGGCGATGTAGGCCCCCGCCGTGGGGTGGTCGTTGACTTTGTGGATAGCCTCCAGGGAGAGGTTCCAGGAGCGCAGGCGCTTGAGGTAAGCCCGCCCGTCGTCGTCGTCCCCGATGGAGCTGATTAAAAGGGGCTTTTCGCCCAAAAGGATGAGGTTATAGGCGATATTTCCAGCGGTTCCCCCGTGGATTCTTTCCACCTTGTCAACCAAAAAGCAGACGTTGATGATATTCAGTTTTTCCGGAAGTATAGAATCGCTGAAAACGCCGGGATATTCAGCCAGGCGATCGAAGGCTAAGGAGCCAGAGACAATGAGACGCATAGAAGAATCCTTATGAAACTGGGAGAATTAGGGGAAAGTGGCCCGCCCAAGAAGATGGGCTTGGGGTTTCCAATCCTAATTTTAACCGTCTTGGCCTTAGAAAGCGCGGTTGGGGGAGGCGGTGGCCAGGGGATCGGGCGCGAGGCCAGGGGATTTGGCCTTGGCGTGGCGCGTGGAAGGAAGCCTTCGCCCAAGCGCGAATAAGGTTAAAACGGGGAAAAACCTAAAATAAGGGAAATTAAGCCAAAAAAGCTAAAATTGATGAAAGCGCGAAAATCTTTAAGAGCAGCAAACGGACGCAAAACAATACCGCATATAGCTATTTGTCTAATTAATTGTCCTCATTTAGCATTAGCGGCTGACCGAATTTAATTTCCGGGACTTTTTGCACTCTCATCAAAATTACCTTAAAGGGAAAAGCAAAATGGGATTTTGAGGCCGGAAGGCGAAGCTGTAAAGGCGGAGGCGGAAAATAAAGGAGGGATTAAAGAAAAAAGACCGCGGGAATTGAGGGCGGGGGGAAACGGCTGGTTGGCGTGAAACGGAAACGGAAACGGAAGACTAAGAAGAAAAAAGAAAAAAAGAAAAAAAAGAAAGAAAATGAGAAAAAGAAAGGAAAGAAGGAAACGCGGAGAAGAAAGAAAAGAAGGAATCGCGGAAAATGAGGAAGCGTATGGCGGAAAACGACGGGAGCGGAAAAAAGGGAATAAGGATTGGGAAAATGGGTTAAGAAAAGGGATTAAGAAAATGGATTGGGAAAAGGGATTAAGAAAAGGGATTGGGAAAATGAATTAGGAAAACGCGTTAAGAAAGGGGATTAAGAAAAGGGATTGGGAAAAAGGATTAGGAAGAGGGATTGGGAAAAAGGGTTAGGGATTAGGGAATTTTGGGGAAAGGGTAAGGAAAAAAAGGGAAATAAGGATGAAAAAATGGGGACCCGCCATCCTCAAGTTTTGTGGAGCCAGCGGAAAAAGGAGCGAAAAGGGCGTTTTTGTTAAAACTTTAAGGGAAAAGGAGAAATACAAAAAAGGAATCTGGCTCAAGAAAGGGGAGCGCGGAATAATTATTCGCGCTTTTCGGAATGGTAAAAGGCGGCGCTCAAGCGGGGCAAGCCCCTTGGGGCGAAATATCCGCTAAAAGCGCGATATAAAAAATTAAAAGAGCGTTAAAAAACGTTCCTAAGGGTTTTTCCGGCAGAAAAGAAAAACGTAAAATTAAGGCGCGCGGGCGACGGCGCTGAGGCTCGCGTGGGATCGTGGCGCGGGAAAAGGGAAAAAGAAAAAAAAAGAAGAAAATTAAAAAAAATAGCTAGGAGAAATTGGGAAAAAAGGCGAAGCCGCGCCCAACGGCGTGGGAGAGCTAAAAGATCGCGAGATATTTATTGAAAACGGAGTGAATATAACAAAAAAAGTCAGGAAAAAAAAAGTCCTCGTCCGCGGAAAAAAGCCCCCGCCGACCGGTCGCGCCGGCGCGAAAAACTCAAAAGCGGCGTAAAAGTTAAGTTTTGGGGAATGAAAGAAAAATCGCGGACAGTTAAAAAAATATGAAGGAACCTTAAAAAAAGTGGCGGTCCGTCGTTTGGCGTTTTAGCGCGAGGGAGCGCCTTAGGGCTTCAGGGCGGGGCGCGAAGGCGGGCGCGAGAGCCTCCAAGGCGCGGGGATTAAGGCTTGTCGCGCCCGCGGCGGGTCTCCGGGCCTCTCCTTGCGCTTTATCACTGGGGAGCGTTGGGGAGCGATGGCGGAGCCAGGGGGAGTTCGCGCGGCGCCCCGCGAGAGTCGTGGGGAGGCTTGGGAGAGTCTTAGGGGTGGCTTCGAGGGGACTGGGGAGGGCTTGAAGAAGGCGTCGAGGTGGCTTGAAGGGGGTTGGGGAGGGCTTGAAGGGTCTTCGAGGAGGCTCGCGGGAGGCTTGAGGGAGCCATGGCGTTTGAGGACGGCCGCGAGTCGCTGGGGGGCGCCTCGTTCGCCTGGCGGAGGGGAACGGGCGCGCGCTTTTCCGCGTCGCGAAGAGAGGGGGAAAAGGCCCTTGGGATAGCCCGGAGGCTTCGCTCGCGGGGGAGGAGGGGCGCTTTAGAGATCGATCAAGGCGCGGGATTCGCCGCGGTTGGCGTTGGGGGATTTGTAGAGGGAGGCGGCGAAGGCGGATTTGAGGTTTAGAAAGGCCCGGCGCAGGTGGTTGGAGGGGTTGGGATCGCCCAGGCGGAGCTTCTGGGGGTCGAAAACGCCGCAGGATTCCAAGAGGAAAGAACTTAAAAGGAGGTATTTGTCGGCCTCCACCCGCAAGTCGCTCGCGTCGGTCCAGACGTGGCGCATCTCGCCCCAGCCGGTCCGAAAGACGGCGTCCAGGGTGAGGATCTTGGAGGTCTCCCGCGGGATCTCGAAATTGAAGGCCAAGAGCACGGTTCCTTGGGCGGCCGCCTGCCAGAGGGTGTCCGGGTTGAGCTCGCTGAAGGAAAGCGGAGGCAGAGCGCTGTTGAGGACGTAAAGAAAGCAGTTAAAGTAGTCGTCCGTCACTAAGCTGTCGGAGTTTTCCGGGACGGAGACGTTAAAACCGTGGCCGAGGAGCTGGTTGCGGGCGAGCCAGGCGGCGGCTTTGACGGCTCTTTTGGCCTCGTAGACGCGGTTTTTTTCGGTTTTCCAGGCTTCTTGGGGGAGAGTGGCGCTCGGGAGGTCGGCCGGGGGTTCCCAGGCGTAATTGTAGACGGACCAGAGTTGGCTCTGGCGGTCGTAGTCCAAAGCCAGCCCCTTGGAGAGGCTCGCCCGGTGAAACTGCGAGGGCAAGAGGTCCACCGTGGCCTCAAGGCCCTTTTGTCTCCCCAGGATGCGGGCCGCGAAGGGGGCGAGCTCCGCGTCTTGGGCGTTTACTTGGTCCGGGAAGAGGGTGATGAGGCGGTTGGAGATGGCGATGTAGACGCTAAAAAGGAGAACCAAGAGGGCGTTGCCTTGGTCGAGGCGCTCGCGGTCGGACCAGTTGTCGTAGTCGAGAAGGCGGTCCAGCTTCTCCCGGGGCCAGTTCCATTCCGAGATCCAGCGGTCGATGACCCTTTTTTTGGCGGGATCGTCCGCGGGGGCGGCGGCGGGGCTCTTGCCCGTGAGTCCCAGGACCTTCAGAATGGACGATTCCCGCAGCAAATTGAGGTTGTCGGGGGTAAATTTTTTCTCCGCGAACTTAATGACGCTTTCCACGGTGATAATGTAAGGGTCCACCGCGGAGTTGGGGTCGGGATTGCGGATTATTTCGCGTTTGACGATGTCGCAGAGCAAGGGCGCCGCGAAATTTTCCTCCAGGGCCTCGAGGATCGGGACAATCTTGAGGATTCCCTTAAAAGGGGCGGACTCGGACTTATAGGCGAGCCACATGGAGGCGGCCAAAAATTCCTGGGGATTGGGCTTTTCCGGAAAACCCATGTTGACGAAGCGGGGAGGCGCGTCCCGCCACTCGAGGGGGGCGATTTGTCGCGCCAGCTTCAGGTAATCTTCCTGGGAACCCTCCAGGGGCCAGATGGTCCACAGGGGAACGCGACCGGCCACGAAGACGCAGGTGCGGTAGAGTTCCTCCAGGAGGAACTGGGGGGCCACCTCGCCCTCCGTCTTGTCCGCGCCCCAATTGCGGCTGACCTGTCCCTTTTCCAGCTCGGAGAGGTTGACGAGGTAAAAATTGGCCTCCGCGCCGTGCTCCTGGAGGGCCCACTGGGTAATCGCGGCGAGTTTTTGGCTGAAAAGCTCCATTTCCCGGGGGGGCAGGCTACTGGGGCGGTAGCAGACCCAGTAATCCAAGTCCGAGCCGGCGGTGTGCCCCACCGAGCCCGAGGAGCCTATCAGCGCCAGGGACTCCACCACGGGGCGCGGGGGATCCGGGGGGGAGGAGACGAAGGGCGGGCGCTCGCTCTCGTGGACGTTTTTGAGCCAGGTGTCGTAGAAGAGCACCCCGCGGGGGGCGAAGGGGACATCAAGGTAGCCGGGAAGGTCGGGGTGGTTGAGGTGGAGGAGGGTGGGGACAAAATCGAAGACTTTGCGGAAACCGGGGGTGGCCCGGGCCCGCAGATCCCGGATCCGCGCCTGGTTATTCAGTTTTTGAGCCATCAGAAGAGAGAGCATCCGATCGTCAAGATATGCCCGTTCACTCATCGCGCGCGTTTCCGTAAGAGAGGCTTAAAATCCGTCGCCTATAACTTGGCTTAAGTGGGGGAGAGGGGAGGGTAACCTGGAAGGGGTAGGTTGGCTCTCGCCAAAGCCGAAGGTCGGGAGGGGAGGAGGGGTCAGCTGGGGAAAAGAAGGAAGAAGCGGCTCAAGGGGCGACCGCCTTCCGGCGGCGCCTTTAGAGAGCGCGATACTATTATAGATCAGTCGCGCCGGAAAAAACACGAAAGAGAAGGCCGGGGTAGGCCGGGGAAAAGGCGTGGGGGACCCGCCAAGGCCCTCTGGGGAGGGCGCGGGGAGAGACGCGCGTTAAGGAGGATTGGTAGCCGCCCGGGTAGGCCATTTTGGAAAAAGGAAGAAAAGCGCGCGCTCGCCTCGGGGGCGGCGCGCCTCAAAGGCGGCGGCGGTGGGACAGGGGGGGAGAGAAAAGCGCGGGCGAAAGGGGGAAGCGCTTTGAGAGAAAAAGCGAGAAAAAAGACGGTCAACAGGAGACTCGCTATTTACGGGAAAAAGGGCGTCGCCGCGAAAAGAGAGAAGAAGCGAGAATAAAGAAAGTGGCGCTCCGCGCCGTCCAAGCGTGGCCGCCGCGCTTAAAAAAAGAAGAGTGAAGTGAAGGCTTTAAAGCTTGAGCTTAGGCTCAAGAGCGGAAATATTGGGTTTTCGCGAAAGGTCGCGAATGGAGGCGAAAAGAAGCGGAAGGGAGCGGATAGAGCTGGACTTTGGTCCGGCCGCCCTTTACGTTTCGCGGCGCGCGCGAAAGGCGCGCGCTCTGAGCGATGAATAATAGTTTTCAGGCTTAAAGCTGATGAGAGTGCAAAAAGTCTCGGAATTGCGAATCGGTCATCTCTTAATGCCAAATAAAGACTACTAATTAGGTAAATATGCCATATAAGGTATCGTTGTCCGTCTGGCAACTTCGGCGAAGGGTTTTTGCGCTTTCATCAAAGCTGCGTTTCGCGTCAATTTGGGCCAATAATTCGCGTCAATCGGGGCGAATAAAAAAGAGCGAAGGGGCGAAGGGGCAAAAGAATAATCCGTTCGCGGGAAGGAGCGCCCAAGGCCCCAAAAGTCCGCCAAAACGTCTTGGCGACCTCTAAGGGCCACCATTGGCCGGCGCCAATTCAGCGCGCGGACGCGCCGCGCGCTGACGGCGCTCCGCCGCGGCGCGCCCACGCGGAAAGCGTGGGCGCTCGCCTCTGGCGAAGAGCGCGGAAAAAGCTCGGGGGCGTAGGGCGTGGTCGTGGCGGCGTAGGGCTCAAGCGTAGTGATGTAGTGTTAAAATGTAGTGGTATATTTTTGATAGTGAAGAGGTATAGCGTTGCTGTCGCGCCTCGATCCGTGAATGTATGGCTCGGAAAGAACCTCTTGCGCGCGCGTCAAAAAATATGCTATAGCCGCGACGTTCAAACGTTAATAGGATGAACTCTACGCTATTAGCTCCAGTCCAGAAACCGGGCTCGGGCGAAGGTCCTTAATCCGCGAGGCGGGGTATTAGAGAAGACGATGATCGAGAATATAATGATTTTGACGCCTTTGGCGCTGTGGATGGCGCTCTCTTCGAGTCGGGCGTGTCTGGCGGACGAAGGGGAAACGCCTGGGCCCGAAGGGGAGGCCCCAGGGACCGGCGGGGGATCTACTGGTTCCGGCGAGGAAGCCCCAGGGACCGGCGGGAAAATCCTTGAGTCCGAGTTGGAAACGTCTGGGCCCGAAGTGGAAGCCCCAGGGACCGGCGGGGGATCTACTGGTTCTGGCGAGGAAGCCTCTGGGCCCGGCGGGAAAGCCTCTGGGCCCGGCGGTGAGGCCTCTGGAGTTGAGGGCCGTCCTAGAGAAATCAATGACATGGCGTTTAAAAGCATGTTTGAAAAAGATTTCCGCGCCGCTTTGAGGATGTTAGGAGTCGAGCCCGCCCAAATAGAGAAAGCCACGCGGATTCCCACGGAATTTACGAATTTTCCCGTTCTGGCGATAACGCGGCGAGACTGCGTGATCAGGTTGACCGATGGCTCTTATCTCATTATTGAGTTTCAGACCACCGCGGAAAAAGCCGATCTCTTTAGGATATATTCCTACGCCGCTTTACTGTCGTTGCAGCATACCGAAAAAATCCTTGCGATCGGGTCAGGATCATGGTCGTCTTCTCTCGTGACGTCACGAAGCGTCTGCCTAGCCACTATCCTAACGAAAGCGCCAAGGACAGAGATTGCGTGGGGTGCGATATCAAGTATGTCTACTTGGCCGCTGAGAATGGCTTGGACGAGCACCCCAAGAAGATCTGTCCCAAGATTAAGGACTGGAAGCCGGGAATGCCCGCCCCCGTCTTGCCGTCGTTCGGTATCGCCGACGTGTTTTTCGCTATGATGGGGGGGACCAAGAACAAAGACCCTGATAGTCAAATCAAAATATTTGTCGCCATGGCGCATGGCGCGTAAACTGTCGCAAATAACTGGAAACGGGGATATAATAGCCATGGCTTTGCTTTGCGCGATGGCGCGGAGAGTTATCTTCACCGAAGACGAGAAAAAACAATATTGGGAGGATTTACAAAACATGAAATTAGATAACGTCTATTTTGCCGATATGGTGACGGGCGGGCAATTTTCCTTCCTTCAGAAGGAGTTCGAGACCCTGTCCGCGGAGAACAAATCCAAGGACGGGACGATTGAGGACATGAGGAGAACCATTGATGTCCTTGCCCAACGCGCCGTCTTGGCCCTGCGCGCCGATAACAAGAGCGTGGGGGAGATAAGCGAGATCTTGGAGATTTCTTCCTCCGAAGTCACCAAAATCCTGGAACGCGTCGAAAGTGATAAAAAACGGTTTAGCTAGGCCCGGGCGCGTCCATCGGATCGCCGGAGAGGCCCAAAAAGCCTTCGACGGGGCCTTACTTCTGACCTTGGGGGAGGGGCGGGCGCGACAAGACTCATGAGCGCCCCCTGGACTCGCCCGCGGCTCCTCGGGCGACGGCGCGACCCGTTCCGCGCCAAAGCCTCCTTACGGGCTCTCCGCGCGCGCCGCCTCCAGAAACTCGCGCTTTCCCGGCCCCCCTTATTAAGGCCCCAGCGGCGTTCTCTCCTCGTCGGCGCGCGCCGTGGAGTCTGGCCGAGAGCTGGCCCCAGGGCCCGTCGGGGTTCCTCTGGCCCACGCGGCCAGTCTTTCCTTCCCGGGTTACCGCAAAAGCGTTCGGACCAGGGGAACCTTGGACCGGGCGGCCCTACGGTCCTCAAGTTCTCGCGCGAGGGGCCCCCAGGTCAATTCAGTCCCCGTCCAAAGGAAAGCGACCCCGAGGCCATTCTCCACGCCTTCGGAGCCGATCCCCAAGGTTTACGCGCGCTCTATTTTCCGCTCCCAAAGCGAGATTATCCGGAACAATTCCCCGCTCCCCCCGAGGGCGCGCGGCTGGCGCTTTTTCCCCTCTTTGGGCTCTTAACCCCGGCCCTTTCCTTGTCCTCCGGCAACGCCGGCGTGAACTCCCAAGCCGGCCCGGTTGGATTCCTTCAGGCTTGTCTTCTCGCGTGATGTCACGGAGAGCCCGCCCGGACGCTATCCTAACGGAAGCGACCAGGACAAAGAGCGCGTGGGGAGCGATATCAAGAATGTTTTCTTTGGCGTTCCGCGTGGCATGGACGGGTTCCCCCAAGAAGTTCCGCCCCCATGATCGAGGACTGGGAGACGGGAAGGCGCGCCACCGTCTCGCCCGCTTGATTTCTCCGACGCGTTTTCGCCATGATGGGGGGGAACCAAGAACAAAGACCCTGATAGGCGAATCAAAAAATTTGTCGCTAAGGCGCGCGAACTATCGCGAATGACCGGAAACGCGCCAATAAGAGCGCGCGGCATCGCTCCGCGCGCTGGCGCGGAGCCTCCCCCTCGCCAAAGAAGAGGAAAAATCAATATAGGAAGGGTTTCTGAAACATGATGTTAGACGAGGCTTATTTCGCGGACATGGTCACGGGCGGGAAATTTTCCCGCCTTCTGGCGGAGAACGAGGCCCTGTCCGCGGAGATCGAGGCCCTGTCCGCGGAGGGCGAGGCCCTGTCCGCGGAGATCGAGGACAAGAGGAGAACTATCAATGTCCTGGCCCTGCTCGTCGAAAACAAGAGCGTGGGGGAGATAAGCGAGATCTTGGAGATTTCTTCCTCCGAAGTCACCCAAATCCTGAAAGGCGTCGCCAGGCGCGAAAAACGGCCTTGCGAGGCCTTGGCGAGTCAATCTGACTAGCGGAGAGGCCGCGAAGCCTTCGCCTGGGCTTTTCTTCCGGCCCCGGGGGAGGGGCGGGCGCGCCAAAACGGACGAGCGCCCCCTGAGGCTCGCTCGCGGCTCCGGGGGCGACGGGGAGACGCGCCCAAGCCGAGCCTCCTCGCGGGCGTCCCCGCGCGCCGCTTCCAGAAGCTCGCGCTTTCCCGGCCTCCCCGTAAGACCCAGCGGCGCGCTCTCCCCCGCGGGGCGCGTGGCGGCCAGCCTGCCGAGAGCCGGCTCCAGTGGCTCGTCGGCGTTCCCTTGGCCCACGCCGCCAGTCTCGCCTTCCCGGGTAACTTCACAAACGTCCGGACCCGGGCGCCAATGGGCGGACCTTGGGCTGGGGCGGTTCCACCTTCTTCAACCTCTCGCGGGAGGGGCTCCCCGCGTCAATCCAGCGCCCACCTTTGCAAAAGCGACTCCGCGGCCATTTTCCGCGCCGTCGAGGCCACCTGCCTCCCCAAGGCTTTGGTCACGCTATGTTTCGCTCCAAGGTTGAGGCCATCCGGGACAATTTCCCGTTCCCCCCGGGAGCGAGCGACTGGCGCCCAATCCCCTCTTTGGGCTCTCGCTCCGGCCCTCTCCATGACTTCCGCCGTCGCCAACATGAACTCCCATAAGCCGGCGCGCTTGGACCCCTTTAAGCTCCTCTCCTTTCTCGTGGCCAACAAGGGCGCCTCCCTTTTCGCCTTCCCGGCGCTTTCGCGCCGGCTCGCGCTTTAGCGCCGCGAAAAGAAGATTGCCCTCGCGGGCCTTCGAGGCGCCGTTTTCGCCGTGGCTCCCGCTCCCCAGCCTGGCGCTGGAATTCGCGGCGACGCTCGCGCCCGCGCGCTCCTTCCCGCCACCCTACGGGAGGGCCTCAGACGCGCCCCGCGCCAAGATTTTCGTCGCGGAAACTATCGTCTTCCTGGGCGCGCCCGACGGGGCTTCAGACTCAGCCTCGGACGCGCCTCGCGCGCGACCTTAAAACCATCCCCGGCGGCGACGGCCGGCGATGGTCTCTTAAAAGCTTTCGCCGCTAAGGACCTTTTGGCCCAGGGGGAAGTGGCGCCCCGGTGGCGCATGGCCTGGGAGAGCCATTTTGAGTTCCCCCAGGCCGCGTTCCTTTCCGCGCTCCTGACCCCAGAAGGGCGGTTCTGGCGGCGGGTGGGGGACGTGGGCTGGCGGGACGCCCAAGGCCATGAACGCTTCCACGGGCGCGAAAGCCAGCGGCGCTTCCGCGGGCGCGAAAGGCGGTGGGCGCCGACCGGTTCCACCGCCTTTCGCGCCACCCTCGGGAGTCCATCTTGAACAAGCGTCCTTTGGCGGGCCGCCACCCCAGGTGAGAATTGAGGCCTCTGGGTCCAAAGGACCGTCGCGCTAGCGGAGCCTCTCTCCAAGCCGCGCCGCGGAGCCATCGGAAAACCAAAGGGAAGGCCTTCCGGACTCTGTCCAGGGCCAATCCCCGCGCCCGAGAGATTCGCGTTTTTCTTCCCAAGATGGGCTTTCCAGCGTTCATCCGCCGCAAACCAAAATCAGCCGGAAAAGACTGGCCGTCTGGCCGAAAAACGCTCTCAAGGCCTGGGCCTCTTTAAAGGCGCCGCCCTTTTTCCGCGCCGACCCCCGCGCCCCGCGTCCCCGCGCTCTTGGCGAGCCGCGCGCCCGCGAGCGTCCGCGCGCGCCCGAGCGACCGCGAGCGCTGGCGGGATGCTTGATCCAATCCTTAGGCGGGAGAAATTAAAAATAATCCTTCCTCGGGAAGGAACGGCTAAAAAACGGAGCCTGAGCAGCTCACTCCAGTGGCCTGAACAAGCCCCCGCGAGCGAGGGCAAGCCTCGTTCGCGCGCGAATTTATGAAGCTATAAATTATTATTAAATTTATTATATTAATAATATTAAAATATCATATGTTTAATAGTTAAGAAAGCATTTTAACGGTTATATTCGCTAAACGTGGGTCGGGGCGCGGGCGAAGGGTCGCGAAAGAAGAAGAGTTTCGCGAGACGGCTCTATGATGAAGGTTAAGCCGAACTTCAGAGGGCTCTGGAGGCGTTTCTCGGGAGACTTACGAAAAAAAAGAGACTTAGGTTGAGATTTTCGTAAAGTATCCGGGAAAAATTCCCGATAAGAGAGCTGAAGGAAGAGTTCAGCTTTGGCTGACGCGGTTCTTTACGGATATCTTCAGTCAGATCCCTTGAGTTTAACCCGGGCAAGGACGCCCAATCGCTATCATGGAGGACAAGATGGCTCTCATTATCAATCATAATATGCCGGCTATGAAGGCGGCGAGATTCTTAGGGAATTCCTACGATAAACTTTCGAAAAGCATTGATAGGCTCTCGTCGGGTCTGCGGATCAACAGCGCCGCCGACGACGCGGCGGGCTTGGCTATCAGGGAGATGATGCGGGCGGATATCGCGACCACCGCCCAGGGTATCCGCAACGCCTCCGACGCCATTAGCCTCATCCAAACGGCCGACGGCGCTTTGGCCGTCATCGACGAAAAGCTCTCGCGGATGAAGGAGTTGGCCGAACAGGCGGCCACCGGCACCTATACCACGGTGCAGCGCCAAATTATCAATTCCGAGTACCAGGCCATGGCCGCGGAAATCGATCGCATCGCCGCCGCGACCAATTTCAACGGCATAAGGCTGCTGGACGGATCCACCAACGCTTTAAATAACGGTCAGGGAATCAGGATTCATTTCGGAGTCGGCAATAGCGCCGCCGAGGATTATTATTATATCCATCTGGATAATACCATGGCCACGAATCCGAATGGCTTAAGAATCGGGGGAGACGGCCAAAACGATATCTGGAGCGCGGGCCCGTACGGAGATCAGCCTGGGGGTTGCTGCGGCGGAACTATCTCCAGCCTTAGCTCGGCCGCGGTAGATAATTCCACCGGCGGATTCATGTATGGGTATAATTACGACGACAATAGCCTTACTGACGAACAGCTTTTCAACAGCCGGTATTTGGCCGGCAAGTACGGCGCCGCTAGAAGCGCCACTTCGGCGACTTATCAGGCGATAATTAATAACGTGAATCAGGGAACTCAAAGCAGGGTCATCGTGGATATCTCGGCGAATATGGACGCCGCGCCGACCAATAGCTCGTTGGTGGCGATCTGTTTGGACAACGACGAGGTGTTCTATTTCGGCTCCGCCGAAGTGGTGGCGTTGCTACCAGGATTAACTAATAAAAGAGTTAATGTTGGAGTCGACGCCACTGGCACGGCTCAGATGTTGGCTTCGGCGATTAACAACACCAATTCTTCCAACTATTGGGCCTTTTCCTCGGGGACCGGTCGGGTGGTTATTTTTAGGAAAGATGGGGGAGACAACAATAATTTAATTATTGAGGAGTACTCCAATAGCGCGGCTGAGGCCGCGAAGATTACTTACACCAATGTCACCACGGGAATTAGCAGCCAATCGGCGAACATGTTTTCTCTCGGAGGGGAGCATTGGGGGGTTTTACAAGCCAATTCGCTCGCTGGAGGTGGCTACGGATTAGCGCTCATTGGGAGGGATATTGGCGCCAGTCGCGATTTAGCCATAGCGGGCGGAACAGATGGTTACGACACCGATTGGTCCGCAAAATTATCCGCCGCTGGCATAACGGCAGGCGAAAGATTTATTGGCAATTTGAAGCGATCGTCATTTACCGAAGTTCAAAACGCGAATAATGGGGATTGGGATGGCGCGGAGATAAGAACCCAAGAAGCGGCGCAGCGTTCCCTGGTCGCCCTAAACGCCGCCATAGAGCGCAAGGACATTATCCGGGCGAACTTGGGGGCTACTCAAAACAGGCTTGAGGGGACAATTACGAATCTGACTATTCAGGTGGAAAATCTCCAGGCCGCGGAAAGCCGAATTTCCGACGTTGACGTGGCGTCAGAAATGACCGAGTTTACCAAGAACAATATCTTGGCTCAGGCGGCCACCTCTATGCTCGCGCAAGCGAACAGCTTAGGTGGCTTGGCACTAACTCTCATCAGGGGGGCGTAGGATTTAAACTCCGAAAGGGTATTGTTAAAATGAAAATAGCGCCGCGAGGCGCTATTTTCATTTGAGGGCGCTCCCGGCGCGAACGATGGATTAGGCCGAGATTCGCCCGCGGGGTTGACGGCTTGAAGCGCCGTGGTCAGTAAGGGGAAAGCCAGGATGCCCATTGGAAATTTATTAGAAGAGCGCCCTCGGGCCGGCGAGGGGAAATCGCGTAAGAAGTTTCCGCGCGGACGGTCTCGTTTTTCCAGCCGAAGCGCGCGC
The DNA here is from genome assembly GCA_031265205.1 of Deltaproteobacteria bacterium. Taxonomy (GTDB): domain Bacteria; phylum Desulfobacterota; class Desulfarculia; order Adiutricales; family Adiutricaceae; genus JAISCZ01. Next base: position 26,911 of record JAISCZ010000091.1, read on the forward strand.
TATCCGCGCGGGGGCGTGGGTCAGATGGAGGCTGGTTTATGGGAGAAGGCTCGTCAGTGGATGGACACTGTTTTAGAGCGTAACGTCCCTCAGGTCTCCGAACTCAGGCCATGGGATGGCTTGAGCCAACGCGTATTAGGAAAGCCTCTTCGTCTATTTAAAAATTGTTTCTGAAAAGAGAGCGTATCCGCTCCCGGGCGGGGCGTTTCCAGGGGGCGGTGGCGGGACTCGCTCAAACGCTCTGGGCGGGTGGGCCAGTCCCTGGGCTTCTCTATTTTTTCACGCGCGCGGACGCTTCGCGTCCTCGCCCCAATTGAGGCAAAAGCTAGCGTTTAAGGGGGAATTCGCGCGTGGACATGGAGTAGGAGAGGAGGTTAAAACGCGCGCGAACTTCACGCTTTTCTCCCGTTATTTTGGCGAAAAGCGCGATTTAATGTGAGGTTTTATTAAAGTTTTAAAACGCGAGCCCGATAAGAAAGTTAATAGAGCGGTTTAGCTTAGGCTGACGCGCCGCGTCACGGAAATCCGCGGCAAGATATAATTGTTAAGAAATGGGCAAGGACGCCCAAGCGCGCTCATGGAGGACAATATGGCTCTTATCATCAATCACAACATGCCGGCGATGAAAGCCGCGCGGTTTTTGGGAACCTCTTACGATAAGCTCTCCAAAAGCATCGATAGGCTTTCCTCTGGCCTGCGGATCAACAGCGCCGCCGACGACGCGGCGGGTCTGGCCATCAGGGAGATGATGCGGGCGGATATCGCGACCACCGCCCAAGGCATCCGCAACGCCTCCGACGCCATTAGCCTCATCCAGACGGCCGACGGAGCTTTGGCCGTTATCGATGAAAAGCTCTCGCGGATGAAGGAGTTGGCCGAACAGGCGGCCACCGGCACTTATACCACGGTGCAGCGCCAAATTATCAATTCCGAGTACCAGGCCATGGCCGCGGAAATCGATCGCATCGCCGCCGCGACCAACTTTAACGGCATAAGGCTTTTGGACGGATCCACCAACGCTTTAAATAACGGTCAGGGAATCAGGATTCATTTCGGGGTCGGCAATAACGCCGCCGAGGATTATTATTATATCCATCTTGATAATACCATGGCCACGAATCCAAATGGCTTAAGAGTTGGCGGAGACGGCCAAAACGATATCTGGAGCGCGGGACCGTACGGAGACGAGCCTGGCGGTTGCTGCGGCGGCTCCATTACCAGCCTTAGCTCCGCCGCTCTTGCCACCGGCTCCCCCGAAGCTGGGTTCATGTATGGCTATAATTATGACGACAACAGCTTAACTGACGGGGATTTGTTCAACAGCAGATATCTCGCCGGTAAATATGGAGCGGCGAGAGGGGCGGTCACCGCGACGTATCAGCAGATAATTGATAACGTCAACCAGGGTACTCAGAGCAGAGTAGTCGTGGATGTTGCCGGCGCCGTGACCGCTGGGGCATTGGTCGCGGTTTGTTTGGGCGAAGACGAGGTTTACCGTTTTGGGGCGGCCGCGGCTGGCGTATACCCTAACCTGGCCAGTAAAAGAGTTAACACGCAAGTTGACGCCGCCAATAACGCCACGGCCTTGGCGTGCGCTATTAATTCAGTGACTTCTTCCAATTATTGGGCGTTTGTTTCAGGGGGAACCCGAGTCGTTATTTTTCGAAAGGACGGAGGGGACAACAATACCGTAATGGTCGAGGAATTTTCCAATAGCGCCACGGAAGCCGCGAAAGTTACCTACGTTAACGCCAGCACTGGAATTATGAGCCAATCGGCGAATACGTTCAGTCTGGGAGGAGAGAATTGGGGAATTATGGAAGCCAACTCGCTCAGGGGCGGCGGATATGGATTGGCGCTTATTGGAAGGGATATTGGCGCGAGTCGCGATTTGGCGATAGCGGGCGGCTCTGAAGCTTATGATGCCGCTTGGTCAGCCAAATTAAACGCGGCGGGTATCACCACTGGAACAATGTTCGCCACGGGAATGCGGCGAACCGCCTTCGTGGAGGTCCAGAACGCTAATAACGGCGATTGGGATGGCGCGGAGATAAGAACCCAGGAAGCGGCGCAGCGTTCCCTGGTCGCCCTGAACGCCGCCATCGAGAGGAAAGACGTTATCAGGGCTAACTTGGGCGCCACGCAGAACCGCTTGGAGGGGACAATAACTAACTTGACCATCCAGGTGGAGAACCTTCAGGCAGCGGAAAGTCGAATATCTGACGTTGACGTGGCGTCCGAGATGACCGAGTTTACCAAGAACAATATCTTGGCCCAAGCCGCTACCTCGATGCTCGCTCAGGCGAATAGCCTTGGCGGGCTGGCCTTAACCCTTATCAGGGGGGTCTGATTTTTAGAATTCCTTTTTGGGAAATGAAAATAGCGCCGCGAGGCGCTATTTTCATTTGAGGCCAGGGGGAGCGCGCCAGAGCGGCGGATCGTTTTGACGCCGCTGGAGACCGCCGATTTCGCGCTTCGCGATGAATCCATTCGCGGAGGAGGATGGGGACTGGCGGGGACTGGCGGGGCTTGCCGGGGATGGCAAGGGAGGCGGCGCGTCCGTTCGGCAAAGGGCTGGACGGGGCTAACGGTAAGGGCGGTGGCGCGTTAGCGTTCACGGCGTGGTATGGCCAAGGCCATAGCGTCTGGGAAGGCCGCTCCCCTTTTTGGTCTTGCCGCGCCTCTTTTAGAGCGAGTCTCGCCTCTTTGTGAGCAGGCCGAGCCCTTTTGAGAGCGGAAATATCCCTTCCCGCCAACTGATAGGCTGGTAGAGGGGAAGAGATTTTGAGGGAACGCGCGCTATCCCCCCCCCCTCGCGAGGGTGGTCCCGCGCTTTTTTTTGCTAGAGCCAGGCTGGGAATCTTGGCTTTTAAGGGAGGTTTTCGCGAAGGAATTTAAGAAGATAAAAATAATTTACTTGAGATTTACGTAAAGTAATGGAGCCAAGTCGCCGATAAGAAAGTTGAAGGAATGGTTCAGCTTCGCCTGACAAACCCCTTCGCCTATATCTTCAGTCGGTTCTCAGTTTAGGGCTGGCGCGGAAAAGCCACGCGAGCGGGGAGGACGTTATGGCTCTCATGATAAATCACAATTTACCGGCTATGAAGGCGGCGCGATTTTTGGCCGGTTCCTACGATAAGCTTTCCAAAAGCATTGAAAGGCTCTCCTCGGGCCTTAGGATCAATACCGCCGGCGACGACGCGGCGGGGCTCGCCGTCAGGGAAATGGCGCGGGCGGATATCGCGACCGCCGCGCAGGGCGTTCGCAACGCCGCGGACGCCATCAGTCTCATTCAGACGGCTGATGGCGCCCTCGCGGTTATCGACGCGAAACTCATCCGCATGAAAGAATTGGCCGAGCAGGCCGCCACCGGAACCTACACCGCCACGCAGCGCGAAATTATCAATTCCGAGTACCAGGCCATGGCTTCGGAAATCGACAGAATCGCGGCCTCGGCCACTTTTAACGGCGTAAAACTCTTGGATGGCTCAATCAATACCCTGAATTCCGGGCAAGGAATCAGAATCCATTTCGGGAACGGCGACAGCGCCGCCGAGGATTATTATTACATTAAAACGGATAATACCATGGCGACGAACCCAAACGGGCTAAGGGTGGGAGGCGACGGGAAAAACGACATCTGGAGCGCGGGACCGTATCTGGACGCGCTCGGAGGTTGCTGCGGGGGCGCTATCGAAAGCCTCGGCGCCACCGCGGCGCCTAACGCCACTGCCGGGTTTATGTACGGATACAATTACGACGACGACAGTTTAAATGACTCTCAGTTGTTTAACAGCAAATATTTGGCCGGTAAATATGGAGCGGCCGCGGGGGAAGGCGCGGCGACTTATCAGCAGATAATCGATAACGTCAATTTGGGGACTCAGAGCAGGGTAATAGTGGATTTTGAGGATAACGTTAACTTAAGCGGAACATCGGGTTTTGTGGCTATCTGTTTGGATAGCGACGAAGTCTTCTATTTTGGCTCCTCGGCCAACGCGACTCCTACAATGCCAAGCTTTAGCTCTAAAAGGGTCAGGGTTAAGGTGGCCGACGCCGGATCCGCTGGAGCTTTGGCCACCGCGATTAACGGCGCTCTTTCCTCAAATTATTGGGCGTACGCCTCCGGTGGCGATCGCGTCGTTATTTTTAGGAAAGACGGGGGAAATAACAACGGTTTAGTGATTGAGGAAATTTACAAGGGCATGAGCCTCACGCAGGCCAACTATCTGACCTATGTCAACGCAGTCACTGGGAAAAGCGGCCAATCGGCTAACTCTTTCAGTTTAGGCGGGGAAAAGTGGGGAAAATTGGCGGCCGCCCAACAGCGTGGCGGCGGCTACTCGGTGGCGCTTTTGGGGCGGGACATTGGCGACAAGCGCGATTTAGCCATCGCGGGGGGAACGGAGAGCTACGACGACGATTGGAGCGACAAGCTCTCCGCCGCTGGGCTGGCCACCGTGGCCGCGAGGCTCGCGCCAAATTTGCGGCGCTCCTCTTTTACGGAGGTCCAGAACGCCAAGGACGGGGATTGGGACGGCGCGGAAATCAGGACCCAAGATTCGGCTCGTCGCGCCTTGCTCGCTCTCAGTAGGGCCATTGAAAGCAAAGACGTTATAAGGGCCGGTTTGGGGGCGACCCAGAATAGGTTGGAGGGGACGATGAGGAGCCTAACCGTCCAAATCGAAAACCTCCAGGCCGCGGAAAGCCGCATATCCGACGTTGACGTGGCCTGGGAGATGACCGAGTTCACCAAGAATAATATCTTGGCCCAAGCGGCCACCTCCATGCTCGCCCAAGCGAACAGCCTCGGCGGTTTAGCCTTAACCCTGATTAAAGGGACGTAGGCTTTCCGGGGAGAGGCGCGCGCGAAGATACGAAAATGGCGCCGCGCGGCGCCATTTTCGCTTGATGGGGCGTTTGGAGGCGAATTTCGCCTCCTTGAGGCTTGACGGCTTTACGGCGCGGCACGGGGGGAGGCGGCCCTCTCACAAGGTCACGGTCGCGCGTCCTTGGGCGCCGCGCTCCCGGAGTTTCTTTTGGAAGTCGCGCGTGGGTTCCATGGAAAGGAGCCGGGGAACCCGCATGACCGCGCCTTTGACGCTGGGCCCCGCGTGAAAAAGGCGCGCCCGCGCCAGACGGCCTCCCAAGAGGCAGTGGGCCTCGCCCTCGGTCTGCTCCATCAGATCGCGCAGGTCCACGATGGGGCGATTTATGGGGCGCGCCGCGAAATTGTCCGTCCATTTGCCTTCCAGCCCCAGTCCGTCGCCTTTTAAGGCGAAGCCCGTGGTCTCCAGCGCCGTCTCTTCCCCGGAAAGGCCCTTTAAAAGCCGCCAGGTCTTTTCCGACTCGGCGAGCTTCATAAAGATTTTAAGGTTGGTGTTGGCGACAATCTGCTGGGCCCCCTTGGGATCGGCCTCGACGAGGCCGGCGTAATCCTGGCTGGCCACCACGGTGGCCATGCCCAGGCCTCTACCTTGGGTGAGGAGGATCTCAAAGCCCGGGGTCACGATGGCCGCGTACTCGTCGACGACGCTTAAAAATGGTCCCGTCCCCTGAAAATGGATGGGAAGGGATCCTAAAACGTCCTTTTCCTCGCCCTCGATGTTGAGGCCCAAGCCCACCGCGGCGGCGGCCCGGATGGAGGAAAGGGTGATTTTCCCTAAGCTCGCGAGTTCCATGGGGCTTTTTTCCATGGAGGGGAGGAGGGTTAAGAGGATCCTCCGGTTGAGAACCACGTCCTGGAAATCCACCTCCCCGCCCTCGACCCCATAGATATGCTCATAGACGTCAGTGAGGCTGGATAGGGCTTTCCCGAAATAGCTCTGGGCGTAGCCGTATTGCTCGTAGAAAGAGGGCATCTGCTTGCCTTCCGGAGGGTTTTTGACGTAATTGCAGTTGAGTAGGGCCGCTTCCAGGGAATCGCGGGCCATCTCGGAAATATGGGGGTGGCTTAAGAGCTTGACGCATTTGTCGGCGTTGAGACACTCCCGGATCTTTTTGGCCGAAAGGGTCAGGATCCCCTGGTCCCGCAGCTCCGTGAGGACGTACATGAGCCCCGAAATGAGGGCCATGGCCTTGTCGGCGAAAATGGAATTGCTCCCCTGTTTGCCGGGAGGCGTCAGGGAGCTTAAAAGCTGGGCCAAGCTGTCCGCCCCGCCCAAAGAGAAGGGATTGTTGGTGTTGGTGAGGCGTTTGGTGGGGTCGGTGGGCGGGTTGCTGGCGTAGTTTAAGACGCGGAAATCGTCCTCGCGCCCCAGGGAGCGGGCCATCTGCCAAATTTCCATATTGAGCTGGGCCTCGGCCTTGGGGTCGATATAGAAAAGCCCCGAGCCCGTGGCCAGGCTGTTGAAGGCCAAAGAAGCCAAGGCGGCGGTCTTGCCTGAGCCCGTGGTGCCCAAAAGGAGGGCGTGGGTGAGGATATCCCTCTTGTCCAACCATAGCTCTTGGCCGCTGGAGGCCTCGTTGCCCAAAAAGAAAACGCCCCCCGCGGGGCGGAAATGGAGATGCCCTGGTCCCGGGGAATTGGGGTCAAGTTTGCCCGCGGATTGGGGAAGGCGAAAGGGGAGCCCCGTGTTGGCCGTTAAAAGGGCGAAGGCCAAAACAACGGCCGCCGACAGCGCGAAGGCCACAAAGGCCAAGGACGGAGCCAAGAAGCCCGCGAGAGCGAAAAAGGCCAGCAAAAAAAGAACGTTGCCCTTGACGGCCAAAAAGCGGAGGAGCTTTTCGGGTCCCGCGCTGGCGTCCCTTAAAAGCTTGCGGCGCTCGTAACTTTCTCCGGGCTGAAGGCCCTTAAGCTTGGGAAAAGGGGACATTTATCGCGCTCGCGCGAGCCGGCGTTGGCCCGCGGGAAAAGGGCCCAAGAAAAGGCCCGGAGGTGATGAGGCGGAGGCGGAGGAGCCGGAGGAGGCGGAGGCGGAGGAGGAAGCGGAAGACGAAAAGGAGGAAGAGGAAGAGTCGGAAGAGTAAAAGGAAGGCGAAAAGGAAGATGAGGAAAAGGAAGACGAGGAAGAGGAAAAGGAAGACGAAAAGGAAGATGAGGAAAAGGAAGATGAGGAAAAAGAAGACGAAAAAGAGGAAGAGGCGGGGAAAGCGGATATTTTGTTCAAAAAAGCCGCTGGAAAGAGAGGGAGGCCCGGGGGCGTCCGACTCTCTCCGGCGGCGAATTTCTGGAAAAGCGCGCGAATCCAAGGCGGGGCGCGGCGAGTTTTCCCGGCCCAGGGCTCGTCCTTAGAGTTCGGCTAAAGGCTCACCCCAAGAGCGCGGCTAAGTGCCCAACCTAAGAGTTCGGCCTATGGCTAACCCCTCGCCTTACTGGCACTCTTTAAAGCTCTGGGGATAAGGCCCTAAAAGGGGGATATCCGCGTCCCCCAAGAGGGCGTGGTAATAGGGATCGCTCAAATACCCCGTTTGGTCAGTTCTGTCGAAGAAAATGTTCCCGGCTATGGAACCCCACCCGTCGGAGCCGGAGATTTCCCCTGGGACCGAGAGCCCAAGGCCGCTTATCTGCAAGGGAGCGTCGCGGAGGAGTTCCCCGAGGTACTTAAAGGTCATCGTGGCCGCGTAATTGACGCAGGGCTTGATGACGAGGCCGTTGCCGAGCCCTGGGTCGTCCAGGACGGGGGCGGGAATCAGCTCCATCTCCATGGACAGGGCGAAGCCGTGGACCCTCACTTCCAGGTCGAGGGGGTTGGAGACTAAGGAGCCCACTGAGGCCGTAAGGGTAATGGGTCCCTTGGGAGTTAAGGCTTTGAGGGAATCGGCCGTCACCGCGCCGCCGGAGGCGACGGTCAAGGCGCCCACTAGCCCCTGAAGGCGCGCGGGGTCATGGGCGAAGGTCGCGGCGAGTCCTTCGGGAAGCGGGTAGCCGTTGTAGCGGAGGGTAAAAACCCGCCTCGCGCCGCTTAGAAAATCTAAGTATGGCTCCGTTGTCGCCAAAGAAAGAGAGCCGACGGCGCTTACGGCCAGGGAAACGTCGTTGGCGTCCCGGCCTCCGACTTGCCCGCCTATGGAAAGAGGCCCCGTGGGCTTTAAGGCGACAAGGCCCGCGACGGCGACTTTTCCGCCCGCGCCCGTGACGGCGTTCGCGGGAAGGCCCGTAAAGTCGCCTTCCGCCGCCTTAAAAGTGACGCTCACGCCGGCGGGGAGCGCGACCCCTTTATAGGAAAAGGAGAAAACTATCTCCGTGGGAGTTAAGAACTCCAAGCTGTCCCTGTTCGCTTCAAGGGTAAAGTTCCCGAGAGCCGACGCGGTGAAAGTCACGCCATTGGAATACTCGCCGCCCACCTTGGCCCGGACGGGAGAAAGACTCCCTCCCTTTAAGGCGGTAAGGCCAGAGGCTTTGATCTTCCCGCCTGGCGCGGATACGGCGCTTTCAGGCAGTCCCGCGAAATCCCCGTTCGCGGCGTGAAAACTGGTCACGAGGCCCGCCGCCAAGGGCTCGCCGTTGAGTTCCAAGCTGAAGTCCACCTCCTGGGCCGCCAAGTATTCCAAAGAGAGGGGCGAGGCTTTAAGGCTTAAGGCGTAGAGGAGGGGCACGGTAAATTCTCCCTCTTCCCCCACGGGAGGCGTGGCGACTATCGTGACCTCGCTCTCGCTGAGATCGCCCGGGAGGAGCTTAATTCGGATATAGCCCTCGCCGTCGGAGACGAAAATCTCGCGGGGCGCGTCTCCCTCCGGGTCCGCCACCGGGATTCCGGGGCTTTGGGTATTGAAGGCGACGCTGACGTTGGCGGCGGGCAGATCGTTTAAGTCAACGACCCGAAAGACGTGGACGTTTTGGCCCTCAGGCCCGATATAGATAACCCGGTAGCCCTCTTCCTGGGTGGGTGGGGGAGACGCCGGCTCGGCGGTAAAGGTTAAAGGGAAGCTCTTCTGGGCGTCTCCCGCGCTTACGGACACGGTTCCCGCCGTCACGCCCGGCGCGGGAACGAAGAGGACGGAGATAAGGCCGTCGCCGTCGGTCGCGAAGACGCTCTGGAGGTGGTTTAGCTCCGGATGGCGGATCGCGAAGCCGGACGTTTCCGCCCTTAAAAGGACCTTTTCGTCTTTCCAGGGGACGTTAAGGCTGTTCGTCACCCGGAAATAATAGACATTGCCCTCGCGCCGGGCCAAAGATATCACGTAGAGCTTTTCCGCCCGGTAATCCAAGGGCATGTCATAGCGCCGCTCCACGAAATCAAAGCGGCTCTCGACTGGCAGCGGCCCCTTGTTTTGGCTTTCCGTCCCCAGGCGGAGCGGATTGAAAAAGACGGCGACCTCCCTTCCTTTCTCAATCTTCCCGATCCTTTCGGTATACTCGAAAGAGACGGTGGGAGTCGGGGTAAATCTCGCCCCCAGGGCCCAAACGCCGTTGGAGCGCGCGGCGCCCGCTTCGGGCTGGTCGAAAAGCCCGGCGCCGCCCACGTGGGCGCCCCGGAAGTTTTCGTAGGCCAAGGAAAAAGAGAGTTTGTCGCTCCAGGGCCAATAGCCCCGGGCCCGAAGATCAAAGCCCCGCGCGGGCCTTTCCAGGGCCCCAGGGTAGTCCCGGGATTCTTTCCAGTGGCTGATGGGGTAATAGAGGTTGGAGGAGAGCCTTAAGAGCTTATAGAAGAGTTCCAGGCCTCCCCCGAGGCGGGCGTGGCGGCGGATAAGGTCCCAGTCCCCAAAAATATTGAGCCCAAATCCCATTTCCGGCGCGGAGAAGAAGCGCGTCCCCAAGCCCAGGTGGGCGATAAAGGCGGAGTTCCCGCGATAGCGCGCCCCGGTTTGGACAAAAGCGGTGACCTTTTCGCCGTCGTGGAAGGGATAGAGAAAATCAGCGGCGGCCGTCAGCGCGAAGTTGGGGCCGACGGCGAGACTGACCCGGGAGTTGCCTTGGGGGGCGAGTTTCGCCGCGATTTGGGCGGATATTTTTTGAAGCCCAAGGTTCGCCCCGCGCTGGATAAGGCTCTCCCCGCCGGCGCTGGAAGCGGCGCTTAAAAGCGCGCCAAGCCGCTCCAACTGGTCAGAGGAAGGATTGGCGGGGGGCGCCATTTCAGGCTCAGGAGAAGGCGCGCGCGGAAAGAGCCTTCCCGCGACCGGCTCTCCCTCGCCTATCTGGGCCTCCAGAAGCGCCCCTTCGTCCAAGACCGTAAGACCCCGGATTAAAACGGAGCCGGAGGAGTCCGCCGTCCGCCAGTCTTCTCGTAGATTGGGAAGGGAGGGGGACTTGCGAAAGCGCGCCCGGGTTCCAGCGGGGACGGGCGCTCCGTTCGCGGTGAAAAAGACGCGGGCGTCAAAGGAGCGCTTTTGGGGGTCAAAGTCCCGGGGAACGGCCTGGGCCCGAAGGCCGTATTGGGCCGCGCGGACTTCCACGAGCGCGCTCGCCTCCTTTCCGGCGACAATCGCCGCGAGGGGCCAATGGCCGGGAGAGTCGGGGGGAATAAGGTCGCGAAGGACAATTTTCCCGCCCTCGCCCGTCTCGCGGGGGATATCCCGTAAATTAGGCCACCGCGGCGAGGGGACAAACCTCAATATGGTCCCCGCCGGAGCGAAACCCTGGCCCTCGCGGAGGACCAGGGCCAGATCTCCCGGCGTTCCCGCCACGAGGGACTCTCCCGCGGCGCTGAGGGCGTAGAGGCCGTCGCCGCGCGCGCCATTGGCGAAAACGCCTGGGGACGGCGAAGAACCCAAGGAGGTCGAGGAACCCAAGGAGGGCGAGGAACCCAAAGAACCCAGAGAGTCATGGCCCCCGTTGGCGGCCGAAACCTTAGGCGCGTCCGAGTTTTGGAGACGGTTTTTGGCGATCGCGCGCGAAAGAAGGATGGGACGACTATCAAGATCCGCGAGCGCGCTCTCGTCGCGGGAAACCTGGGGGCTATTGCCGCCGCAGCCGCTTAATCCCAAGATAAAACTAAAAGCCAGAAGAAAAACGCAAAGTTCGCTCAAAGCGACGCGCCGCATAAAAACCCTCGCGAAACAAGGCAGCGTCTTGGAAAAAGACGCGCTCAAAGGGAAATAGCCCTGAAGCGGATATAGCCGTTGAAAAAATATGGGTTTAAGGAAATGACTCGCGCCAAAACGGCGGAGGCGATCTTGGGTGGGACGGTATGGCTCAAGATGGCGCTCCTCTCTATAAAAGACGAAAAAGGCGATTGCCCGCCCAGGCGAGGCTTGGCGCGGGCGGAATGGAAAAAGGCGGAAAGCCCGTCATGGAAGGCCGGAAAAGGCCGGAATCGGCGGCCCAGGGTTTCATCGCGAACGCGCCGGGAAGATTGACGCGCGGGTCCGCGACTAAAGGCGCGGCGCTCCGCGTCCAAGGGCGCGGCGCTCCGCGCGTCCAATGGCGCGGCGCTCCGCGCGTCCAAGGGCGCGGCGCCGAGCCGTCGCGCGGCTAAACAAGCGGGTCAAGGGCGACGGCGGAGATTTCGAGGATATAGTCTTTGATCCTCTCGGCCGCGGAAACGGCGAGGGGAAACGCGTAGGGTCGCTTCAGAAAGATGGCTATCCACTGGCTCGCGCTCGCGGAGTCCCGCGCGGGAACGAACGCCAAGCCAAGATCGATGGACAGCGCCCAGGAGGCTATTTGCGCGCGCAATTCTTCCAGCGCGCGCTCTTCCGTGCCCCGCGCGCCCATCTCCCGCGCCAAGCGCGTTTTGTGGCCGGTCCAGCGCGCCAGCTCGCGGAAAAAGGCTGAGAAAAAGGCCGCGGTAGAGGCGAAACGGTCCCAGGGAGGAAGGCGAATCCGGTCCGCCCGCGCGGAATAGAAAGGCCCTTCCGCGCGGTCAAAGGAGAGAGCGGCCCCGGACTTGCGCGCGATCTCTTCCGCCAGGCGCGTGGGATCCCTTTTAGGCTTGGCGCGCGTTCGGGGCGGCGGGGGAGCGCCGCGCCAGTCAGTTAAATCGGCGTAATTGTAGACGCTAAAATACCTGACCCGCGGTTGGGCGTATTCCACCATGGCGGTTACCGGTTCCGCGGGAGATTTATCCAGAAGGTTATCGAGGCTCCGAATGGTCACCCTTTCGCTCCACCGCCAGAACTCGACAGAAAGGGCTCTCGCCTTTTCGCGGAGGATAAGATTCGCCGCGCGGGCTTGCTTGAAGCTCACCCAGCGGGGATCCGGAAGTCCCATGGCGATTAAGGCGAGCCTGTTGAGACCCCGATAAGCGAGACCGGAAACCGGGTTGAAGGGCGCGAAATCCGCGTCGGGGTTCCAGGGTTTCTGCCAGGGGGCTTGGTTCTCGCGCAGAAGGTTGAGCGTCTTCTCCGTGAGGAAAAGACGGTGATCCTGGGGCCAATCGAGCGAATAAAGAACGATGGGCGCTCGGTCCGCCGCGAGAGCGGGAGATTTATCGTTTTTCACGGTTTGTCCTTAAGGAGGGACGGCAAGCGTGAACGTCGCCGGAGACGCGCCCGCGTCAGAAGCTTTCCTTCCTTTTTCTTCGGAAGGCGACCGGAGTTCCCCCTGGGTCCGGCGAAGCCGCGGCGCGGCTTTAGCGGACCCAGGGGGCGACAGGTTCCGGCGAGGGGGCGTTCGGCGCGCGCGTTGAGGGGCGCCTTCACTCTGAAATTGGCGAAAAAGAAGCCGCGCGCGCTTTCAGACGCTCTCCCCCATCTTCCCTTTAGTTAATCAGGTCGTCGCGGTCCCGCGGGCGCGTCCTCCGGCGCAAATAGAGAGGGAGACTCGCGCCCACGCGAGAAATCTGGACGGCGACTCCGCCGAACTCGTTTTCTAACGGATCCGGAGGCCCTTCAAGATAGATATCGCTGGCCAAGACTAAGAGTTCCGCGCCGCGCCTCAGGCGCGAATCGGGCGCCTCCGCGGAAAGTTCCCCCAAGACGTTTAAGAAAAGGTGATTTTTTACGGCCCCTTTCCGTTCGGTTAAGTGAAGCGAAAACTCTCCGTGGCGGCGATGGGACGCGCCCGCGAAAGTTCCGTAGATATAGTGAAGCGAAGAGGGCGTGGGGACGCGGCGGCGCTCCAAAATCCCTCCCCAGGGCAGGGAGCCGCGAAAAAAGGTTTTTTCCGCGCCGCTTGAGTTCCCCGTTTCGCGGTCCGTGGTGACCCAAAGACTTGAAAACTCGGCGAGAAGCCCTTCTCCCGCTTTAACGTTCAGATCCTCAAAAGCGCGGATCCTTTGCTCGTCGTTAATCTCCAAGTGGTAGGAGGTAAAGAGTTTGGGGGGGCGGACCGTTTCCGGGGCGCGAGGGCTCGCGCGCAATTTCCGGAAATTATTTTGGGCCAGAATTCGCCGCGCTTTGGGCCAAGCCGGGCCTTCCAAGACTAAGGTCATGGACGGTTCCGAGGCGGCTTGGGGAGTTTTTATCTCCAGCAAGCGGCCATAGACGTAATGAATGGGTGATAAGGGCAAAATGGCGATCCTTTCGTCAGTATAAAAACGGATAAGAAGGCGGAAGCCACGAACGCTTAGGGCTTTAGGTTTTCTTGCTTTTTCGCCACGGCTTCGACCTTTGGGGAGCCTTTTTCTTGAGAATCCCCTTCTTGGGAGTCGCCTTTTTGATAGCTCCTTTATGGAGAGCCGTTTTAATGGGCTTACCCGCTTCCCCCGGCTCCTTTTTGGGAGTAGGGGTTTTGCTCGGCTTCTTTTGGGAAGCAGGCGTTTTGCTCGGCTCCTTTTTGGGAGTCAGGGTTTTGCCCGTCTCCTTTTTGGGAGTCGGCGTTTTGCTCGGTTCCTTATGGGAAATGGCCACTTTGCTTGGCTCATTGTTGGGAGTCGGGGTTTTGCTCGGCTTCTTTTGGGAAGCCGCCGTTTTGCTAGGCTCCTTTTTGGGAGTCGAGGTTTTGCTCGGATCCTTTTGGGAGGCCGGCGTTTTGCTCGTCTCCTTTTGAGGAGTCAGGGTTTTGCTCGTTTCCTTTTTGGGAGTCGGGGTTTTGCTCGGATCCTTTTGGGAAGCCGGCGCTTTCTCCGGCAGCTTTTGGGAAGCTTTAGCTTTGCTCGGTTTCTTATGGGAAGTTGCCGCTTCGTCCGGCCCCTTTTTGGGAGTCGGCGCTTTGTCCGGCTCCTTTTTTGGAGTAGCCGTTTTGCTTGACTCCTTCGGGGAAGTTGTCGCTTCGAGCGGCTTCTTAAGGATAGTTTCCGATTTAAAAGACGCCGAAAGGCTCTTCGGAGGAGTGGCTTGAGGAGAAAGCTCGCGCTGTGGAAGCTCCCCAATGGGCGAGGAGGTTATGGCGTTAGCTGGAAGCGGCGATTTTTGGGGAGCCTTAAGGCTCGCTTCGGAGGCGAGGGGTTTGGAGTTCAGGGGCGTTATCGCGGCCTTGGGCGAGTCCGCGACGCTTGGGCTGTTTCCAGACGCGGCGGCGAGGCTCAGAGGCGAAATGGCGGCACTTTGGGCGGGAAGAGTCTCGACGGGGATGGGCGCGATTGCGGAAGGTTTCCTCGAGGGGAAAGAAAGAGGCGGGCCGCTGAGGCTTTTTAAGGCGCGATTCGGGGATTTTTCCCTTTCCAGGACGGTTTGGGGCTTCGCGCCCGCGCCTTTCGCGGGAGAGGCGGCCGGAGCGCTGGCGCGGTTGGAGTCAGCGGCGCCAGCCGCGTCGCCGGACCTGGAGGAGTCGCTGGAGTTAAGGGGATTGAGGGGCGGCGGGGGGCTTTGCGGGGGGAAGGAAAGCCCCGTCATGGGTTTAACGCCCTGCAGAAAACCTTGGACGCCCAGCGGCGTATTTCTTTTCCTTTCCGGGGAGACGGGGGCGTTGGGCGCCTTGGTCGGAGTGAAGGGGAGCGCAGCGTTGGAGGGGATAAAGCGGGCCTCCGGGGGCAGGGGAGGCGACTCAAGCTCGACCGCGATCGCGAAGGGTCCCTGTAAGGTCCCAGGGAGCCAGTTTTCGGCTTTTAGGGCCTCCGTAAAGCTGGCCAAGGCCCCGCTGACGCTGGGCTCCGTTAATGAAGAGCCCTCCCTTTCCTCGGAGAGGTAGTGGGCGTACGCGCCGGCGGCCTCGCTCCAGACCGCTTTTTCCTCGTTCCGCCTGAGGGCGTAGTAAAGGGCGCGGGAGTGGGGCTTGAGCCAGAGGAGCGCCGCGGAGGGAAGAGGGCCATTGGCGAGGGCGAGTTTTCCGAGAGCGATAAAGAAGACGTTGACGAAGCTCTGGTGACGCGCCAGTTCTTCGGGCTGAAAGTATCGCCACCAAGCCAGGGCGTCGTTTAAGTTTGTCTCCTGGGCGGCGAGAGCGGGGCTATTCGGGCCGCTTTCCAGAAGAGAGAAAAGCTCTAAGGCCCTTTCTTTTTCGTCGTTGGCGAAAGCGAACAGAGCGGTTGCCAAGGCTTTTTCGGGAAGGGAAAGGGACAGGAGATCCCCGTCAAAACGGCGCCCCAATTGCTCGCCGAAGACGCGCTCCATTTCCCGCGTTTGGGTCTGGTTGGCTTTTCCCAGGGCGACGGAATCGGGCCGGGGCAGGCCCGTTTTGAAGTCCACGATATCCTCGCTCCGGTAGGCCTCTCCCAGCGGGTCCAAAAGAAGCTTACGCGGAGCCGCGAAGAGAATGGGGCTCAGTCCCGGGCCCCAAGCGCCTTGGGCGCTGGGCCGCGAGAGGTTTTCCCGCGCCGGGGGACAAATAATCGGAAAGAGCGGGGCGCTGGCGGGAAGGCTTTGCCGGTTAGCGTCGCGGTTTTTTTCGCGCGAGACGAGGAGGAGAAAAAGAAGCGCCGCGAGGGGCGGGAAGAGTTCCCAAGGTAAAGAGGCGAGGGAATTGAGCGTTTCTTGGAGCCAGGCGCGGAGGTTTTCCACCAGGGTCCCCAAGCTTGGGAAAAGGGAAAAAAGGCCCGCGCCGTCAGCGCTCAGGGAAGCGGGATGGGGAAGAGTTCCGGAGAGGGCGCCGAAACGGCGGCTCAAAAAGGGGATAACGATGGGAGAGAGCGCGACGATAATAACAAGGCGCGTCAGTATTTTGCGGAGAAGGCCCGTGGGGGCGCCGGTGGATGGATGGGAGCGCATATATCCTCCGTGGGTTATTTCTGGCCGTTGGCGCGGGCGAGGGTAGCGTTAACGTTAAGGTTGGCGGATAAGCGAAGGGCTCTGGCGAGATAGATCCCGCGCCTTTCGGGGTCGCGGCTGTGGTAGAGGGAGACGGCGCGGAAGGGATTGGCTTCTTCTTTTAAGTGATGGCGGAGAAGCCAGGCGCCCACGGCCACGTTGACGCAGCCGTTATCCCGCAAAAGTTCCCTCGTGATTCCCAAAGCGTTCAGCTTGGGGAGCCAAAGGGTGTTGATTTGCATGGGCCCAAGGTCGTGGCTGCCGTTGGAGTTGGGGCTTTCCAGGCCGATGGCGCCTCCCTCGACGTTGAGGACGATGAGGATTAGGGCCAAGGGCACCGCGAATTTTTCCCCGCTTTCCGCCAGGCACTGGTAAGTTAAGGGTGAAAGTTCCGCCATGGCCGGCCTCGGGCCCGCGAGGACGGGCCCGATGCTCAAGATAAGACCGAGAGCGAGCCACGTTTTCCCAAAGAGGCGCGCCGCCAAAGATTTCCGGGAGCGCGGATGGCTTGGGCGTTCCATCGGGGCGCTCCTGAGCGCTAAACTGAATAAAGGCATAAAAAATCCGTTAAAGTTCCCGTTAAGGGAGGCTCGCGCTAAAGGGAGACTCGCGCTAAAGGAAGGCTCGCGCTAAAAGGAAGGCTCGCGTTAAAAGGAAGGATTTCGTAAAAAGAAGGTTACGGGAAGAAAAAGCTCATTCGCTTTAAAGCCTCGGCCTCCGAGACCCATTTGGTCCACGCGAAAAGTTCCTTCCGTCCCCAAAGCAGCGCCGGGCGCGCGCCGAAATAGCGGCTCTGGGAAAGTTTCCAAAAGAGGGTGGTGTTAACGAGGACCCAGGAAGCCGAAAGGCAGAAGGAGGACTCTTGGCCTTCCCCAGCTCTTTTCAGGAGGCTGAAGTACTCGTCTTGGGACAGGCCCCATAAAAAGGAATTGAGTTCAAAAGGTTGCCGTCCCTGAAACAAGCGCCCCGTGGCCAAAAAAAGGTCGCCCCAGGGAAGGGAGCCGGGAAGGAGATGGACGGGGATCCAGCGGATTAAGATCCCCCTGGCGCTCGCCTCGCGGGGAAAAATTCCTTCCCGAAGCGTCTTGAATTCCACTGACAGAGGGTCAAAGAAGACATAAAGATCGCCGACCCAGGGCGTGAGCCCTTTGGGAGCCTCCTGGCTAAAACCTTTGAGGAGGGGAAGGAGCGTCGCCCCTTCCCCTTTAAAGCTGATTTCGCTTTCCACGCGCCTCTCCGTTTATTGAAGGTAATTTTCGTCAAGCGAAGGGAGAGCGTTTCCGCTCGCGTGGCTTGAGCCGAAAAGCGCGTAAAGTTCGTCCGCGTCGCGCGATCCCACGAGGGTTCGGAGGTTTCCCTCTTCAAGCCAAGCCCAAACGGGGCTCGCCAGAGGAGCGCCGTCGCCCAATAAAGCGCGCAGGCGCCAGGTGTTCTCCAAAACCCGGGACGGGCCGCTCCAATCCTCGGGCTGGGGCAGAGGCCCGTGGGCGCGGCCCCAGATTTCCCGCGCGCCGGCGGAGTCGGGGCTGTTTAAGAAAAAGAGCTTTTCCGGGAGAAGCTCGTCCACGCTGGGATTGAGATCCCCGGTCGCCAAATAACGCTCGCCGTAAACCAAGCTTCCTTCCAGCGTGGCGATGGGGACTAAGACCGGAGTTTTCCCCAAGGCGCGCAGCGCGCGCGTATTTTCCTCGGCGATGGCCTTTTGACCGTGCGGGCATAAGGGATCGAAGAAGATAAAGACCCGCTCTTCCAGAATTCGCGGCAATTTCGGGGCGCCCGGCGGGTTTTGGCCGTAAAACTCAAAGAGGCCCGTGGGCGCGAAGTTTTCGCCGTCAAAGAGGCGACCGTTTAAAGACATGAGGTTAAAGGCCAGTGGAACGTTATGGTATTTTCGCGACATGTTTTCGCCTCTGGCGTCGAAGAAGGCGCCTATGGAAAGGCTTCCGTCCCGCTGGAAAAAGCCCACAATCTCTTTGTCCGTAGGCTCGCCCGTCACGGGATTTTTTCCGCGGATAATGGCGCCCGTTAAGCCTTCCTCCGTTAAAAAGGAAAACTCTAAAAAGGCTTTTCCCCGCGAAAAGCTTAAAACTCGCGCCGAGAGTTCCGCCGCGGTCCAAGGCGCGGGAGGGGCGGCGGCGTTCTTTTCCGCGCCATCGTTTTTTTCCGCGCGAGCGTTCTTCCCCGGGCCAACGTTCGCGGCGTCGCGCGTCTTTGGGGCGACGATTTTTAAGGGATCCAAGAGTTCCGAGGGTTCCAAGGTGTCTTTTACGACGATCTCTAAGGGCTCCAAGATATCCGAGGGTTCCAAGGCGTTCTTGGCGACGATTTTTAATGGATCCAAGGTCTCCGAGGGTTCCAGGGCGTCTTTGACGACGATCTCTAAGGGCTCCAAGATATCCGAGGGTTCCAGGGCGTCTTTGACGACGATCTCTAAGGGCTCCAAGATATCCGAGGGTTCCAAGGCCTTCGTGGCTTCCAGGGGCGCCGGTGAAATGAGGGGCGCCGGGGGACAGAGGGGTGAGAGAGATTGCCCCGCCGCGCTCGGCGCGGGGACCAAAGCGCGGGTATTTTCTCTCTCATCCTGGACGCCGTCTTGGCTTAAAGACCATGCGGCGAGGCCGCAAAAGAGTAGAACGGCGACGCTTAAGGCGCCGTTCCCTAAAGTTAGCGCGGCGAATACCGCTTTTTTCATAAGGAACTCCTCGCGCGCAAAACGCTCGTCTCCACGGCGGGACGGTAATCGCCGCACAGTTTAAGGCGCAGATACAACCCGGCCACGTTGAAGGGGAGCCTGCGCCGCTCTAAAAGATAAAAGACAAGGCTTGAGACAAGCGCGAGCGCGAGGGTAAACTTGGAAAAGCGCAGGAGAAAAAGCCCCAGGGGAAAGACCGCCCGCGCGTCCAAAAAGAAAAAGCGCGGGGTCAGCGCCGAAAAGGCCCAGTTCGCGTTTTGGTCTCTCATAGGCGCCCCTTTTCGCGGATAACGCTCTTCAGGTAGAGGGGGTGAATTTCCCCGTTTTTAACTTCTTTTTCCAGGGCGGCGAGGAGCGGGACGCCGTACTCACGGACCATGTTTTCCAGTTTCAGGGGAATTTCGCGGAGTTCCGTCTCGCAGAGTTTTTCCCTTAAGTCCGGGTCCAAGACGAGGTACTCCCGGACGGCCTTACGACCCCCGGAAAGGCGGGGAAAGAGCCGCTGCTGGACAATGAGCCTTAAGGAAGAAAAGAGGGTGGCCGCGACCATCCGCCGCTCCTTGGGCCCAAAGACGTTTAAGATCCGGGTGGGGGTGTCGGCGACGGAGCGGGTGTGGACCGTCGTGTAAGCGGCCAGGCCCATCTCCGCGGCCTCCAGAACGCCCTGGAGGGTTTCCGGGTCCCGGGATTCACCCACCAAGACCACGTCGGCCGCCCGGCGGGTGAGGTTGCGCGTGGCCTTTAAAAAGGATTCCACGTGCCTGGGGATCTCGGACTGCTCCAGGGGCGGGTTAACGCCCGGGACGCTCGCGAGGTCAAACTCCACGGGGGACTCGTAGGTGCAGATGTGTTTGCCGCCCCTTTGGGCGAGATCCCGGAGGGCCGCGGCGAGGAAGGTGCTTTTGCCCGAGCCCATGGTCCCGGTGACGAGCACCAATCCGTTGGAGGGAAAGAGGGCTTCCAGCAGATCTTCCGGGACTTCCAGGTCCTCCAGGGAGGGAGGTATGGTGGGAATCAGCCTTAAGGTCAGGGCGAGGCCCGTTCCCCAAAGGCAGTTTTTGGCGATGGCGTTGCCGCGAAAACGCAGCCGGGTTTCGCGGCGTTTGGCGATCTCGAAGCTGAAATCCTGTTCGATCCCCGAAAGGGCGATGGAGGAAGCGGCCTCGTTCGCGCTGGCCTGGTTGAGGATTTCCGCGACCTCGCTGTTGGAAAAGAGGTGCTCCGTGACCCGGTACCAAACTCCGTCCAAGCGCGCCGCCGCCGGGGACATGGAGCTGATGACCGCGTCCGACATGCCCTTTTCCTTAAGAAAAATTAAAAGCCTCTCGAAGTCCTCAAAACCCCACCCGTTTTCGGGGTAGATAGGGGCTAAGATGGAGGGCGATTGGAGGCCTTCCGACCCGCGCCCCGCGGCGAGGGAGAGGGACGGAGGGGCCTTTTCCCCCTCGTCGCTTAAAACCGTCTGGAAGGCTTCCCAGATGGAGTCTTTGCGTTCCAAATCAGACATAAGTATCCTTTCTCGCGGGCTGGGGCCCGCGCTCCTTGGGCCCGCCGCTCCTTGGGGCGGCTGGCCGCGCGGAGCTTTAAAGGGTTTTTTCCCGAGCGAAAAGCTTTTTGAGGAAGGACCCGAAGGGGATAAAGGCGCCCTCGCGGATAACGCGCGCGCGCCAAAGGGAAGTTATGATTCCCGCCAACGCGGGCGCCGCGACGATCAGCGCGAGACCGCCGTAACCCGAGGCGAAGAGCGCGGCCCCAAAGACCAAGGCGACAATGAGAAAAAGGTAGGCGCGGATTTTGAGTTTTAGCGCCAAGGTCTCCGCCTCCTCTGGGGAAAGAGCCCTGAGCCAAAGCGCGTCCGCGCGCTCCGATGGCGGCTCGCGCCGCCTCAACTTTAAATTCCGGAGCCTCGACGCTAAAAGGCGAAAGGCGAGCGGCAAAAAACGCCCGCTACGCTCGGTTGATTCGTTCATAAGAGCCTCTTTAAAAAGACGTATTAAATAGGTGGGACGGGCGCGAAAGAGCTTTTTAATCCGCGCGCCCCTTCGCGTCCGCGCCGGCGCGGGAGCGGCAAGGGCGGCGCGCTAAAAGAGAGTCGGTCGCCAGCGCAGCCAGCTCCAGATCCTTAATAAGCGGCGCCGGGAAAGCCTCCTGTTTTGACTAAACAACGAACGGCGCCGCGCGATTTGTTCCCGTTCCGCTTGCTCCCTTTCGTTAAATTTGGCGACGAAGAGCGCCAATTGAGCGTAGCGCGCCACTTCCTCTTCCGTTAAAGGCTCTCGCTTGGGGGGGCGTTTCGCGGTTTCCGCCAACGCTTTTTCCCACGCGATCGCCGCGGCGGAAGGTTCCGCGACAGGCGTTGGCGCGGGAGCGGTCCCCTCCGGCGTTGCCCCAAGCGCGTTTTCGCCCGCGCTTGGCTTAAGAGCGCCCCCGTCCGGCGTTGGCGCGCGGGCGTCCCGCGCGGGTTGGCGAGACGTTTCGCGGCTCGGCGGGGGAGCGCTCTTGTCCTGGGGGCGATCTTCCGAAGCGCCCTCCAAAGCCTTCCCCAAAGCGTCCCAGAAGGCGTCATCCAAGATCGGCGCTCCTTTTTTCGCGCGGGAAGCGCCGCGGTCGCGCTCGCTTTTATCGTTTCCATATTTCACGCTTTCGTTCCTTCCCGTTTTCCCCTCGCGGCGTCTTACCGCGACGCGCGAAAGGCGATAAAACTGGCGTTGCCGCCCGTTTTAATCCGTCAGTCCGCGCGCGCCGCGCGCGTTTCTTCTCGCCCGCGCGCTTTTTGAGGTGGATCTAGTGGCGGCCTTAGCCGTCCAGGCGCGCGTAAATTTCGCGCAGCAAACTCGCGACGGCCCCGCCGGAGGAGTCGGGTGCCCCCGCTTCGTCAGGGTTGGCGTTTTTGCGCCGCTCAATCTCGGCCTTGATCCCGCGCGGCCATTGACGCGCCAAATAGCTCAAAGTTTTACTAACCCCGTAGCGGGCGTAGAGCGCGCCGCGGACGGCCGCGTCTTCCGCGGTGGAGCTGAAGGCCCAGATGAGTTCGGAGCTTAAAGTGTTGACGAGGACTTCCCGGCTCGCGCCGCCTTGGGTTTTTAAAATGGCCACCAGCGACGCGCCGGCGGGGCCGGGCTTGCCGATTTTCCCCAATGCGTCCGCGAGATCCGGGTTGAGCCCAAAGAGGGCGGCGAGGCGTTCTTTGCCGTCTTGGGTGCCCGCGCCCAGGAGGAAGACGTTGGTGGCGAGCTCTAAAATGACCTTGGGAAAATCGTCCACGCTCTGGGAATAGAGACCAATCGAAAGATTCCATTTGCGCGACTCGCGCGCGCAGGTTTCCAAATCCCCCAAGAGCTGGGCGCGGATTAAAGGCTCCTGGGTAACCCTGTGGAGCTCGTCGTAACAGAGCCTTTTGGGCTCCAGGCGGATTTCGCCGATGAGTTCTTGATGGTGCTCGCGGTAGCCGGCGGGGAGTTCGGCCGCGTCCGCGAGCGTCCAAAAGAAACGCGAGCCCACTAAAAAACGCGCCAGCATATACATCACGGCGGTCTGGCGGTCGCCGCCCCGCCCGCCGCCCCTGGGGGCGACCTCGTCGAGGTCCAGGGCCATCACCCGGGCGTCGCCCATGGAAAAGCGGGTGGGCTTGGCGAGAATGGGATAATTCTTGACGGTCTCGGCGAGGCATCGCCAGGCGTAATCCCGCGCGTCTTCCCCGGTGCCTGGGATCTTGTAGGCGTAGGTGACTTTGATGGAAGGGTTTTGCCTGATTTCCGCGGCCACGTCCGCTAAGGTCGGGACCGCGTGGCGCTGCGCCAACACGGCCTCGTGAAAAAGACCTTTCTGGAAGAAAAAATCCACGGCCTCCCAGGCGCAGCTCTCGCCATCGACCGTAAGGCCCATTTCCGCCGCCAAATCGTAGAGTTCCGGGTTAAGGTCGCGCGTCCACAGCTTGGGATGGGTTACGGCTTCGCGGTAGGCTCCCTCCAGCGCCAGGCGATAGAGGCCGCCCACGCCCGTGGGCGGCCCCTCCGCGTCCAGGGGAGTGGCGCACAGGGAGAGCAGGTTGACGAGGAAATTGGCGTGGGCGATATAGGGAAACCTGGCGCCCAAGGGGGTGTCCAGGGGGTTGACGGCGCATTGGGGCGTCAGGCGCAGCCTTTTGAAGGCCGCCAAATGTTTTTCCCCCGGGGGTAGCGCTTCCCGCAGGAGATCGATTAAGCCCTTGGAACTGGGACCCACGTCGATAATGGAAAGCCAGGGGAGCTTTTGGGCTCCGCCCTGGAGGCAAAAGGCGAGATTGATGGCGTTTAGAAGGACGGATTTGCCGGCCCCCATGGGCGCGATCCCTAAGTCTATCCAAGCGGGCTGGAGGCTTGAGTTGGCTTGAAGGGGCATGGGCTTGCCGTCGGAACTCCGCAGGACGAGGCTCCCCTCCCGCCAGGGCGCGGCGGGCCGGAGGGGCGTAAAGCTCCAGGCCTCCTTCAGGGGGAAGGCCGCCCGGGGCGCGGGGCCTCCCCGGGGCAGGAGGGCGGGGAGGGCGGCGGCGACTCCCAGGAGCGGGTCCCCGGTCGCCTCCTGGACGGCGGCGGAACCCCAGCCGCAGACGATCTTGACCAGTTCGCTTCGGCCCCTTATGAGGGCGCGCAAGGCTTCCTCCCGGCTCGGGTAGTCTTCCAAATCCACGTGCGCGTCAAAATTAAAGGAGAGGCCCACGACGGTTTCCCCTTCTTCCCGCAGCCGGCTTAAAGCCTCGTAGGCGCCTATCAGCCGGCGGTTGTCCACGGCGGTGAGCGCGAGGATCCGCGCGAGGACGCTTTTGGCCTTCATGCCCCCCAAGCCGTCGGGGATCAGGGAAAAGGACATGTTGAGGGGCAGTTTGGGGGATAAGTTACCCAGGGCGCGGAAGAGCTCCTGGAAAGGCAAGGGGTTTTGGGGCGGGAGGGAGAGAAAGAAAGGCGCGTGAATCCTGTCGCCGGCGCGGACGAACTCCCTTTGGAGGATTTCGCAGTCCTTGGCGAAGATCTGCTTTTTGACGCTGGGATAGGCGGAGGCGTCCTCTAAGGAGTCCGGGTACACGAAGGCGAAAGGGTCCCCGGGGAGGAGCGGTCGCCAATCCAAGGGAACTTCGCGGCCATAAAGAAAGGCTTTGACGTCCCTTACGAGGGCGTGGGCGCTTAGAAGATCCGCCTTGAGCCCAGCGGTCGCGAAGGCCTCCGCCAACGCGGCGAGGGCGCCGCGGTGCCCCGCCCTTAACGCGGGGATCCCGGAAAGGCCGCGGGCCGGGTCGAATGTTTCGCGGGCCTTTTTACCCTGGGCGGGGGCGAGGAGCTTGGGCGTGGTCCACAAGGCGACGTAGGTCTTTTCCTCCGCCGTCACCTTGGCGATGGCCTCTTCCCAGCCGCCTAAGAGAGAGGAAAAGTTAAGCCCCATGGCCCGCGCGCTGGCGCGCGCGGGCCTAAATTTGGCCTTTAGGCTCTCTTGGGCGGCCTGGGGGGAATAAGCGAAGGCGACTTTGATGAAGTGGCCCGGCGTTTCCAAAAGGACGCGGGTTTTATCCGTTAAAACGGAGAAGATCCGCTCGCGGCTCTCCCGCCAGACCCTCTCGTAGGCGCCTTCCAGGATAAAAGCGCTCACGAGGGAGCCGTCGTCGGCGACCAGGGTCAAGTCGTCGTCCGCGGTCGCGAGGGGGCAGAGGCTATGCGCTGGGCCCTTGAGGGTCTCGTATAAAGACCAGGAGATTCTGTTGAAGGTTTCAAAGAGCGACACGGGTATTTTTCCCCTAATCTTTCGCGCGTTATTTGTTTTCGGAAGTTTGGGCGAGCGACAGCGCTCGGATAATGACGCCCTTGGGGGCGCGGTGGCGGTCGACTCTTTGGGCTACGGCCAAGGCCGTGATCCTTTCGGAGCCCACGGTCCCCTTGGAGGATTGGTAGCTAAGAGCGAGTGGCGTTTGGATAATCCAGCTCAGAGCGCCCCGCTCCCTGTTTTGGCCGACCAAGACCGGCGGGCCGGCGAGGGTCGCGGATATAGTCAGTTTTTCGTCCTTAAGCCTTTGGAGGCGCGCGGCGCTTCGCGCGTCTTGGGCGAAGGAGGCGAAAGCCTCGGCGCTAAAGTCGCCGTAATGGGCCATCAGGTCATAGCGCCAGCGCGCGTGGTTGAGGCCAAGGACGGAGAGGAGCGTTTCGGCCGTCCAATTTAAAAGGGCTTGGGAGTTAAGGGAGGGTTCCGACAGATCGTCCGCCGGCCAAAGGCGGCCATCCGCGGCGACCGCGAAATAGCGGGAGGTAGGCTCTTCGCGGAGCGCGAAGAACCAAAAGGAAAGAAAGAGCGCTTGCGGCGCGAGGACGAGACTTAAGGCCGTAAGTATTCGCCAAAGGGTCGCGTTTCGTCGGGCGAGGCGTTTTAGGGATTGCTCTGGCGGCTCTTCGGCGCGGGCCAGTCCCTCTCGCGCCGCCGCCGGCTTGGCCTTCGGGGCGCGCGAGTTGGGCGCGCTCGCGCTTGTTCGGGGCGCGTCGCTTGGCGACAAGGAAGCCTCCGATTTGAAGGCGACAGGCTTCAAGGCGGCTGGCTCGGAGACGAAGGACTTGGAAACGGCCCGCTCGGAAACGGACTGCTCAGAGACGACCGATTGGGAGACATCCAGCTCGCAGTCATCCCGCTCGGAGACAGCCCGCCCGGAAACAGCCCGCTCGGAAACTGACTGTTCGGAGACGACCGATTTGGAGGCGACTTGTTCGGAGGCGGCGCTATCGGGGGGATGGTTCTGGGGAGCGGCGCTCGCCGCGAGGGAAAGAGCGAAAGCGTCGCCGCCGGAGCGTTTCCCGGCGGCAAAGCTCTCGGGGCGGCTCTCCGGAGGCCTTATCGCGCCAGTCGCGGGTTTTTTCCCGCGCGCGGGACGGTGTCGCGCCTCCGCTCTGGGGCGTGACGCCATTGGCGCGGGAAGAGTTGGGAGACTCGAGGGTTCTAAAGGGGTCGCCTCCTCCCGAGCTTGGCTCAAAGCGCTCGCGTCGTTCCGCGCGGGGCTCGCGGGTAGGGCGGGGCTCATTTTCGCCTCATCGTCCCCGAGAGCGGGGGAGTTCTCGGGGAAGCTATCCAGTGGCGACTTTACCCCAGTCGCCGCGTGTTCAGGGATCGCGCGCGGGGGGAGCGCCGGGGTATGGAGGGGCGGTCGTGGGTCTCGCGGTGGAGTTAATTTGGCGGTAAGCCGGGCGTTTTCGCGGGAAAAGGCGCCCACGGATTGAAGGTTTCGGGAGCTTACTTGATCCCTGGGGCGGGCCTGGGACATCGTTTCTTCCCCCGTCGCCTGGAGAATCGCGTCCGCTGGCGTGGGCTGGGGGAGGGTCTGAGCCCTTGGGGAAACCTGACATCGGGGTTTTGGCGTGGGTTTCAGCGCGGGTTTCACCATGGGTTTCACCATGGGTTTTGGCGTGGGATTCGGCGTGGGCGGGGAAAGTTCTTGGCGCGGGGGTTGGGGCTCGGCGCCGGGTTTGGAGAGGGCCTCGCGGGGAGCCGCTGGCGTCTGTTGGGGCATAAATGTTTTCTCGCTTTTTCGCGGGAGCGTTCCTGGGTCTTTGGTCGCTAAAGGGCTACGGGCTTGTTCTTGAGGCTCCTCGAGGGGCGCCTTGGAGAGAGGGAAGCGGCGCGGTCGATTTCGCTTTTAAGGGCTATCCCTCGCGGGAAAGGCGCGAGAGCGCTCCCGCGGGGACGCTCTTTTTT
Organism: Deltaproteobacteria bacterium; assembly: GCA_031265205.1. Lineage (GTDB taxonomy): Bacteria > Desulfobacterota > Desulfarculia > Adiutricales > Adiutricaceae > JAISCZ01. Next base: position 53,249 of record JAISCZ010000091.1, read on the forward strand.
TAAAACCCTAAGGCTCCGAGACCGGTTCCGGACTCGTTGCCGCCGAAAATGGTGGTCGAAAAAGAGGCGATGAGCGCTTCCACCGCCAAGAGGCAGGCGCCGATGACGCAGCGGGTGGCTCCGCCCCCGAAACTGCAATTGGGTTTGCGGTTGGCGTTGTAAAACTCCATGAGGCCCGAGATAACCAAGTAGAGGCCCAAGGCGAAGCCTCCCACCAAAATGGCCTTGGCCACCCCGTTGATATTGGAGGTCACGTTAGCCCCCAGCTCGCCCAGTCCCTGGGCCATGGCGGCCTCGCCATGGCCCAGGGCCAAGCGAAAGGCGGCGAGAGCCAGGGCTATTTTTCCCAGGGGCGTTTTCCGCGGAGGCGCCTTGAAGAGTCCGAGGTTACGTCCGAGGTTACGGTCGATGTCTCGTTCGAGATCGCGGTCGCGCTCGCGTTCGAGGTCTCTGTGGCGCTCGTGGTCGAGGTCACTGTCGCGCTCGCGGTCGAGACCGCTGTGGCGCTCCCGGTCGAGGCTGAGGTCGCGGTTGAGGCTGAAGCGGCGGTTGAAGAGAGGTCGCAAAATTCTTAAAAACATAGATTTTTCCCGTCGGAGGCTTTGGAGCCCTTCGCTATAAGGGGGTTATTCGGTCTTAGCCAAAGATGGAAAGGACGATATCCATGGCGTCGCCGCCGAGGCTTTGAGCCATGAATTTGAGGGTTGTCACGAGGTTTACGCATAGAATTCCGCCAAAAATGTGGACCAGGGCCCTTCCCATCAAACCGGGCCGTTCGGGGGAGTTCTTTAAAAGGATGAGGCCCCTGCCGATTCCCACCAGGCCCACCAGAGCCACCAGGTAGACCGCGAATTGGATATAGAAGCGCGCGGGATGGTCCGGGGCTTTGTAAGAGAGGCTCTGGACGGAGCCTTCGCCGAAAAGGCTCAAGGCCAAGCTGTCCAAAAAGGCGGGAAGGTTAATGAGCAAAATTCCCGCGAGGAGGGTGAGGAAAATTGACCCGAAACTTATCCCCCTCCCTTGGTTGGCTAGTTTGAGGAGTCCGGAGAGAAAGAGCGCGAATCCCGCGAGAGTCAGAATGGCCACGATGGCGGTCCACCAATTGGCGAGGCTTGGCAGGATATTGGCGAGGATGTTGTCTTGCGGCATGGGTCTTTCGCTTAAGGTTTGTGAGGCTCGGCATGATATTGGCGAGGATGTTGTCTTACGGCATGGGTCTTTCGCTTAAGGTTTGTTGCGTTGGCCTTCTCAGGAGCGGGGACGGTTAGTTTCCGACGCTTAAAATGAGGATCCCGATGGATTCCCCGAGGCGGACGGTTATGGTGGGGGGACGGTCGAACCCCTTTTCCACCTGGTTCGCGGACCTCTGGCCCACTTTCCCCAAAGCCTCCGCGCTCACGTCGCGGTACGTTTTGCCGAAACTGTCCTCGATAACTCGGCTGTCCGTGGAATAAACCCGGGTGTGTCGGGTCCGCGCCGCTTCGCCGAAGCCCTCGATAAAGCTCGCGGCGATGAGGCTGCCCCACCGCTGCCAAAAATGGCTGTCCACCCGAGAGCGGACGGATGCCTGGGAAGTCGCGGGATCGATGGCCACGGCGTCAATGGCGATTTCCGTCCCCGCGGGGGTAATGAGCTTGTTGAAGGAAAGGACCACGCCGTTCTCAAAGGTCTTGAAGTCGCCGATGGCTTTCGCGCCTTTGAGTTCCCCTTGGGCGACGGTCGCGAGAACGGGGGAGGGGATATCGCTGTTGAGGGCGATGGCGGTGACGGCGAAGAGGATGGTTCCGGGGTTAAGGGAGAAGCCCTGGAGCGCCGCGCCTTTGGGGTCGGCGGAAGCGCTTTCCTTGGCCGGGGCGAAACTGACCCCGGTGTAAGAAATGACGGGCCCGCTTCCCTGGCTCAGAGAAGCGCTGGCCAGTTTCAGTTCCGCGAGGATGCCCCGGTTGTCGAAGGGGGCTTTCGCGCTTTGGGGCTTTTCCCGAACCCGCGCCGTGGGCGGAGGGTTAATCAAAGGCGGAGGCGTGACGCTTCTTTCCGGCGCGCTCGCCTGGCCTTTGACCAAGGGACTCGCGGGAGGCTCGGAAAGCCTCGCTTTGGCCCCCGTCGGCGTGGCCACGAAAGAGTCGCCGAGGAGGCGGGCTTCCTGGGACTTTTGGTAGTTCTGGGAGTCGACGAGGCGGTTATACTCTGGGGTGCCCTCGCCTCCCACGCTGGTTTCTATTTTTTGGCGCGCGAGTCCTTTGATGTCGGACGCTCCGGTCGCGTTCCGCTTGGCCACGAGAAAAACGCCGAAGGCGACGATGAGAGCCAAAAGCGCGGCTAAAATAGCCATGACGGCGTATTTGCGCGGAACGGGCCGCGCGTTAGAAAAAAGATTCATGAAATTGGCGCCTCTGTCGGCGGCGGATAAGGGAGTATCCGCTGAAATATTTCCCTTCCCGCCGCGAAGGGCGGAGGGGGGAGCCGAGATTGAAAAAACGTCGTGAAGCCAGTGGATGAGGGGACATGGGGCGGCAAGACCGCCCGCGCGAGCCCCCAGGGCTCGCGCGGGGTTAAAAGGGGTCCATTAGACGGGCAAAAAAAGTCGCCTCTTTGTTGGAGAGATCTTTCCCCTATATTCCTTAAGTGGTGTTTTTAAGAAAATTAAACTGACCATCTTCTTGCCCTCCGCGATGGAGCCTTCCCAGAGGGAAAGTCGCTGGGGAAAGTCCGGGGGAAAGTCCCTCGAGGAAGCCCCGGGGGGAAAGTCCCTGCGGGAAGTCTCAGGGGGAAGTCCTTGCGGGAAGTCTCAGGGGGAAGTCCTTGCGGGAAGTCTCAGGGGGAAGTCCCTTGAGGAAGCCTCGGGGGAAAGTCCCTGCGGGAAGTCTCAGGGGGGAAATCCCAGGAGGTAGTCTCGGGAGAGAGTCCCGGGGGGAAGTCTCGCGGAGAAACTCAGGGGAATGAGGTCAGGTGAAAAGGTCAGCTTTAAAAAGCCGAGTTGAAGCGGGAAGGCGCGGCCCCTGGAAAAGCCGCCTAAAGGCTACTGGGCGCCGCGGGAAGGGAAGCCGTCCAAGAGAGCGGCGGGGAGAGCGTTCCTTAAAAAACTTCCCCCTACAACTCTCTTAAGGGGTGTTTTTATGAAAATTAAACTGGCCATCCGTTTTCCCCTTCATGAGGGAGTCCGCCCAGGGGGAAAAGTTGGGGTCAGACTCCCCTGGAAATGGCGAAACTTAAGAAGGAACCCCAAACGGAAGCCCGCGCCTGCGATAAAGAGGAGGTCGCGTAGGTTCGCGCTAACCCACCGACGAAAGCGAGAGTCAGCGGGTTGTCGCGTAAATTTGGCGGGGACGGATAGCCGCGCTGGCTTTGCTGAAATTTGAAGGCTGGAGAAGAGGAAGGTCAGGATTTTCGTTATTACTATTAATATGGGCGTCATAGGTTTGCGCGCGTCTTCGCCATCAAAATGTGAGTCTGATTGATAAGCCTTGATAGGGTTGGGAAGGGGGGTATTGAATGGTTAGGGCTTGGGAAGCGAGCCGCGCCGTCTCGTTGGCTCGCGAAGGCTTCCCCTAAAAGCGCGCGAACGGTAAGGCGCCGCTTAAGAATTGTAAACAAACCCTGACTTTTAGAGGTCATAAGCGCCACAGGCAATTTGTCTCATTTTTACATTTATAGATATAATTTTGAGTATATATCTCGCGTAATTTTGGAATAATCGTGAGCTATTATCGTGGTTAGCGTGTGAAAATTGTATTTAATTTAAATTTTTAGTGGCAAAAATTATTATTATTTTAGCGCCAGTTGGGTTAGGGATATAATGGCGAAATAAATCGCCTCTAGGCGCGGGGGATAAAATAGATAGAGGCGCGTAATTTGATAAAATTAGGCGCAATGATACGCGAGGCGAAGGGATTTGCCGAAATAGAGACGCCAGCGTAGCGACGCGAGCGTTTTCTAAAAAAATTTCCGTTAAGAACAGGATATGAAAGTTGGGCGTATAAAACGCGCGAAGTGGTGGGGGAGCGCGCCATTTTAGGTGAAATGGCTTTGGTAAGCCATTTGGAGATTTATATTTTTTTAAACCGCCGCTCTTGACATTCGCCAATGGAGTGATTACTGATATCTACGCGCCCCGAGTTTCACGGAAATTAATTCGTACTCGATGGAGGCTATGGCCTTTTTTTCGGTTTTTTGATTTTTGGTTGAAAATGCTTTCGTAACCACCGTTTCAATTTTGCGTTATCGCCTTTAAGAACGAATTTGGGCGCGGCCGCGAGCTATTTTCGTGGAAAGCTCCAGTTTGGTTTTCACTGAAATTATATTTTCAGCTATGGCGTTTAACTTTTGGGGCCGTAAGGCCCTCCGTTTAGTGGCTATTTTCGGCCAGACAGGCTATCTTTATGCGAAACACGCCCAGAATCCATCAAATTTTCAGTAACGCGCGGGCAGAGAAGCTCGCGCCTCTCGGCGATATTTCCCACTTAACGGCGAGAGCCGATTTGGAAAAGTGGGATCCCTTTTTCCCGAACGCCGTGGAATCGCGAGAGGTTTGCCTCCACCATATCGGTTTAATTCCCAGCGCTTTTCCCAAATTTTCTCTCCTATCCACGCGGCGCGAAGACTTGGCTCAAAGCGATCCGAGCGAGCCATTAAATTTGCCCTCGGTTCCTCCCGTCAGGGAAAACGAACTCGCGCGCATAATTCGGGAGCGCGAGACAATGAAAATTAACTTTATTCTTTCCCATCCCAGAGGCCGGGAAGAGTTCGAAGCGTTCCAACGCGAATTGGAGAACGGAACGCTCAAAATTCAGGATTTTCGCGCCGAAATCGGGAAATATCCGAACAAAATCAATTACAAGCGCCGGACGGAACAATTGATTTTGGGTTTAACCGAGGTAACCAATGGGCTGAGGCAAGGTCAATCAGCGCGGGATATCTGGGAGTTTTCTTCGTTCGACGAATGGATTTTTTGCGATAACTATAATCTCAAAAGAGGAGAAAGGGAATTTTTAAGCGATTGGGAGGAAGATCAATCGCTTTGGAACTATCGTTTGGAAAAAGGAGCTGACATAGTTTTTGCCTTGTGGTTGCGAACCCCTATTTTGGACGGTATCCTCGCGAAACTCAAAAAGGAAATTCAAAGAGAAAGCGAGGAAAGCGAAAAGCGCGCCGCGTCGCCGTTAGCGTTGAAACGCTTGGATTTTTGGGAAAAAGAGTTGAGGCGAGTTGAACTTGGCGAAGGGAAAAATCAAGAGGATATTATTGAATTTTTGGGTTTGATGGACAGTATAATCAATTCCTTTACCCAAAAATTGTTATATGACCTCAATTCGCACGATTATGAAGATTTTTTTCAGGAAGCGCGAATAAGTTCTTTGAAAGCTATTCGTCATTACGATCCGCCCTTCGACGCGAACTTTGTGACCATAGCTTTCTTTTGGATTCTCGCCACCGCGAAGCGGTTCCGCGACAATCAAAATCGCGCGATCAAGCTTTCTCAAAACGGGCAAAAGTTATTCAGGGAGTTCGAGAAAAATGCCGCAAGCCATAAATCGCCGCTTGGCGAGACTCCTTTCTCCTGGGAGATAGCCCAAGAATTGATGATTTCTCTTGGAGACATCGCCGAGAACGAGAACGGGAACATGTCTGAGGAGGCCTCATTCAGCGGTTTAGAAAACGAAAGGGACGATTTTATCTCTTCCCTCGCCGCTCCAACCATTGATATTGAGCGCGAGTTAGACGCGGAAAAGATGCGAGCGCAATTTGGGGAAAATTTTTGGCGCGCGCTAAGCAAGCTTCCCGACGAAAGGATGATTCAGATAATTATTCTTCGGTTTGGTTTCTTGGGCGAGAAAATCCCCACCCTGAAAATGGTGGGTGATTTGTTTGGCCGCACCGCGCAGTGGGCAAAAAAGGTTGAACGGCAGGCCTTAAATTTGTTGCGCGATAACGCGGATATGGATTGTTTAAAAATTTTCTTGGATTAAGGAAAATTTGGTTTATGGCATATGGCCGCCGAAAATAATTAACCGACTTCCTTTTTCTCTCATTTTCCGCCAAAAAGCGGAAAATGAGAGAAAGGGATGGAGAGGCAAGCGCGAATTGCGGGGCATGGTCAAAATAGCTTTAGGGGGCAGAGCGCGATATCTCCACAGCTTTATCCCAGAAAGAAACCTATATTCAGACGACGCGGCAACATTTTGAACTCTGTTCATAGTGGCGATAGTGTGGTTAAATCTCGATTAGTTGGGCTTTTGTTCGCGTCAAACAGCCTAATCGTCATGGTTGGCGCGCTAGTGGTTTTGCGGTAATGAATTCTGTTTATATTCGCTCAATTGTGACCATGAATCGGTCTCTAGACGCCTCTCATAATTGCTGAAGAAGAAAGCCACGCCTTTCTATTTGTTGCGTCAACCATCGGTCAAAGTCGGCCTCCGCGATGGAATCTCGCTGCTCGCGTGACATGCGTTTTCCAGTTCATCCACGCCTCCGCCCCGCTCACGCTATGTCTTAAGCGTCTTTTAGAATAATTCCAACTTTGGGAACAAGTAGACATTCTCTAAAGTCTTTACAAAATTCGCCATCATTGAACGCTAGAATCGTCTCCCTATTATGGACAGAGAAATAAGCAAAAGAGGGACAGTTAAAAAGAGTAATTGTCAGATATAATTTGGCGCCAAGAAAACTCACAATCCCTTATAATAATTGGCTGTTCTCTCAATACCTTCCTGAAGATCAACTTTTGCCGTGAATCCAAGGATTTCAGTTGCTTTATCAACGCATGGAATCCGTAATTCTATGTCAGCGCTTAGTGGCGGACGAAATTCGATTGTGGACTTTGAGCCAAGGATACGAATTACGCTATTGGCGAGTCCCCAAATAGTTTCAATGCTTCGAGGATTTCCAATATTAAATGTTTCTCCAATGGCTTTTGGCTCGCTAATAACCTTTAATACCGCTTCCACCATATCGTCTACATAACACCACGCGCGAATTTGAGTGCCATGGCCGTAAACTATAAGAGGTTCATTTTTCAGAGCTCTTTCAATAAAAATTTTGATGGCGCCTTCCCCAACTTGACCAGGTCCATAAACGTTAAACGGTCTGACAACAGTGATTGGCAGATTATATTCTTTATTGAAAGCTAAAGCTAAATGCTCTTCGGCTAACTTTGAAACAGCGTATGTCCAGCGTGATTGGCCAGCGGCTCCAATTACAGTCTGATCTGTTTCACGCGATGAAAAGGCGTGAGTTCCAAAAACTTCGCTAGTCGAAAAACAAACAACTAACGGCGTTTTCGGAGAAGACGCGGCAGCTTCAAGTACATTATAACTCCCAATAATATTAACTTGCATTGTTTGAACAGGCTTTAAAATTACAGTGTCTATTCCAGCTATTCCAGCGCAATGTATGACGTAGTCAGCTCCATCAACAGCCTTTTTAACGTCAAGAGGGTTTAAAACATCGCCTTGGATGACAGTAAGATTTGGGTGGTTTGCGCATGCAAGTCCAGCAAGTCTATTGCGTCCAAAATTATCAAGCACGGTTATCGAATTTTCTTTAACTAATTCCTCAACAAGCGTTGAGCCAATAAAACCTGTGCCACCGGTGATGCAAACATTACTATTGGATAAGGATAGAGTCATGAAAGCTCCTTAACTATTATATTCGTTCCATTGTCTATGAACTTTTGCGGGGACACCATAACAAATGGAGTGTGGGGGAATATTAGAAACTACGACGGAACCAGCTCCAATAAGACAGTCAGAACCTATAACAATATCTTGCCGAATTATGGAGCCAGCGCCAATATAAGTGCCGAATCCAATTTTCACTCTGCCAGAAATTTTAACGCCAGCGGATAGAGTCACAAAAGCGTCTAAAATAGAATCGTGACCTACGACACATTGTTGAAGCATTCCAACATGATTGCCTATCTCGACAGAAGCGCCAATATCGCAATGACCCAAAATCCAACTCCCCGCTCCAATTGAGGCTGTTTTTGAGATTAGTGACGAAGGATGGATAACGGAAATAAATTTATTATTTTCAATTTGAAGACCCGTTGTTAAAGCCGGTTTATGCCTAAACGTGGTTGGACCTCCAATCACGTTTATAAAATTAACATTATCAAATTTATTAATATCTTTTAAATTTCCCAAAATTTGTAGTCCGATAGGAGTAAGCGTTCCGACAGAAAAGGCATCGTCGAGAAATCCTAACAATTCATATTTGCCTGTCGCCAACGCCGCTTCAGCGACATCAATACACGTGCCGACGGCTCCTAATATTATAAGTTTAATTGTCATATTATATTACCAGAATCTCTGGATAGATTATTATGTTCTAAGTTTAATTCTTCTTTAAGTATTTCATATTCCTTTTTAGCCTTAGCTACTTCGTTAAATAACTTTTGGCTAGAACTTAAAATTTCAATATAATCATTAATTTGCGAAAGAATTTTTTCATTATTTTGTTCATAAAGAATTTTTTTAGATTTATTGTAGTCATTTGGGGAATAATATTTTTGGATAGCCGTTGTCCATAATCTAAATTTTTCAATTCTATAATTATTCGTAATTGCTTCACCGCAATCAGCTATCGCGTATTCGTATTCTTTCAATGCGCAGAAAAGAGGCACGCTTATATCATAATATTTAAATTCTAGGACTGATTCTGGATTATTATCCCATATCTGCGAAATATTGTCATATGTTGATGACGCTATTTGTGAGATATTTTCTCCCTCCATCGTTTGAGATATTAAGTTTGCTAATATGCGACCTTGCGTCTCATTAGTGTGATAGGTCATCGCGTATTCTCGACCAAGCTTTCCAATTTTCGCGAGATTTTCAGGATTCGTAACGCATTCTTCTAATCTTGAGTAAAGTTCCCTGATGTTAGTAAATGAAATTAAAGGCGCGTATTCTCTAATTCCGCCGATTCCTTTAAAGGTAAAATTGGCAATAAGCGGAAGGCCTATGGCCATCATCTCAACAGCAAGAAGCCCAAAAGATTGGGTGGCTTGTTCTAGCCCAAGGTCCGCTTGAGCGTATAAAAGTGGAACTTCATGATGGGGTTTTCCTTGCACTGAAAATTCGGATACTTCCGGATAACGTCTTGTGAGGGATTTGAGCGCTGAATCTAATATATCATAATTTTTTTTTCTTTTGCTTGTTGGAGCCGTAAGAATAGTCGATATTTTTGTGTTGTATGTTTCCTTAGCTCTCCATTCTTTTGGGTCTAAACAAACATCCCAATTTTTTATAGTTTGTGGGAGATTATTGGTAAAATATTCCGGTGCTACGATAACATCCGCGTATTTTTTGATTACTTTAATATTTTCATGCTGAATTCTGTTTTGTTGTGGAGGCGTTGGAATCCAGTCTAGACCTAAAAATTTTAAATAATTATGATGAATAAAAGATTGGCTAAAACAGTCTGACCCCCAAAAAATAAAAATAATTTTTTTATTTAAGTTTTTTAAAAATTCAACGTCGTGATATGGAGCTACAGGTTTGCCATCTTGGAGAAATGTTACGCCATAATATGGTAAATAGGAAAAAGATGACGCGAAATCAAAACATATAACGTCAAATTTTGACGCTATTTTAACTATATTTTGGGAAAATTGGATAAGATCATTTTGGTTGGAAGAATTATTTTGATAATCAACCCTATATTTTAAAAAATTTGGAAAAAATTCAACTGTCTGAGCGTCAGCGCCTTGACTTTTCATCCAATTGGCGATTATTGGCGAAACGCCAGCGATGACGACTGGGCCAAACAATACTTTTAATCCTCTAATATCGCTTGATGGAGCTGAGGGGGCTGGAAACCTTTGGGTAGGAGCGGTATTATTATTCGCGATAGGAAGTTCAGCGTCAGTTAAAGAGCCTGGGTCATGGAGATAGCCAAGCGCTTTGGCGGCGGAAGCCATTGGCGCCTCGCTTTTGATTGCTCCCCAATTCTTCGCGTATTTTGCGGATAAAGATTTAAAATTATCAATTTCGGGGTCTATTAGCGGCCAAGGATCGGTCCATCCGGTTGCGCTCTGTCCCGCCAAGGCTTTCGCGAGGTCGTCGCGGTGGGGGGCCAACGACAAAGCCTTTTCCAACATTGTTTTCGCTTCGTCATGATTTCCCAGTTGTCTGTTAGCAAAAGCCGCAGCTTCATATCCGACAATACTGCCATCTAGCGCGAGACTGTCGGCTATTTTTATCGCTTCGTCCCATTTTTGGTTGTTTAAAAAGCAATTAAGAAGCTTTTCTCTTATAAGAGGAAGGGAACTATCAATATTTATGGCGATTTCAAAGTGACCTATGGCGGAGTCCCATTCGTTCTCTTGGGCGGCTATAATTCCCATAAAATAGTGGGCTGGGGCTTGGGCTTGCTGGTCGTTCAAGAGTTGCGCGAAACTTATATTCGCTTCGGTAAAACGTCCTGATTTAAAAAGAGTTAGAGCTGGCTTTATGCTGTCTGGAAGGTTAAGTTGAAAAGCATCCATATATTTACTTTCAGGTTTTCGCTATACTGGGGCGAGGTTGGGGATAGATGATGAGCGTTGCTGATTTCTTTTCATGGACTGAAGCCGAATCTTTCGCAAAATAATTGCGTATTTTTTGCTAGTAAAATGTAATTTTTCAGATTTTAAACCAAAGCTCAAACAAAAAAATTTATACCAGAATTCCTGGCGTTATTCAAATATTTTATATTCTTGATGAAAGTGCAAAAACCCTTCATTATTGTTGTATGATGGAACATTATGCTGTATATAGTATATTGCAATACTATATTGCGTTTATATGGTATTGGAAATCAAGTAATTTTCAGTTCCGGGACTTTTTACACACTCATCATTCTTTCGCTACATTTATGTAATTTTGGTAAGGTTTAAAAAATTTATTATTTTTAAGTTTAATTATAAGTAACTATTTATATTTTATGATTTTATATTTTTATTCTATTGTTCTGTTTAATTTTTCTTTAATTATTACGTTTAATTACTATATTTACTATAATTTAATTTTATTTGTCCTAATTTTATAGTAATAATCTCATTAAAATAGTATCTCTTATTGATATTGTTTTGAGGTGCGGAATCGCTTTGATTATTTATAAGGGTCGGGCAAATCAAACTTTTGGGCCAGGCAGGTATTTTTTACGAACGAGCCTTTCCTTTGCGTACAGCGCTTTCGGCGGCCACAGGAACTGGGTTGGCTCAGATTAACCGCCTATGTCACTATTAGCCACGAACGAATAAGGTTCGAAACGGAATCTTTTCTTTTTTGTGTCTTTTAGTATATTTAACAGCGCTTAGATTTTATTTTTTTATATTATTATAAAATTATATATTATTATATCTTTTAGTATATTATAAGCATGAAAATATCAGCATCGCCGTCAACTGAAGGCCTCCGCCAGTCCTCGTCTCCCCCATTTGTTGAATGGATACGAGAGAAAAGCGCTGAGCGTCGCTGAATTCTAATGTGATTCCACCTCAAAACTTTATTTTTTTGTAGACTAATCATTGCAGCGTGTGCTATATTGTATAGTCCTTTAGGAGTTAAATCCTTCGTTTCTATTCTCCGGCGTTAAAACCGCGGCCAAAGGGGCCGCTTTTCTATTTTGGATGTTTTATGGAAAGCAATAAAAACGGCACCGATAGATTTGAACTAATAAGCATTGAGGAAGAGATCAAGAATTCCTACCTTGATTACGCCATGAGCGTCATCATTGGCCGGGCCATCCCCGACGCCCGCGACGGTTTAAAGCCAGTTCACCGGCGCGTCCTTTTCGCCATGAACGAACTGGGCAACGACTACAATAAGCCCTATAAGAAGTCGGCCCGCGTCGTCGGCGACGTTATCGGTAAGTATCACCCCCACGGCGATGTCGCGGTCTACGAGGCTTTGGTCCGGCTCGCCCAAGAATTTTCGGTGCGTTACCCCTTGGCGGACGGCCAGGGCAACTTTGGCTCCGTTGACGGTGACCAGCCCGCCGCCATGAGGTATACCGAGGTCCGCCTTTCCAAATTGGCCCATGAATTCATGGCCGATTTGGACAAAAGGACGGTGGATTTTTCCCCCAATTACGACGGGTCTTTGGAAGAGCCCGACGTAATGCCGACCAAGGTGCCGGGTCTTTTGATAAACGGCTCGGCGGGCATCGCCGTGGGCATGGCGACCAACGTGCCCCCCCACAACTTAAGCGAGGTCCTCAAGGGCTTGGTGGCCCTGGTGGACAACCCCGGAGTCACCATTAACGAGTTGATGCGCTATATTCCCGGGCCCGATTTCCCGACGGCGGGCTTTATTTTGGGGAGCGAGGGCATTCGGGAAGCCTATCACACGGGCAAGGGGATTATCCGGCTCCGAGCCAGGGCCGATTTTGAGGATTTGAAGGATAGCAAGCGCACCGCCATCGTCATTACCGAGCTTCCTTATCAGATCAATAAGGCTCACCTGGTGGAAAAAATTGCCGAACTCGCGCGGGATAAACGGATTGACGGCATCCATGAGGTGCGCGACGAAAGCGACCGCCATGGGCTAAGGGTGGTCGTGGAGATAAAAAGCGCCCAAAAAGACATGGGCGAGACCATTCTGCGGCAGCTTTACGCCTCGACCCCGCTTGAGGCGAGCTTTGGCATCAATATGCTGGCCATCGTGAACCAGACTCCCCGCCTGCTCAACCTCAAGGAGGCTTTATTCCAGTTCTTGGAGCACCGCCGGGAAGTGGTTACTCGGAGGACCCGTTTTGAGCTGGCCAAGGCCGAGGCGCGGGCCCATATTTTGGAGGGTTTGCGGCTCGCTCTGAGCCACTTGGACGAGATTATCGCCTTAATTCGGGGGAGTTCCAATCCAGCGGCGGCGAAAGCGGGCCTGATCGGCCAATTTGGATTCAGCGAAATCCAGGCCCAGGCCATCTTGGATTTAAGGCTCCAAAAACTTACCCAGCTCGAGCGGCAGTCCATTGAGGACGAGTACGCCGCCATCAGCAAGGACATTGAGCGCTATAAAGCCATTTTGAGTTCCGAAACGCTCCTCAACCAGGTCATTAAAGACGAGTTTGTGGCCATCCAGGCCGAATATGGAGACGCTCGGAGAACGGTCATCACCGATGAGGGCCCCGGGGCCCGCAACCCCGAAGACTTCATTCCCGAGGAGTCCATGGTGGTGACTATCAGTCACGGCGGTTACATCAAACGCACCCCGGTCTCCACCTACCGCTCTCAAGGGAGGGGCGGCAAAGGAATCACCGCCGCCAAAAACAAAGAGGACGATTTCGTGGAAAGGATGTTCGTGGCCTCCACCCACAGCTACATCCTCTTTCTCACCAACCGCGGCCGTCTTTACTGGCTCAAAGTCCACGAGGTCCCCCTGGCTATCCGCACCTCCAAAGGCAAGGCCCTGGTGAACGTCGTTCCTTTAATCTCCGGGGAAAAGGTCACCACGGTTTTGGTCGTGGACGATCTCTCGGAAAAAGGCCGTTACGTCACCATGGCCACCCGCAAAGGGACAATTAAAAGGATGGATCTGGCGGTCTTCAACAAGCCCCGGCGGAACGGGATTATCGCCCTTAACCTTAAAGAAGACGACGAACTCGTTTCGGCCTCCCTCACCGACGGAGAGGGCGCGGTCATTCTTTCCACCCGCAACGGTAAGGCCATCTGCTTCATGGAATCGGAAATCCGGTCCATGGGCCGGGCCGCGGGGGGCGTCAAGGGCATCAGGCTCTCCAAGAACGACAAATTGGTGGCCATGGACACCATGTCCCCGGACCGCAGCGAGGTCCTCATGACGGTAACCGAAAACGGTTACGGCAAGAGGACCCTGGCCTCCGAGTACAATCTCCAGTCCCGCGGCGGGATGGGAGTCACCACCGTCAAAACTTCGGTCTTGAGCGCCGTGGTCGCCGTCTTCAAGGTGAGCGAAAACGACAGGCTCATGCTCATCACCAACACCGGGCGCCTCATCATGTTCAATATCTCCGAGGTCACGGTGCTCCACCGGCGGACCCAGGGGGTGAGACTCATGAAACTCAATCTGGACGAGGTGGTGGTTGACGTGGCGTTGCTACCCCCGGAAGAGAACGCCGACGCCGAGGGTAGCCTCTTCGCGCTCCTTCCGCCGGACCAGGTTAACCCTGAGCCTATCAGCCACCTCCTCTCCTTCGACGGTTCCGAGGTCCCGGAGAGCGAGGAGGCCGAGATGGGCGAGGACGAGAACGAGGAGGAAGAGTACGAGGAGGAGTACGACGAGGAAGAGGAGATGGACGAGGGGGAAGATGACGAGGATGAGGAAGAGACGGACGAGTAGGCCCGCGAGAGGCGAGCCGCGCCGTTAGGAAGGCGGAGAGCGCTGAATATTGAAATTTTGCGTTACTTGTTTTTAAGGGCGTGGAAGTGAGCGTCTTGTCTTGGCGTTAGGACGCTCCTTATCAAGAATAGATCTGGGTCAGGCCCGGTGGAAGCGAAATTCCGCCGGGCTTTTTCTTTTGGAGAGGCGGATAGCGAACGGCGTGGGAAGAAGTCGCGAATAAAACAAGAAATATAGCGTTTTGAATAAATTTTTAATTTTTTCGCAAAAAAAGCGGTTTAAGGTTTTTTCTCAATTTTAGAGAGTTCGTTAAAAAAGGAAAGAAAATCCGGGGGCCATGGCGCGGAAAATCTCCTCCTCCCGCCTTGTGGGAGGGGGACGGAGAGGCTCCGAGCGTGGAGGAGCTGTCTCCGCGCGTAAGGCTCTAAGCTGGGGAAGTTGCGTAAAAGACTAGATTTTTGGGGACCGTAAACTTTGTCGCCGATTATGGGGAATTTGAGAGAGGAAAGGTGGACCCTGGCCTGATGGGTGCGTCCAGTAAAAAGGTTAATGGAAAGAAGGCTTACGCCGACTTTGGGAAACCTCTTGAGGACCCGGTAAAAGGTCCGGGCGGGAACGCCCAGGGGAGAGCCGGCGGCCATTTTATGCCTCAGGGTCGGGTGGCGGCCAATGGGCGAGTCAATGAGGCCGCTTTTAGGGGGGTGGCCGCTCACAAAGGCCAGATACCTCTTTTTGACTTTTCGGTCGGCAAAGGCTTGGATAAGAAACGCTTGGGCGTGGGAGTTCTTGGCGATAGCCATGACTCCGGTCGTGTCTTTGTCCAGTCGATGGACAATTCCGGGGCGGTGAGGACTCTCTATTTCGCTTAACTCCGGGTAAAAGGCCAAAAGGGCGTCAAGGAGAGTCGGCTCGGCGACGGCTTGCCCGGGATGGGTCACCAGGCCCATGGGTTTATTGATAATCAGGATATTCTGGTCTTCAAAGAGTTTGGCGTAGGGTGGCTCGGCGCCTGTCCAGGCGAGGGGAGTTGGCGGCGGAGGCGGAAAAAAAACGATTTCTTGGCCAGCTTTGACTATTAAAGAAGGTTTTACCGGCTTTCCGTCAACTGTGACTCTTCCCGCTTTGACCGCATGATTGAGGCTCGAGCGGCTGAAGGAGGGATAAAGAGCGGCCAAGAGACTGTCCAATCTTTGGCCGGTTTGCTCAATTGTCGTAAGCGCGGATATGGGGCCAGAGGGCTGGCCTATTTGGGCAAACGGTGAATTTTGGGGTGGCGCTATCATGGCAATTGGGGATTGTGGGGATGTTACGCGGGGGTCTTTGTCTGTGGCGAGTAATCCGCCGCCGTGGGGGCTGTTTTAGAAAATTAGAAAAGGAAAAAAGACCTCATAAATTAGGGGAGATTATCGCGGCTATTGAGCTTTTTGGAGCCGCGCGTCTGGAAGAAAGAGAGGAATTAAGCCCAAAAGAAGACTTTTGGAACGAAAATATAATACTAAATTCAAGTATTTTTGAAAAGCGACGCGTTTAGAGCGCGCGAAGAGCGCGAGGAAGCGGGCAAAGCGAAATATGTAAGGATTTCTCGACTCTTAAGAGAATTGAAGGGAATGGCCATGGGAGATTTTGAGAATGAAAGGAGAAATCAATTATGGGAAACGAGGAGTCGCGTCGGGAGGAAAGCTATAAAAGAAACGCCAACGCGTATGAGGAAAACGTGAAATTAATATCAATTAACGACAAATAACGCCAAAATTATAAAAGTTGGGCGGGAAAAAACCTTGGTCAGCGAAAATTCCGCTGTAAACAAACGCGTTCGAGCGGCGTAAAGAAAAGGAATGGAAGTTGGATTTAGGGATGTTAAAAATTAAGGCGAGCAAAAGTTAATTGATAAAAACGGAGCAAGGAATAATTTAAATGATATCTTTTAGGCCATATGGATAAAATAGAATTGAAGATCGATGCCATATTCGAATCGAGAAAAATATTGAAAATTTAAATTTGAGCGCGTCGTCCAGTTAATCTTTAGTGTAAAAATAGTTCTACTGAAATAGCCACCGAAAGAAATTATTAAAATCATGGAATTACAGATCAGCTAAGAGAGTAAAATTAAATCTTGAATTGTCTAAGAAAGCCTCGCGGTAGGTTTCAGAGATTCCTCAAGGCGTTTTTAAGGATAGGTTCGCGCGAAGAAGAATTTATAATATCATTGAGTTTTTCCTCGTGGAACGCTTTGGAGATGGATAACGCGCGGCGTTAAGATAAACTCATAAAATGAGTATTTTGCCTTCAAGAAAACAAAAATAGCGTTAGACGTAGATTAAAATTAGATAACAATAAAACGGTTTTGTGAGGTTAATTTGAGACGCTCAAGCGTTTAGATAAGTGATCGTTAGAAACGTGAAAAGCTATGTCGAATATGGAATCTTGGAAAATGATAAGAAGTAATAATAAATTAATATAGATAAAAATGGCTAAGATATTGCCGTCGTTTTGATTTAACTGTAAGTTAAAGTCCAACAATAGATAAAGGTTTATTTAGTTAGTAAAAATACTTAAGGTTGTTTATTTCAAGCCGATAAGAAATTCAAACGGAACCCAGGACTAATGTCCGAAGTCCCCGTTTTCATTTAACACGCTTTTCGCGTTAGGCTTGGAAAAGGCAAAAGCCAAAAACCCAAGCCTAAATAAAAGGTCCGGAAGAAATAAATCCGGATGGGGCATGGACGCCCGATCATACTCATGGAGGATCAATAATGGCTCTTATCATTAACCACAACATGACAGCTCAGAACGCGGCCAGGAATCTGGGGACGATCTACGATAGGTTATCCACCAGCGTTCAGCGCCTTTCTTCTGGACTTCGCATCAACAGCGCCGCCGATGACGCCGCCGGACTCGCCGTCCGGGAAATGATGCGGGCCGACATCGCCACGATGAATCAGGGCATTCGGAACACGGCTGACGCTATCAGCATGATTCAGACCGCGGACGGGGCTCTCTCCATTATTGACGAGAAATTGACCCGCATGAAAGAGTTGGCGGAACAGGCCGCCACCGGCACCTATACCACGGCCCAGAGGGAGATTATCAACTCCGAGTACCAGGCCATGGCCGCCGAAATTGATCGTATCGCCAACGCCACCAATTTTAACGGCATCAAGCTTCTGGACGGTTCCGTGACCAATCAGCACGGAGGCCAGGGCTTAAAGATTCACTTTGGCGTTAGCAACAACGCCGCCGAAGACTACTATTTCGTGAACATCGGGGACGCTCGGGCGACCAGCGAGACCGGTCTGCGGATTGGCGGCGACGCTTTGAACGACATCTGGGGTCAGGGAGCGGCGGGAGCCGGCCCGTTGGCTGGGCCCGGTTGCTGCACCGCCGGTTATTCGTCTTTAGACGGCGCCGCCGGCTTTATTGACGGCGAGACCTTCAGCTATGGTTATAACTGGGATTGGATGCAGGATGAGGATTCGGCGCTTCTTACGGGAAAATATCTTGCCGGTCGCTACACCGTCAGCTCCAGCCAAAGCCTCCAGGATTTAATTAACATGGTCAACCGCGGCACGCAGAGCCGGGTTGGCGTTCAGGTAAATTCCGCCGCTTTGCGGACGGAAGTGCAATGCGGCGGCACGGTCGCTATCTGCATTGGAGACGAGGCCTATTATTGGGGTGTCACTTCTGTCGCCGAAGGAGGAACGCAGCACACTCAAGAGTTTAATTATGAGGCGACAATTAACGAGCTTTTCCAGGGAACTGGATCGTTCTCGAGTTTATTCGCGAGAAGCCAGTCCATGGCTAACTTGTTAGGCGGCTCCAACGTGGTGGTTTCCGCCAATGTGGTAGGAGCCGAGAGCGCGACGGCTGGCATCGCTGCATTGCGCGCCGCTTTGGTCGCAGCGTATACGGGAAGCGCGGTCCTATCGGCTACTGCGGTCACCGCTTTAGCCACTGTCGTAAACGCCACTTATTTGTATGACAATTTTGGCGTTAATGATACGCAGCCGCCTCAGGGAAGCGCTAATTTCGCGACTGGTATTTACTATGACGGCTCTGGGCGGTGGACAACGAGCGCGACATTAGGCCAGGCTTTAGGAATGAATCAAGTAACTTTCAATCTTCCTGAAGCTTTCGCTTTGACCCCGGCCAGTCCGACTTATACTAATATCGCGGATATGTTGAGTGGCACCGGTGCTAATCAAATGGCGTTTTCCGCGGGTTTTATGCCCAATGGACCCACGTCGGTTAATATCTGGGTCAGTGGAAGCATGTGGGCTTTGAGCCCCGCTTCTGGGGCGCTCATAAACGGCCATAAGTTGACAATCAATCTCGTAGGGGCCACTTCAGCCGCATTGAGAGCCGTTGATTTTGTCGATGCTGATTATTTAAGGGATCACGTTGGAGGTTATTCCGCTAACGTGTGGGTGCCATTCGTTTCCGGCACGACTAGCAGTAAAGCTGTTAGCTCTTTTGTCTATGTGGACATGAATACCGGCAGATGGACCAATATCAAAGCAATTGGCGACAACCAAGGGTGGCAGCAGATTAATTTCAACGTTAGTAGCACTGAGGTGCATTTCAAAGGCGGCGGCGCCACCAATGAGCCGATGGTCTGGCTTAATGACAATAGCGTCCAGATTAAGGCCGACCTTCTTGCGCAATTTACTGTGTATAGTGTCGGTGCGACTACTGGAGCTGAAACTTTTAACCTTAACGGCATATATTTTCAGGCTGTCGGGACAGACTCCTCAGCCTGGACGACAGACGCGGCGTTAGCGGCAAGAATGACTAACAGAGGCGTGGGATTCGCTCAGATGACGATGACGGCTGGCGTAGGGTTATCTACAGATCAAGAGCTGTACGACGCAATGGTTGATTTTTATAGAGCTCAAGCGGGTATCTATACCCCAGGCGGTCCAGGATGGACACATGAGATTGTACAGATAGGCGATGGCTACACTGAAGCTAGAGAGAGCTTTATAGCAGCTTATGCGGCGGCAGTCGCTGGCTCTAGCTTCAGCGGGGACAGGGACAACATGGTCCTTGCCACAGGGGATGATTTTACGGCCGCGTACAATAAAATCATGGCGACTTCCCCCGCTTTGACGCAACGGGTTGGCGCTATGGGGGGGAGAAGCGTTGCCGCCCTCACTAACGCCGGCGGAAACTTTTATGACACTGTCGACGCTTTAAACCTTACGAGCGAATTGCAGGTGTCGTATTTAACGGCCACTGAGCTTACCAACATGGCTATCGATCCCGCAGCTCTAGTCGTGACTGAGGGAGCTGGCGTTGATGTCGTAGTTGGCGGCGCCATTGGCGCGAACAAGGTGGCGACCCAGGTGGGCGACGCCAATAGCGTCAATTCGGCCTTCACCTATCGGGCCTTGGCCGAGGCGATTAACAACAACTCCAGCAGCCAGTTCTGGGCTATGGTGCAGGACGTAAACTCCAACGGCCAGGCGGCCCAGATGGTCTACATTTTCTGCAAAGATGGCGGAAACAACAACGACCTTTTGGCCTGCGACGTGGCGGGCGGCGACGCGCACTCCCGGGCGGCCTTGGACGCGATTCTTTTTGAGAATACGGAGACGGCCCTTACCAACCAGTCCGGCACTAGCTTCTCCTTGGGCGGTCAGTTCTGGGGCACCATGAAGCCCACCCAGACCGCGGCCAACCTCGGCAACCAGGTCTGGAACGTCACCCTGAACGGTCGCGACGTTGGCTACCAGCGCGATCTCTGGATCGCTAACGCCGGAGAGCTCGACACCCCCGCCCTGACCGCTGGCATCATCAACGGTATGGACCGCAACAGCTTCGTGGAAATCCAGAACGCCGCCAACGGCAGGTGGGACGGCGCCGAAGTGCGGACTCAGTCCAGCGCCCAAGAAGCTTTGGACGCCATTTCGGAGTCCATCAACGCCAAAGACAAAATCCGGGCTGACCTTGGCGCCATGCAGAACCGCTTGGAAAACACCATGACCAACCTCACCATCCAGGCCGAAAACCTCCAAGCTTCCGAGAGCCGGATTTCGGACGTGGACGTGGCGACGGAGATGACGGAATTTACTCGCAACAATGTCCTCTCCCAGGCCGCGACCTCAATGCTGGCCCAGGCCAACAGCCTCAGCCAGCTGGCCTTAAGCCTCATCCGGTAGGCTTTTAACCCCTTAGTCTGGGGTAAAGGGCTGACCCCAGTAACGGAATCGCCCCCGCGGTCGACCTTCGGGTTGACCGCGGGGGCTTTTCCGTTTTAAGGGGCCTTTTCGCGGGCCGGGCCCGCGATTAGAGGGGCTAAGGCGCCTGAGGACTGTCGCGTGGCCTATGATTTCGGAAATGGAAAGCGCGCGCGCGAGGCGCGCGAAGCCCAAAACGCGCCTTGGGCGATTCGTTTGGCGTTTTTGGCGGTCTTTTAGGAAATGCGCCGTTTGGTGGGAAAAACGCCGTTTCGCGGGAGGGCTCTGGAACCGCCGCGAATTGGCCCGCGAGACTTCAAGGTGGCGTTTTCCTTCCAAGCCGCCAGAAGCGGAGCGAGGGTTTTCCCCCAGAAATTATGGGGGAGACCTTGAGGCGGAAGACGCTTTAGCCTCATCTTAAAGGCCGTTCGCGAACGACGTTAGCGCGGCGCCGGGGGCCCGCCGGGGGCTTTCCAGAATCCTTACGCCGCCGGAGCTTTGGGATTTAATTTTTAAAATTTAACGTGAATTAACGTAAGTATCTTTAATTTTAATTAATTTTATGCTATTCATGGGTTGGATCTGGCCTCGCCTTTTTTACGCTTCCGCCTTTTCTGTTTTAACCTCAAAGACAAATCCCATGGACGCGCGCCTTCCTTTTTACCATAGCTCGCCAAAGGGCAGGGGGAAATCCCCCGCCGCCTGGGGCAAGTCTATTCTCGCGGTGGCGGCGCTGTTGGGGCTTATTCTGGCTTTTTGGTACGCCTTTTTTCCCGATTCCCTGGCGCGGGCCTGGGGCTGGGCGCGCCCGGTTCCCCTGGAAGTAAAAAGCTTGGAGCTTATGGTGGACAGAGCCCCCAGAACGCTCGCGCCCTCCGAGACTCTAGAGCTTAATCCCGCCCAAAATCTCTTTATCTCCGCGCTCTCCACGAATCACTGGCGCAATTACGGCTTAAGCCTCAGCTCCCCCGATTTTGACTTAACCCGCTTTTACGGCGCGCCCACGAGCCTTTTAAGGGTCTTGGGGGAAGACGCTTGGGGCGAGCCCCGGACTCTGGCCATTGAGGTCTGGGAAGACGAGCGGAGAAAGGCGATCTTTTTTCTCAAAGTGGCGTACGCCGCGGAGGACTGGGTCGCGCGGGGCGACGCGACCGCGGACGGGGCGGAAAAAGTCTCTTTCTACCGGAAGGCTTTGGCCCTGGACCCGGACGCTCCCGGCTTAAAAGACAAGTTTCTGGAGTCCCTCGCCCATGCCGACGGTTTCGAGGAGGAATTGGCGGCTCTTTTGGAGGAGGAGTGGCGCGCGAGCGGCGACGATCCCCAATCCTATAATATCCTGTCCAGACTCCTGGCCCTCTACCGGGAACTCGGCGACGGGGCCCAGGAGATCGTGACCCTTGAAAGGATGCTGCCTTTGGCCGACCCCCAGGGAGACGCCCGCAAGGCCTTAAGAACGAGCCTCGCCAACCTCTACCGGGAAACCCAGCCCGCCAAGGCGGCGGTTCTCTACGAAGAACTTTTGAGCGAATCCCAGGACGAGGGGGAGACCCTTTCGCTCCTCGCGCTTCTTTTGGAGCTCTATCGGCAAAGCGCGGATCAGGGGCGGGAAGCCCGCGTTTTGGAGCGCCTTCTGCCTCTCGCGACCCCGGAGCGGGCGCCGGGGATTTGGAGCGAGCTGATCCGCCTCCGGGAAGACTTAGGGGACAAGGAAGGCGCGCTCGCGGCTTGGGCGGGGCTCGCCAAGTCTTTGCCGGACGGCCCCCTTAAGGCGGACGCTTATAAGCGCCTGGGCTCCCTTTACGCTGGCGAGGGCGCGTGGGCCTTGGCCGAGGTGGCCTTCCTGGAGGCCGCCCGGCTCGCGCCGGGCGATTTCGCGGTCTTCCAAAACCTTTCGGCCATCGCCTTGGAGCGGGGTAACCGGGAAGCGTACCTTGTCTATCTCCAAAGGACCCTGGCCTTAAACGATAACCCCGCCCTCGCCCGGGAACTGGCCTTGGCCTTGGAGGAGGCCGGACGCGGCGACGAGGCCGCGGCCATTTGGCTCAAACTCGCGGAACTGGCTCTAAGCGGGCCGGAAGCCGAGGCGACGCGGGCGGAGGCCCGCCTAAAGGTCTTGGAGCTTTCTCGGCCCGCCCCGGGGGAGGTAGCTGAGGAATTTACCCAAAAGCTCTACCGATACTCCCAGAACGGCGTGGAGTTTTATAACCTAGGGGTCGCCTATTTTAAAAAGAAAAACTGGGACGCGGCCGAAAAGGCTTTTCTCCAGGCCATTGACTACTCAACTAAGGATCAGGCCGCCCGCGAGGACAGCGGGGCCTACCTGGTGGCCCTCTACCGGGAAAAAGGGGACAAGGAGGCCATGCTCAAGGAGGCCGCCCGCCTCTACGAGGAGTTCCCTGCGCGTAAGGAATTTAGGGATTTAGTCGTCGGCGAGCTGGAAATCGCCAAAAATTGGACGCGGCTTTCCCAGACGGCCTCCAATTGGGTCAAAATCTATCCCCAGGACGCGGACAATTGGCGCTATTTGGCCCTGGCCCAGAAAAACCTGGGCCAAGCCCCCGCCCTGATCGTGAGTTTACTCAAGATAGCCGAGCTGGATCCCACGGCCGCCACCTGGCTGGCGGCGGCGGAAGCGCTGGAGAATTCCGGGGATCTCGCCCAGGCTAAAGCCGCCTACGAAAAAGTCCTCGCCCTGGACGAGGCCAACGACCGCGCCGGCCAGGCTATTCTAAGAATGACCCTTTCCGATCTGGCCACCCAAAGAGGCGGGAGGGAGGCTAACTGAGGGCCCAAGCGGCCAAGAGGTTTTTTTTTCGTTACATTTGGCGAATAATAGACTAAAATACAGGCTTTGTTTTCCCCCATCCCCCTCCCCCTAGGCCCCACTTCTTATGGATATCTTAGTTGACCTGATTCAGCGCGGCGGCTGGGTCATGTACCCCATTCTTTGCTGCAGCTTAGTGGCCCTGGCCATTATCCTGGAGAGAGCCTGGGCCCTGCGGAGGGGACGGGTCATCCCCAGGAGCCTGGTCATTTCCGTGAGCGATCTCTTGGCCCGCCGCCAGTTCAATGAGGCGGCCTACCTTTGCCAGGACGGGCAGAACGCCGCGGCGCGCATTATGCGGCAGGGCCTCAAAATAGCCGGCCAAAACAGGGCCTTTTTCAAGGACGCGATGGAGGAGACGGGCCGCCGGGAATCCAATTTTCTGGCCTCCCACCTGGAGCTTTTGGGGGTTATCGCCTCCGTTTCCCCGCTCTTGGGCCTCTTGGGGACGGTCTCCGGGATGATTAACGCCTTCGGGGCCGTGGCCCAAGCCGGCATGGGCAATCCCGGGCTCCTGGCCGGAGGCATCGGCCAGGCCTTACTAACGACGGCGGCGGGGCTGGTCATCGCCATTCCGGCGATGCTTATCCACCGAATTTTAATGAGCCGGGTGGAGAGCTTAACCAGCGATTTGGAAGATTTGGGGGCGGATCTTCTCGAGGCTTTGGCCGCCTCCGACCCGCTTCCCCCGTCTCCCGCCCCCGTCAAAGCCCCGCCAGCGGCGGCGCGGAGTTAGGCGTGAATTTTTCCCCCAAAAACGGCGGCTCTCTTCGACGCGGCCCGGAACTCAACATGACTCCCTTGGTGGACGTCATTTTGCAGCTGGTCATCTTTTTTATGGTGACCGCCCAGTTCGCCGTGCTGCCGGGCTTAAAACTCCTTCTCCCGGAGTTGGCCAACGGGACGTTGGTGCAGGCCCCGGAGAGACTGGAAGTGAACATCACTTCCCAAAACGACCTCTTTTTTGAGGGCGAGCCCACCACGGTCGCGCGCCTGGGGGAACTCTTGGAGCGGACCGGGGCGGACGGGAGCCAGGTGGTGGTCCTCATCGCGGCCGATAGGGAGACCGATTACGGCCTGGTTTTCCAGGTTATCGAGGCCTTAAGGCAGAAAAACTTCAACCGGGTGGTCATGGGGGGGCTCCTCCCTAGGCCCAGGCCGGGCGAAAGCCCCAATCCCTAGAAAGGAGAGAGACGTGAGTTCCTTCACTTCCAGGCCTCTGGGCGACGGCGCCGAAGGCGCGGGCCAAAAGTCCATTTTAAAAGCGACGTTCGCCGGAGTCGATTCCATCCTCTCCCAGAAGATTCTTTGGCTGGGACTGTTCCTGGCCGTTATAATGGGTTTTATCTGTTACCTTTTCCTCTCCGAGGACGGGTTCGCCCGCAACAGCGGCCTCAAGGAGAAGAAGATCGAGCTCGCGGCCGAAAACCTCAGGTTAGAAGAGGAAAACCGCCAGCTTTTGGCGCGCCTGGAAAGGCTCAACACCGATCTGTCCTTTTTGGAGAGCCAGGCCCGCAAGAAGCTGCGTCTGGTCAGGCCCGACGAAATTATCTATCGTTTAGCCGAAGAGCCCGATTTGACCGACGAGGAGGTCAGAAGGCAATTGGACTAGCGCGCGGCGGGGAGACCCGGAGGAGTTCGCCCCCGCGCCCGTTTTTTAAGCGTTTTTTGGTTTTTTAAGGAGCAACATGTATTCCACGAGCGATTTTCGCAAAGGCCTCAAGGTTACCTTTAAAGGGGAGCCTTATATTATCGTTGATTTTTTGCACGTCAAACCCGGCAAAGGCGGCGCCTTTATCCGGACCAAGCTTAAAAATTTGCTCACGGGCCGGGTCCTGGACGAGACCTTCCGTTCCGGCGAAAAGCTGGAGCAGCCGGATCTTGAGGAAAAAAGCGTCCAGTATCTCTACTTTGACGCCCACGACGGCTACGTCTTCATGGACAAGACGACTTTTGAGCAGCTCCACCTGACCCCGGATCAGATTGGCGACAATCGCCACTTTCTCCTGGAGAGCATGGATCTTTACCTCAATTTCTATAAGGGGAATCCCATCGGCCTGGATCTGCCCACCACCGTGAACATCGCGGTCACCCAAAGCGACCCTGGGCTCCGGGGGGACACCGCCGCCGGCGTGACCAAGCCGGCCACCCTGGCCACGGGCCTCGTGGTCCAGGTGCCCCTCTTCATTAACGAGGGGGACGTTTTAAAGATTGACACGCGCACTGGCGAGTACCTTGAGCGCGTTAAATCCTAAGGCGTTTTTTTAAAATTATTTTCCCCCTTCCCGCGCGGCTCGCCTCGATCGTCTCGACGCGGGTCTTGACGGAAGGGGGAATATCGTCTACTATCCCCAAACGCTACGCGCCCGTCGCCTCGGGAAAGGGTTCTCTTTTACGCCTTTCCGCTGGCGCGTCGGCTTTTTTTAGGGTGGGCGATTAGCTCAGCTGGATAGAGCGTTAGCCTCCGGAGCTAAAGGCCGCGCGTTCGAATCGCGCATCGCCCACCATTTTCTTCCGCCTCGCTTAAATTTTACCGTCTTGTTAAAGCTTTCCGCCTTGTTAAAGCGAAAGAATAGAAAAGAAACGGCTTAAAGAGCGATATCTTTTTCCGCCATTTCCGCGACTTGAATCTTAATTATGAAGAAAGCGCGCTTAATTATGAAAAAGCGCGCTTAATTATGAAAAAAACGCGATTATTTTCGCCTTTCGCGCGTATCCGTAGCGGCTTTTTTCTTCGTTTAACGCGTAATATTTTTTCTTCGTTGAACGCTTAATAATAGCGCCGGAGCGCGCCGTCGCTATGAACTCGAGGGGCCTTTCGCGGCGTTCTTCGCGGCGCTCTTCGCGCCTTCTGGGCCCGCTGGGGACAGTTTCGCGGCTAATTGAGGCGAGTGGGCATGGCGTGACGCATGACGCTTATCGCGATCGCGCCTAATTAAATAAACTAATACATCTAAATATATATAATAAATATCTTTAATATATATCAATATATTAACGCGCTATATTTTTAGCGCGTTAGCGCCGCGAATGTTTATCTTCGCGATAAAGACTCGCCCTTATCCCTCGCTTCCGTGAGCTTTCCCGGGTTTTTCGCGCTTTCCCAGGCTTTGCCCCCCCGTGAAGCGAGCGTCGGTTGGCGCGTATGGCGCGCGGGCGGAGGGGCCGGCTCGTCAGCGTCGAGGAGGGCCCTTAGGCGCTCTCTCGGGGGCGCGCGGGAGGGCGCCGCGGGCGCCCCCGCGCGCGAGCCTCGGGACGGGGCCAAACGGGCTTTCCCCGCCTTTCTAAATATAAGCCCTTGTGCTAAACTTTCCGGTAGCGCGCTGAAGGGCGCTTCATCAACAAGCGATTCATTTGAAAGGTTATATGTCCAGAGAATACAACGTGGGAGTTCTCGGCGCCAGCGGAGCCGTGGGCCGAGAAATGTTGAAATCCCTCCAAGACCGCGGGTTTCCCGTCAAGACAATTAAGGCTTTGGCTTCTTCCCGCTCGGCCGGCTCAACGGTCGAGTTTGAGGGAAAAGAAATTAAGGTGGAGGAAACCAAGCCGGACTCCTTTAAAGGCCTGGATATCGCCCTCTTTTCCGCCGGGGCCGGCGCGAGCGCCCAGTACGCTCCCCTCGCCGCCCAGGCGGGCTGCGTGGTGGTGGACAATTCCTCCAATTGGCGCCAGGATCCCCGGGTGCCCCTGATCGTTCCCGAGGTGAACGCCGGGGCCTTGAAGAAGCACAAGGGTATTATCGCCAATCCCAACTGCTCGACCATTCAGATGCTGGTCGCCCTGAAACCGATCTATGACGCCGTGGGCGTCAAGCGGATAATCGTCGCCACCTATCAGTCGGTTTCCGGGACGGGCCAAAAAGGGGTCGAGGAATTGGCCGAGCAGACGCGCAAGCTCTTCAACGGCCAGGAATATCCCCCCAAGGTCTATCCCCACCGGATAGCTTTCAACTGCTTGCCTCACATTGACGTTTTTTTGGATAATGGCTATACCAAAGAAGAGATGAAGATGGTTAACGAGACTTTGAAGATCTTTGACGATCCCAATATCAAGGTCTCGGCCACTTGCGTGCGGGTTCCGGTTTTTTACGCCCACTCCGAGGCTATTTGGATCGAGACCGGCCGCCCCATCAAACCCGAGGCCGCCCGCGAGATCCTTTCCCGCGCCCCGGGCGTGTTGGTGCAAGACGACCCCCAGGCCAATTTTTATCCCCTGGCTTCCGAGGCCACAGGCCGGGAAGAGGTCTTCGTGGGTCGGATCCGGGCCGACCTTTCTTTGGAAAACGGCCTTTCCATGTGGGTCGTCTCGGATAACCTCAAAAAAGGCGCGGCCACGAACGCCGTGGAAATCGCCGAGCTTCTGATTCGCGAACCAGACCTTTTGAAAACGGACTGGAACTAATTTAGGGTTTCATTTTCGCGTGCTAAATCGCTCTTTTCCCTTCCGCTACCACTATTCAATTAGCGGCGAGACACTCGAAGGAGTCAAGTATGGCGTTGTCAAATCAGTCTAAAGAGTACGAAAAGCTTCTGGAAATCGGCCGGCCCCCGAATGTCGTTCGCCTGTTTCCCAATTCCCGGGGACTTATCGTCAGCGGCAAATTTATCGACCGGGCGCTCGCGGCCAAAGGCAAAGCCATGACCATCGCCGCCAATGGCCGCAACCACATTATCATCCGGGGCGTCTTGGCCGCCGCCCAGAAAGCCAACGCCGCGGTAATCATTGAGATCGCCAAAAGCGAAGGCGGCGCCAAGGCCTACTGCGCGCCGAACTACTGGAACCTCGCCCGGCAGGTGGACGCGGTCTTGAACGAGCTGGGAGTGACGGTCCCCGTGGCCATCCACGCCGACCACTACGGCATTAAGAACGAGAAGGATTTGGTGAAAGCCAAGATTGAGGTGCCCACCATGTTCGAGGCGGGCATTACCTCCATCGCCGTGGACGCTTCCCATCTCCCCGACGAAGCCAACCTTCTGGCCAACATCGCTTTGAGCCCCTTCATTCCCAAGTGGTCGGGCCTGGAGACCGAGGTCGGCGAAATCAAAGGCGACATCGGCCTCTCCACCCCCGAGGACGCTCTGTTCCAGATCCAGGGGCTCAACGCCCACGACATCTTCCCCGACTGGATCGCCTTAAACAACGGGACCACCCACGGCATCCAGGCCGAGTCCACGGGCATCCACGTGGAGCTGACCGCCTCCGTCCATAAGGCCATCGCCCCCTACGGGGTTTCCGGCGCCCAGCACGGCACCTCGGGCAACTCCTCGGATCGGCTCAGGGAGATCGCCGCCAAGACCCGGACGACCAAGGCCAACGTGGCCACGGCCCTCCAGATGGTTTCCTGGGGCGTGGAGATCGACGACTACGGCAACGCCCTTTTGAAGGACGGCGCTTTGGTCAAGGTCCCCGGCAGCGGCATGACCGAGGAGCTCTGGGAAGAAATGGTCGCCGTCGGGACGGAGAAGAAGTACAAGGCCGGCGACTACAAGAGCCTTAACCTCCCCTTTGAAAACAAGATCCTAAGCCTCCCGCGGGATATCCGGGAGCGCATGGCCAAAGGCGTGGAGGATTTCGTCCACAAGCTCTTAACCGAGGTCTTCAACGCCCAGGATACCGCTCCCCTCGCCTACGACGCCATTATGGAGGCCAAGGGTTTCGATCCGGGCGTTAAGGCCCAAAGGATCGAGGATCCCGCCGAGTGGACCGAGGCGAATATCCGCGAAAAGGCCAAGAAGCTCGTTCCCGACAAGGGCCCCGCGGGGAACTACGACGACTAGGCTTTTTTGATATTCCGGCGGCGCGCCGCCGCGCTCGAAAAAAATTGCCGCGCTGACTGAGGGCTCGCGAGGAGCTTCGCGGTCGGCGCGGCTTTTTCGTTTTACGCGATAAACGCCGTATCTCTCGCCGCAAGGCGTCGCGACCCGCCGCTCGCCGCCTTCCCCAGTTAACTTAAAGCTCATGAGGAGAGGATATTACAAAAGTCAATGAGAATATTGTAAAAGCCAATGAGGATATTACAAAAGCCTATGAGGATATTGTCAAAGCCAATGAGGATATGACAAAAGCCTATGAGGATATTGTCAATGCCAATGTGGATAGATATAAAACCCACGCCGATGGCCTTCTTAGTTCAATCCTCCCCATTGTTTTCCGCGCGGGGTCGCCGCGCGGCGCTTGAGGCTCGCCGCGCGGCGGGAGTCGTTAGGCTTTTCTGGAAAATTTTCCAGGAAAGCGTAGCTTTACGCCGGAAACAGAGGATTTTCGGCCAGATACTTGACGCTTTCCGCCAAGCTTAAGGCGTCGTGGTTTTCGATGGTAAAGGTCGGCTTAAGGTCGCGCTCGCGCAAGAGATCCCCTAATTCCTGAAAATTGATAAGGCCCTGGCCGAGAGGACGGTGTTGGTCGGCCGAGCCGTCGTTGTCGTGGAGGTGGAGATGGCCGAGCCTGGGGCCGACGATTTCGAGCCATTCCTCCAAGTTGCGCCACGTGGAGCCCATCCCGGCGTAATGCCAGTGTCCCACGTCAAAGCACATGGAGGCGCGCTCGGGGGGAAGCTCCCGCAAAACTTCCGCGATGGGGAAGGGCGAGCGCTCTTGGGTGTTTTCCAGAAAGAGCCTCGCGTCGCAGGCCGCCAAAACGGCCGTCCAGGCTTTGCGGGAGTTGGCGAGGAAGGATTCTTTGGGGGCGCAGGCGGGGCCCGCCAAGTCCCCGGGGCTAAGGGAGAGCCGTTGCCGGGTCGTTCCCGCGGAATCGCGCGTCGCGCGGAAAACGGCGTGCCCGATCAGGTGAATCGGCTGGTAATATTGGGCGATTGAGGCGGCCGTTTGGAGCGTTTTGGGGATTTGCCCGTCATCTTCCCCCGGATAGAGTCCCCCGTAGGGAAGGTGCACGGAGCAGCCCCCGAACTCCCGCTGAATGAGCGCGCCGATTTCGCGGTGCTCAAGAGCGCCTATCCTGTTCCACCCTGACTCGAAATATATTTCCGGGAAATAGCCCAGCTTTTTCAAGCCCTCGAAATGAGAGTCTTTGGAAAAAATACTTGAAAAATAGAGGGTGGCGAAATTCGGCATAGGGAAATATGGGTCCTTTGGGATATAGCGCGGACCTTTCCAAATAGCGCGCCGCGCGCGAAGCCGGGAAGGAAATCTAGTTGCCGAACGCTTTTAAGGCCTCCCGAATCAGGTTTTCCACGCTATCTAAGGCCTTGTCCTTGGCGGCGGCGCTTTTGACGGCCTTGTCCGCCTCGGCCCTCGTGTAGCCGAGGCTTTGGAGGGCTTGGGAGGCCTCGTCGCGGAGGGTTTTGGCGTTTTCCCCCTGGGCTTGGAGGGCGGGCCCGCCGGGAAGGGTTTCCGCGAGATCGGAAAGCCTCTGGGCCTTGTCTTTCAGCTCCACCATGAGGCGTTCCGCCGTCTTAAGGCCAATGCCTTTGATAGCGGAAAGTTTGGCGATATCCTGGGTGGCTAAGGCCTGGGCCAGTTCCGCGGGGCCAATGGCCGAGATTATGGTGAGGGCGAGGCGCGGGCCAATCCTCGTTACCGAAGTGAGGATATCGAAGCTCTCTTTTTCGAGGTTGGTCAAAAAGCCGAAAAGCTCAATGGACTCCTCGCGCAGGACAAGGCGCGTAAAAAGCGAAACTTCTTTCCCTATCTCCGGGAGAGCCAAGGAAGTGCTGAGGGGCGTCTTGAGGAAAAGCCCCAGGCCGCCGCCGGTTTCCACGACGACTCGCCCAAAGTCTTTTGCCAACAGTTTGCCGCGGAGGCGGTCTATCATTTTGGGGCGTTTTCCACTTTGTAACCCAGGTTGGCGAGATCCTGGGGCGTTAAGCCGCGCCAACTCTTGGCGCGGCCCTTGGTGGCGAGGCCAGGCGCGCGCTCTATCGTCGCTCGCGGGGACTGGCCGGCGTGGCAGATGGAGGCGGCCAGGGCGTCGGAAGCGTCCGTCGCGAGTTTGACGGTAAGGTTTAAGAGTTTACCGACCATAAAGGCTATTTGGCTTTTTTCGGCGCGGGCGTTGCCGCAGACGGCGTTTTTAATGAGCTGGGGGGCGTACTCGTAGACTTGGACTCCGTTGAGGGCGGCGGCGAGGATGGCCACTCCCCTGGCTTCGGCGAGCTTGAAGACGGAACGGGGATTTTTGTAGACGAAGATATCCTCCAAGGCCATGGAGGAAGGGGCGTGGCGTTCGTGAACCTCGGAAAGGCCCTCAAAGATGAATTTGAGCCTGTCCGCGAAAACCCAGGCGCTCTTGGGGGAAATAACCCCGGAGGCGACGTGCGCGAGGCGGTCGGAGGAGAGTTCAATGACCCCGTAACCCAGATGAAGGCTGCCGGGGTCAATCCCGAGGACGCGATCGCGGATTTTAGGTCGGGTCAGGGTCGCTCCCCAAGGAGCGGGGCCGCCGGAAACGGGTTCTGCCGACGGCGCGCCGCGCGAGCCGTCGGGGGCGCCCCAATCCTGGGGGGAACTCTTACTCATCTAGTAGGCCCGCGGAAGCCTCGTCGGAAAAGTCGATATTGGACCAGACCTTCTGCACGTCGTCCAAGTCGTCCAAGGCTTCCAAAAGTTTCATGGCGGTGGCGAGTTCTTTGCCCGCCAATTCGAGGCTGGAAGAAGGCACGAAGGTAATCTCGGCGGTGGAGTAGACCATGCCGGCCTTGTCGAAGGCTTCCTTGACAATGTCCAAATCCGCGATGGCCGTGTGGACTTCCACGACGCCATCGCTTTCCGAGATGTCGTCGGCTCCGGCGTCCAAGGCGATTTCCATGGCCTGGTCCTCAGTGACCCCGCTCTCGAAAACGATGGAGCCTTTCTTGGAAAAGTTCCACGCGACCGAGCCGGGCTCCCCGAGGTTGCCGCCGTATTTGCTGAAAGTGTGGCGCACTTCCGAGGCGGCGCGGTTTTTGTTCTCGGTGAGGACCTCGACTAAAACGGCGGCGCCTCCCGGGGTGTAGCCTTCGTAGAAAAGCTGCTCGTAGTTGACCCCCTCGATTTCGCCGGTGCCGCGCTTAATGGCCCGGTCGATGTTGTCCTTGGGCATGTTGGCCACTTTGGCGGCCTGGAGGGCCGCGCGGAGTCGGGGGTTGCCGGTGGGGTCGCCGCCGTCTTTGGCGGCGATGGTTATCTCCTTGATGAGGCGAGAAAAGAGCTTGCCGCGCTTCGCGTCGGTGGCTCCTTTTTTATACTTGATGGTGCTCCATTTACTATGTCCCGACATGCGGACGCTCCTTAAAAACCCTGTGGGTAGCGGTATTTTCGGCGAATCGGCCAGATTGGGACCATAATAACGAAAGAAGTGCCATTCTGACGAATCCCCGTCAATTATAGAGAGATTTGCCCGGGAAAAAAAGCTCGCGGAAAGCGGTCGCCAAAGTCGCTCGAACGCGATAAGCGCGGGGTGGCCCCCTGCCGCCGCGGCGAAGGCGGGCGCGACGCTGACGGGCGCGCGCCGGAGCGATAAGGCTACGCTGGCGCCGCTTGAAGAGTGGATTATAAGAGGGGGCAATCATTTTTATGAGATTCGCGGAAGAGTCGCGGTAAAGAGGCGCGCTTAAGTGGCGCGCGGGGTAACGCTCCCAAAGAAGGTTTGAGGTCGCGCTCTTGGAGGGAAGGTGAAGGCCGCCCGTGGGCGCCCTTGGCCTGGGAGTTCCGCGCGCCCGCTTCAGAGAGCGCGCGCGAGGTGGCGTGGCCCAAGCCTTCCCAGGGGACTTAGCTTGGGCCATTTTTTTCTCCGCGCGGGGGGGCGGTCGCGTCTTGCCCCAAAGGGCTTTCCGCGCCGGAGCTTGGGGCGCCTCCGGCGCCTCGGCAGCGGCGGTCGAACTCCGCGGCGGCGAACTCTTTTTGATAGATGGCGTGGAGGCACTCCAACGCGGGCGCGTCAAAATCCTCGCTGGCGACGGCGTTTTCGGCGAAGGCGCCCAAGGATTCGGCGAGCTGAAGGCTCACGGGGTAGATTCCCCAGGGCTTACGGCTGAAGAAGAGTTCCATTTTTTGGAGTTCCTTGCGCGCCGCGCGCTCTTGGGGGGTGGGTTTCGCGCTCAAAAGGGTTTGTTTGGGGCTTTCGCGAAAGGGCATGATCGCTTCCGGGAAGAAGTTTGAAGAAGTTTAGTGTAGGGACTCGGTAAGCGGCCACGGTTTCGGGGAGAGTTTATTTGTGAGGCGGAGGCCCCTCTTCGGGCCGATTTCAAAAACGTCGAAGACGGTTCCGCCGAGGGCGTTTTCCGCGGGGTTATAGGCTCTCGTCAAAAAAAGATTGGAGATCCCCAGCAAGATAGGTTCCCCTCTCCTTAAATTTATGAGGCGAAAGACCTCGGCCAAGTTTTCGGGAACGCTTAAGGCGAGGCGGCAAGTCCCGTTAGCGCGTTGTTCGGTCGCGCGCACCATGAGTTCTCCCTCGCGGGATGGGGTCATCCCCTCAAAGTTAACCGTCATATAGTGCGTGGAGAAGGGTTTGGAGACGGGCGCTAGCTTTAACTCCGCGTCTTGGTCCAGCGGGCCGCTAAAGCAAGAGTTTCCGTGGAAGGAGAACCCCGGGAGGCGCTTGAGGCCGTCGAGTTCGACCATGATCCCCTCTCCCAGCTTAACGCGCAGGTCATTGAGCGCGAGGAGTTGTTCCTTGTCGCGGAATTCGACGCGGTAAGCGGTAAAGCTCTGGGCGGAGCGCGGCGACGGCGGCGCGCCCGTTTCCGGGAGCGTTGGCGTTTCGGCGTAGAGTTCGTCGAAGCGGGGACGCGCCGGGCCTTCCAAGAGCAGGGCGAAGAGGGGGTCCGAGGGCTTTTGGGGATAAAGGAGCTTGCGCGCGCGACCGGAGATGATATGTTTCGAGACAAATAACATAAAGTGGCTTTCTTGAGGGAAAATGGCGCAAAGGCGCGAGGACAAAGGCAAGGCGAGGGCAAAGCGAGAGCGAGGCTGGGACAGGGCGAGGGCGAGGGCAAAGCGAGGACAAGGCGAGGACAGGGCGAGGGCGAGGCGAGGACGAGGACAAAGCGAGGGGCAAGGGCAGGACAGGGTCAAGGGAAAGAACGGGGAGGAATTTCCTGGGGTTAGCGAAGCGCGAAGGGGCAAGGGCGCGCGCGTATTTAAGAGAGCTCGCGCGCGAGGGAAGGCCCGCCAAGGGCCGCGCGCGGCGGCGGCCTTACGCCCGCCTTCCGGGCTTATCTCCCCAGAAAAGCCGTCAAGAGAAAGCCTTGGAGTTATCCCCTCGGGGGAAAAGCCCGTTGGGCGCTTCCCCCAAGGAGGGTTTAAAAAATTTCCCCTATCTCGCGCGCGGAGGCCTCAGGGTCGGGCTTCTTTTCCGGCGCGCCTCCCCGCGCGGCGGGGCTCTCCGGCGCGTTTTATCGCGGCGGGTTGAGGTTACGCGTCCTCTCCTGGGGACGGGGCAATCGCGAAAGCGGGGTCATCCTCGTTGGCGAGCGCGAGAGGATCGCCAGAGAAATCGTCTATCGCGTAGGGGTCGCTCTCGCTTTCCGGGGGCGCGGCGGGCTTTTTTTCCGTGAGCGGGGGAGGGTCGGACTCTATTTCCTCGGCGGGGGGAGGTGGCGTCAAAGGTGGGAGGGGAGAGTCCACCCGGCTGTCTAAGGCTTCTCCGATGGCCTTCCTTCTCTCCGGGGAAAGATCCCGCCGCAGGCTCTCTTCGCGGAGGATTTCGCCGGCTTCGCCGGCGAAACCGGAAGTCGTGGGGGGAGAACTCTCCAGGATGAGAGCGGGGCTCTTGGGGGGAGCGGGAAGCCAGGTCTCGGACTCCAAGGCCTCCGTCAGGCCGCGCTGGGCCAAAGAGAGCTGGGGATGGACGAGGGTTTCGCCCGCCCATTCCTCGGCCATAAAGTGAGAGAAGACGCCCGCGGCCTCGCTCCACGCCGCTCTGCCCCCAGTTTGGTTGAGGGAGTAAAAAAGGGTCCGCGCGGTGGGCTTGAGCCAGATCCACAATGAGGAGGGGAGCGCCCCTTTGGCGCGGGCGAGCTTTAAGAGGGCCATAAAGTAGACGTTCACGTAACTCGCGTGCCGCTCCAGTTCCGGGCGCTTAAGGTCGCGGTGGCGCGCCAGGGTTTCGTCGATCCCCGTGGCCAAGACGCTCAAGTCGTCGGGGCGCCAGCTGACGCTGAGGCTGTCGAAGATCCGAAAAGCCTCGTCCTTGTCGTCGTTGGCGTGGGAAAGGAACGCCGCCGCCAGGGCCCTTTCGTGGAAAGGGAGAGTTTGGGGGTCGCCGTCAAAGCGTTTGCCAAGTTGGGCGGCGAAGGCTTTGAGGGTATCCTTGGCGTGAAGAAGGTTAGCCGCGCCCAGGGCCCGGGAGTCGGAAAGGGCTTGGCCGGTCTTGGGGTTCGCGACTTCCTCCAGGCGGTAGGGGATTTTGTGGGGGTTTAAGAGAAGAGAGCGCGAGACCGCGAAGAGAATAGGGCTCTGGCCCAGGGCCCAGGGTCCCGAGGCCAAAGGGTAGCCCGTAATCGGCCCCGTCTTGAGCAAAGGAAGCAAGCAGGGAAAACTCTTGGCGTTTTCCTCGACAAGGGACCACGCGTCGCGCGCTTTGGCGGGAGTGAGGCCCCGGTCGCGGCGGATGACGAAAAGCAGAAAGAGCGCCTCGATGGGCGCCAGGACCCAAAAATAATAAGAGCCCACCTCGCGCCAGACGTCCCGAAAGGGGAACGCGCGCGCCTCCGCGGGAGTCAAAGATTCCAAGGACAGGAGACGCGCGCGCGCCGTTTGGCTCACGAGGGCCATGGGTTTGAGGAGAAGCGCGCAAACGGGGAGCAGGCGCTCCCGCAGGTTCGGGGCGAGCGCGGGCCCGAGGGCGGCCGCGAGAACAAGCGCCAGGGCGAGGGCCATCCAGGGGCTTCCGCCGTTTTCTTTATTGTTAAAGTTTCGCAAGCTGTCGTTCCCAAAAGGTCCCCGCGCGGCGAAGCCGCGCGGGGAGCGGCCAGAGGGGCCAGGGTTCCAGGGCAAGCCCCCGGTGGCGGGCCTTAGATCGAGGGGGTTAGCGCCAACGGCGCCCCGGAGCGCGGGGCGTCGTTGGCGGCCGAAGGGCGGGGCGCTTCGCGGGCTATTTTTGGAGGGGATCGGTTTCGCGGCGCCGGTTGGTCTCTTTGAAGTATTTCGTCCAGCTCCAGCCGCGATCGCGGCGGCGATCCGGGGACGATTCTTTCCAGCGCTGGGGAGACTGGGGGTCCATGGCGTAAGGGAGGAACGCGGGGGACAAGGGTTCGCGCGGGGAGTTGGCTCTCGCGACGGGGCGCTTGGGCGTCGCGGCGGAAGGCGAGCGGGCGCCCCGCGGCGGCGCCTCCTCCGCGGGGTCTCTGACCGCCGGGGCCTGCGCGGCGGCCAAGGCTTTCGGGAGCGCCGGAAAAAGCGGCGCGCCCGCGGGTTCCGCCGGCGGCAGCGGGACGTCGCCGGCGAAAGCGAGGCCCCCGACGGTGGCGGAGGGCGGGAAGCCAAGGGATTTCCGCGCGCGCTCGGGCTTTGCCGCGGACGCGACGGCGCGTTTTCCCTTTTTCCGTGGGGGAGTCGGATCCGGCGAGACAATTACCGCGGGGACGCTTGGCGAGGGACGGGAAGGAGCGCTTATGGAGGAAGTCTCCGCGCTCCTTTCCGGCGTCCCCGCCGGGGCGCCGGAAAGGAGGAGGGTGGGCGCTCTCTCCTCCGGCGCCTCATGGGCGAGTGGGGACGGGACTGGCGCGGCGATTTCCCAAAGGGCGGTCCCGTCTTGGGCTAAGCCCGCGGGTTCCGCGTCGACCGTGGGGCTCGAGGGCTCGCTGTCTTCAAAGGTCTCCGCGTTTAAGGTTTCCTCTTGGAGGGCGGACTCCGCGAAGGTCTCCGCGTTTAAGGTTTCCCCTTGGAGAGGCGGCTCAACGAAGGTTTCCGCGTTTAAAGGCTCCCCTTGGAGAGATGACTCCGCGAAGGTCTCCAAGTTTAAGGTTCGCTCTTGGAGGGGCGCTTCTTCCATGGCCGATTCTTCCAAGGCCCGAGGAATAGGCGCGGGAGCGCTCGCGAGCGGGGCTTCCGTTGGCGGGAAGGGGGCAAGCAGGGCGTACGCTTTCTCGCGGAGAAACTCGGGCAGATATTCTTGGAGGCAAGGCTTCAATGTTTCCCAGTTCAGAGGCGAGACAATTTCCTTGAAGGGCGCGTCACTCCGCTTCTTGGACGAGCGCCGGCGCCGCCTGGGCGAGACGCCGGCGCTCGTCTCCTCTT
This sequence comes from Deltaproteobacteria bacterium, assembly GCA_031265205.1. Classification (GTDB taxonomy): domain Bacteria; phylum Desulfobacterota; class Desulfarculia; order Adiutricales; family Adiutricaceae; genus JAISCZ01. Next base: position 90,723 of record JAISCZ010000091.1, read on the forward strand.
CGGAGGGTTGGGTCGCGTAAAAGAGTTTCTGGACGCGGTAGCCGAAAACGAGCAAAGGCCAGGACTCGGCGGAGAAGCGTGACAGGCGCGGGATCCATTCCGCGCGCTGGTGAACGAAATAGCCCGTAAAGCCGATGAGATCGCCGATGGAGGGGACGGTTTCCAGAAATTCGCTCGCCAATGGGCCCAAAAGCGCCACCCGGAAGGGGGTGAGCGGAGACACGAGGGAGGAGAGGACGGCGTCGAGAGCTTGAGGCTCTCCCGCGCCATCCGTCACGTCGTGGACGGGGGCGAGATCCAAGAGTAAGGCGGGAACTTCGACCTCGGTCACGCCCAACATTCTGAGGCGGTAGGAGACCGCGGGTTCGCGTCCGAATTTTTTCAATATTCCAGAGCCACGGATTAAATGCATGGTTTTATCCCAAGCGCGGGCGGCGCTTAAGGCGCGCGCCGCCGCGAAAAAAGGACGGGAGAAGGGCGCTGGGCGCCCGAGGGGGGCGCGACGTCAGTCGCGCTACCTTGAAAGGCCAAGAGCTTGGCCAAGGAAGCGGAGTCAAGGAAAGCCGGCCTCAAAAGGCCGGGCGAGGGAGGGCGGCGGAGATAAGCCGCCCCAGGAAAATCGTTTCAGAAAAAGCGGCGCGCTTAAGGCGGCCAAGGAGAGTCGCTTCTAGACAAAGCGAACCAAGACAAGGCGGCCAAGACAAGGAAGCCAAGACAAGGAGGCCGAGGCGAGGAGGCGAGTCGGCTAAGACTGGGAGGCCCAAATAAGTCGGCCAAGGTCCGTCGCCGGCGGAAGCCCTGGCGTGTCCGCGCTCGCGAGAAAGCTAAAGGCTTCCCGCGGTATGTCCGCGCGCGCCCGAAAGAGCGCGCGGGTCGCGGGGGGCGTGGGCTATCGCTCCGGTTCGGGGGAGTTCTCGGATTTCATTTCGGCGAGGATATTTTTGAGCGCGAGGAGGATCTCGGCCTTTTCCTCGGGCTCCCAGGAACTGGAGACTCTGGGATGGCGGGGCTTGGGCGGGGGAGCCGGCTTGGAGGGCTTATTGGGGAAAGCTCCTTTGTCCTCCGGGCTCAGGCTCGCGGGAGCGGGGTATCCCGTCTCCCAGTAGTCCGCGGAGTAGTCGCTCGAGTAGCGGGGCAAGCGTTCCGCGCCCAGGGGCGGCGCGTCCGGGCCGGAGCCGGGGTCGGGCGAAAAGACCGTTTCGCGGGGCGGGGTCGCGCCGTCGCGGGCGTCCCAGAATTCTTCCGGCGTTCCCTTGAGGACGGGGTAGAAACCGCCGCGGCGATCCAGGCAGAGCCGCGCGGACAGGTGGCGGGCGGTAAAGGCGACTTTGTCTCCGTTCCGAAGCTCCAGTTGGCGGAAGCTCGCGATGGCGGAGGCGCGGTAAAAGAGCAGCTGATACCTGGCGTAGCTATTTAAGAGTTTCGGGTCATCCAGCGCGGGGAAGGCCTTCGCGAAGACGGTCATCCGCAGGACGGAGCGGTCGCGGAACTTCTTTTCGCCGACGGACTCAATGCGCCCGCAGACGAGATGCGTGGTGTGGTAGCCGAAGTTCATAAAATCCTCTGGCAGAAAATGACAGTTCCCTGGAGGGGAAGGAAAAGAAATGGAACGCGCGGGGACGGGAGTTGAGCGCGATTCGCGCGCGAGGCGCGCGCGAGCGCCTGAGGGCCGCGACGAGCGGGGCGTCGCGCGAAGGTTTGTGGGGGAAAGCGGCGGCTTCGGCGGAGCTTAAAATTTGGGGACTCGCTCTTTCCGTATGTCCTCGCTATCGCGAGGCCGGAGGTTCTGGCCCGCAAGGTTGGCGCCCTTGAGGTCGCCTTGCTGGCTTGCGCCGAAAGGAGCCCCACGTGGGTCAGGCGAAATGGGGATTCGCGGCGGGGCGAACGTTTAAGAGTGGGCGCCGCGCGCTCGCCTCAAGGGCGAGGGACGGGCTCTCGCCGGGGAAAGAGGGAGGATCTTTGTTGGAGGGGCGGGGGATAGCCATGGCCTTAATTCTCCTTGAAGGGGCTGGGATCTCGCTTAGGGATTCGCTGGCGCGGGCGGACTATCGGCCGAGGACGGATTTTCGGGCGCGGGCGGGCTTTTGGGCGCGGGGGATTTGCCGAGACGGGGGTATCCCGCGGTGGGAGGCGTTTCGGCTGGGGAGTTATCCTCCCCGCAGGGGTTTTTCGTCCGCCGCTTTTTGGCGGCGGGGCTGGAGTAGCTGGAAAGGATGAGTTGGCGGATGACCACGCCCTTTGGGTTTTGACTAAGTTTCACTCTTTCCACCACGACTTCGGCCAAGAGCTTTTGGGTGGCCACGACGCCCTGGGAGGACTCGTAGGAGACCAGGGTAGGGATCTCAATAGTCCAGACAAGCTTGCCCTTGGCCTCCGTCTCGCTCGTGATGATCGGCGCGTTGAAGGGGATCGCGGAGAGAGTCAGCCTTTCCGTCTCGATCTTGTGGATGTGCCCGCCGCTTTCTAAAGCTTTGACGAAACTCGCGAACCCGGCGACGGTGAAATCGTTTTTGAGTTTCATCAGCTTCTCGCGCCAGCGCAGGAAATCGAGGCTCATCGCGGCGCAGACCGTTTCGGTGGTCCAGTTTAAGAGGGCCTGGGAGCTTAAGTGGGGTTCCGTTAGAGCCTTCATTTCCAGGAGGCGGAAATCATCGGAAACCGCGAAGTATTTCGGCTCGTTCTCATAAAAGATGGCGAGGGCGCTGACGAGCGCGAAAAGGCAAAAGACGGGGCAGAGGAACTTTATGATCCCAAAGAGTTTGAGATTTTGGCCGATGAGCCAGTCGCGGCTCCCGATGACAAGTTCCGCGCCGCCCAAGGTCCGCTTGGGGAAGGCTAAGGCGCCCAACCTCGGCGCGGGCTCCGCGAGGACGCGCTCAAGCGGCGGCGGAAAGGCTTGAGGCCCGCCGTCGCTACCGCCGCCAAGGCCGATGGGAAAGGCGATAGGCGCCGCCGGGGCGGGGATATCCTCCAGAGCGTCCTGGGGATCCTCCCCAGCTGGAGCCGAAGCCTCCGGGGACGGCGACGTCGGCGCGGGGGAGGTCGAGCCCAAAACCGCGGGGGCGGGCGAACTCTGGGCCTTGGGGGAATGGACCGCGAGGGCGCGCGAGCCTTTGGCCGCGAGGGCGACCGAGTTCTGGGCCGCGAGGGCGACCGAGTTCATGGTCGCGAGGGCGACGGAGTTATGGGCCGTGAGGACGCGAGAGAGCGGGGTCCCGTGGGCGGACGGGGCCCACGTCGCGGAGGCGGACTGAAGCGGGAGGGAGAGGTTCCGCTCGGAAAGGAGTTTTCGGGGCGCGAGCGGGATTGTTTTCTTGGAGGCCTTCAGGGGAGCGCTGGAGATAGCTTTGGGTGGCGGGGAGACGAGCTTCGGGCTCTTCCGCGGCGGGTCGGATTTTTTGGCGCTGGGCGGGCGTTTGGTGGGGCGCGGCCGCGCCTTTACGCTTAAAAGCGTCTTCGGGGCGGCGGGGGCGGCCATGGGTCCGGGTTGGATGGGGATAAGCGCCTCCGAGCGCTTTGGGGGCGAAGGGAGGGCCACTGGACGGGGCGCGGGCTTTTCCTCCGTGGGAGCGCTGGGGCGCGCGAGAGGCTCCCCAGGCGCTCTCCGGTTTAAGAGAGGCGGGAAAGACGAAGGGGGCACGCGCGCGTCGGCGGGAGTTGGGGCCTCCTCGGAGAGGTCGCCCGTGAGCGGGGCGGCGTCCAACAAGGGCTGAAGTGGCGTTTGGGGCTGGAGAGGCGTTAAGGGGCCCGTGGGTTTCGCGGGCCGCGGCGAGGGTTTGCGGCTCGCGGCGGAGCTTGAAGCCTCGCGCTCTTCTTGGACGAGCGTCGCGGACGGCCGCGGGGAAAGGATCGCTTGGCGCGGCGACTGGGTTTTGCCCGCCTGTCGCGGCGCGGAAACGGCGCTTGGAGAGCTCTTTGGGGCTTGGGAGACCTTCGCGCCCTTGAAGGGCTTGGAGCCTGGGGAGTCCTCGGCGGTTTTCTCGCCTTGGGCGAGATGGGAGATCGCGCCGCCCTGGAGCACGGAGTCATTTTTGGGCCGTAAAGCGGAAGAGCGGCTGATGGGGGAGCGCCCGGAAGAGGCGGTTGGGAGCGATCCGTCGCTTGGGGCGGGCTCCTTGAAGTGGGCCGGGGCTTCGACAGGAGGCGAGTCGGCGCTTGGGCTGGACTCCTTGCGCTGGGCCGGGGCCTCGGCGAGGGCCGTGGCGGCGTTAAGGGTGGGATCCTCGAACTGGGACGCGCTCGCGGCCTGGATCGCGAGATCGAGGGATTGAGTCTTTTTCAGAGCGGCTTGGCGAGTTGTCGGAGACAAAGGGCGGATGAGCCCTTTCCTCGTCTCCCCGCGCGTTTGGCGCGCGGGGAGACGAGAGCCGAGGGCCTTTCGGGTGGGCCGAGAAGGCCGGGGATTTTGAGCTATGGATTTACTTGTCATGGTTATTGATTCCTCCGTGAGAAGGCTTGTTTCGCGCGAGGGGGGCTGTGGCGACCGCCGATGAGCGCTCATCGGATTTAGGGCGCCCAAGAGAGCTTGAGGGGGGAGGCGCGAAAAAGAGGGTTAAGGGCCTTTGGCGCGGGGTCAGGAGAGTTCTGAAGGGAGATTAGCCGTCATCCTGTTTGGGAGGGATTTTGAGCCGTTCGCTTTTATCCTTCGCTCCATCTCTTAAGGTTGGGCGAACGCGATTCCAGGCGGCGATCGCGAAGCCTGGGAGGGTGGCGAGGGTGGGGAGCGTTACCGCGCGTCTAGCGAAGGAGAAGAAAGGCGCGCGGGGGGAGAAGTGACATTGGGCAAGAGAGAAAAAGGTTCCCGCCGTTGAGGAAGGCGCGAGCGGGGAAAGGGCCGCGGGGGGAAACGGGGAGTTCGGGAAGGCGGCGCGAAAAACGGACCGAGGAAGGGTTAAGCTTGGGCGCGCGGGGGCGGAATCTTTTTGGGGAACGCTTGTCGAGACTTTTAGGGCTTGTGGATCGTCAGCGTCTATTGGGAGGGCTCGCGGCGAGGCGCCATTGGCGGAGCTGACGCGAGCGCGGGGCCAAGGATTATCCTCTCCCGCTTTGGCGCCTAAAATAACGCGCCGCGCCGCGCGATCTTGGGACGAAAGGCTTATCCTGGTGGGCGATCCGTCGCGGCTGAAGTCGGGGATCAAGAGGGATTCGTCCCCATGGACGGAGGGAGCGACAGGCCAAGGAGCGATCGATTGGTTCGCGTAATGTTGGCTCTGAAGAGAAAGTGGGCTCGCGCAAGGTGGGCTTTGGAGGGAAAGCGGGTCCGGGAAAGGCTGGCTCTGAAGGGAAACTGTGTTAGCGCAAGGTGGGCTTTGGAGAGAAAGCGGGTCCGGGAAAGGCTGGCTCTGGAGGGAAAGAACGCTCACGCGAGGATGGGACATCAACGCGAACGATGAAGGGAGAGAAACAGGATCCCTTATTAAAGAAGAGGAATGGGGATCGCGAGATGGGGTAGCGATCTCTAAGAGGGACTTGGGAGGGGCGCTGAACTGTTTCAGCGAATAATCCGGAATTTTAGAGAAAGGCGTCGCCGCGATCGTGGCGACTCGCGAGTTGTCATTCAGTGGGGAGATAAAATCTATTAACAAAGCGGAGATATCACCGCTTTCCGTTTTCAGGAGACTCGCTCCCCAAGCGAGCGACGGAGCCTTGGTAGCGCTTAAAGAGTTCTCTGAGGGCGCGTCCGACAATGATTTTCCCGGAACCTCGCGCGCGGCGAAGACGGCTTTTGTAGTTATTCGCGGGTCTTTTGTAGCTACTGACGGTGATTTTAGGGGAGTTCCGAACGTCCTTAAAGCTCCCTCTGAAGACGTTGGAGATTGGGTTTCCGTCTCTACGCGCGCGCGCGAAGCGTCCATGGAAGTAGCGGGTGACGGCCCCCCGGGGGAGATCGGCTCCTCTTCTATTAGCGAGATAAAAGAAGTGGAATTAAATTCACGCTCCTCCGCCAAGGAAAGAGGAAGTGGCAAAGGCAAGGGAATGGAAGCGGGAAATTCTCGCGAAAAGAATTGGTTTATGGGGGCGATATTAGCGCGAGCGGGCTCGCGCGAAATATTGATAAGCGACGCGGAGGCTAAAAGCGAGGCGATAAAATATGGAAAAAGACCGAAGCGTATCATAATAGATTGCTCCATTGAGGAGGGAATCCTCTCCGCGAATTGGGAAGGGAGAGGGATAAAAGCGCGGGGAGCGTTCGCGCGCGCCTGAACGCGCTAGCTAACTCGTTCGATCGCTCGCTCGCGCGAACGCGCGGGATGGCGCGCGACTTAACGGATCTGTCCCGTTACGCTTTAAAAACGTTCTTAAACTCTTTGAGGATAATCCTCAAAGGTTATGATTAAAGGAGAATAAAAAGAAGGTATAAGCGTTCGCGCGCGGATCGGCGCGAATCTTGATAAACGAAATGGAGCCTATTTCGCTCCGACGCGTTTAGCGCGCGAGGCAAAGCGTTTGATATAATCTTTGCGAGCTTCGCTTTCTTCTTGATTTCCGCGACCGCGCCGCTAGCGCGTCGAAGGGTTACATGGGATAAGAGGCGCGCTTACGCGATTAGCCTTAAGTGGAAGGATTGGGAAGCTTTGGTATTGTCCGCGTGCCAGCGTGGCGATTATTTTGCTAACATCGCCTTGAATTTTGAGAAACGCTTTGCTCTGTAATGACGAAATGAGGCGCGAAAAGCAATATCGTTGAATGCAAAATCCAGGCCTGACCGAGGAATATCCCTTTCGTCCAGACTTGTTAAACGGATTATCGTTATGGGGAAAGCGAAACGCGTTGAATTTGAGCCTGGCTCGCGCGGAGCCTGGGCGGACGCTTAGATGGCAAAATCTAAGCGGCAAAAAAGTTAAGTCGCGTTTCTGGCTAACTCGCCTGTTCGTCGCGCGCCGCCCTGATGGAGAGATAGCGGCGGATCTCTTGGAGCGAGCGCTTCGGGGAAAGACCCCAAGGCGCTTTGACGGCTCTAAAAAACCGCGGCGGGAGCGCGAACGGTTCGGGCGAGCGGGCGTAGTTCCTTAAAACTAATTCCGCGGCGGAGCGCGTGGCGCGTCGCGCCGGATCGCTGGATATCGCTATCCAGGGGGTGGGGTATGATAGGCTTTATAAACCTTTTTGCCTATCCTATTGAGTTAGGCGCGGGCCGCGCGGGGGAACCGGCGGCGGCTCGCGGTGACGAAAACGGGGTAAAAGCTCGGGAGCGCGCGGTATCGCGCCGACGCGCCGGGAAGGCGCGCGGGGTTTAAGGGGCGGGCCTTAAATTCGCGAAAGCGCGCGGGCGGGGCGCCTTTTTCCCAAGAACCGTTACCGAAATCGGGCGCTATGGTCTAATCTATCGCGGGGCCTCTCGCGGGGAAAAATCGTCTCTCAAACTGGGGTTTCCCTTTAATGAGGCTTGAACTCCCATAAACTAAACGCCATAAAGAGGCGAGTATATTAGAAAAGCCAAAATAAACGAATTAACGAAAAAGCGGCCCTTTCTCCGGCGGGGACGCCCCGCCCTTTCGGAAATTGATAAGGCCGAAACCCAGGGGGAAGATGATGATTGGCTCCTTCGGCCCGGGGGCTGACTCGCGTTTTCCGGAGCGAGTCTTAAAGAGAACTATCGCGGAAAGCGGGAGCGCGCGCTGGGTCCTCCGGGCGCCGCCCGAATGGAGAAGTCCGCGCGCCGCGAAAATTGAGAGGCGTTAACTCCCAAGCGCCTAAGGGTCGAGCGCTGGGCGGAAGGGAGGGAAAAGGCGTCCGGAAAAGGCCAGGGCGCGGGAGCGCGAAGGTCGCGTTGGAGAGGCTGCCCAAGAGGCGTTGGAACGCCGCGAGGCGGCCGGAAGGGCTAATGGCTAAAGCGGCGTCGGCGCGAGGAAAAGCTCCGCGCCGCGGATCGGCGGCTTTTACCGTTAAAAGGGGCGAAGCTATTTCCGGGGAAAAATCCCCCGGGGTCTTCTTTGGCGCGTTGGCGCGAGAGAAAAGACGCGAGGACGCGGGCGCGCCTTTTTCCGCGGCTTCAATAGAAGGGGCGGAAGGCGGAAGGATTCCCCCGTCCATTCCGAGGCCAGGAAAGAAACTTTCCCAGGTCTCGGCGGGCGCGGAAAAGAGATGGCGTCCAGCGACTGGTATATTGGCGTTACTTGGAAAGGCGAAAGGCGTAAACAAAACAAAAATCGCGAAAGGCTAAAAGCGGGAAAAATTCTTCGGCCTCGTCAAGGCCCAAGAAAAAGAAACGGAGAAAGGCGAGGTAAAGGCCGCGGCGGGAGGGAGGAGGCGGGCGAATGGTTTATCGCCCGTTTTCCCCAAGAGCCTAAGGACGCGCGCCGCGGCGACTTTACGTGGAGGGAGCGACGTTGGCGGCTTCTTTGAGGGGCGCGACCGGGTCGGAGTTTAAAAGTTTGCGGGCTATCATTAGTTAGCTCCTGAGAGCGAGAGGCTGGGCTAAAGAACGGTGGAATGCCGACGGGGCGTTCTTAATCGCAATTCTTTATGCCTTAAGTATAGTTAACAATAATTACGGGCGAGACAAAAATCAAGACCTTGGAGACATTTTTTTTGATTTATTTTTGGGGTAAAGCCAAAAATTTGAAAATGTTGGAAAATTCGCCGATTTAATAGGGCAAATATCGTTTTTTAACCCCATCGAGAACCGCGCTATGAAGAACGCGACGGATATTTCCGCGCGTCTTATGTAATTATAATTTTTACGCGGCGTTACTTGAGCAAAAGCTCGCCCTTTTTTTTGATAAGTTAGAATTATATTGAGTTTGGCGCGACACCCGCGCGTGGCCTAGACTTCAGCTGTTTCGGGCGCGGGCGCGGGCGCGGGCGGGACCCAAAGAAGAGGGGTTGGAGAAAGAAGAGAGCGTCAAGAGTCTCCTGACGATTAATCCTCAAAGCGCGCTCGGAGGAGATCCGTTAAAAATATAGAACTAATCGTCGTTATTTTGGATTCCAACTTCCCGACCTCGCGCCGCGCGGCTTTCATTTTTGGAGTTCGCCTAAGGGAGGATAGACGCGGGAGTCCTGGAAATAGGCCGCTTTTATGAAATGAGGGTAAGGTCGCGGCTCTCGAAGGCGGCGGGCGCGGAGAATTTTGTATTCGAGGGAGCGTCGCGCGGCTTTTTTCTACCCTTTACCCCGTCAGGATGGTCAAAGGCGCCCCGCGCGCCAAGGAGCGAAGAGCGACCACTTTTTTTAAAAATAGTCTTCAATCTTGGCGGAAGGCGGGCGTTTGTTTTCCGGGATTTAATTTTGCCACAAAAAAATGGACAAAAAATCTAATTTATTCAACATGTTGAAATAATGAGCCCTTGACTCCATCTGGGACCCCGTCGCCACGAGGAAAAAAGAAACGCGCTTTGGGGAAGAAAGACTTGGTAAGCGAGCCTAAAAGGGAGGCGGCCAGGCGTGGGAGGAGGCGTTTTAAGGGGAAGAGGAGCGCGAAACGGTTATTTTGACCGGAGGAAAGCCCTCTCCGAGGGCTTGAGAGGGGGCGCCTGGGAAGGATGGGGGGAGTAGGGGAGGGGTAATCTCTCAAAAGAAAATTACGTCGCCGTCTCTCGGCTCCTATCATTATATATAGAGGCGGGCGAAAGCGCGGCGGAGGGAACTTAGGCGCGCTTTTCCCCAAATTTGGGCCGGGCTGGAACCTCGTTCTCAAAAATGACGCGCTGGGCTCTGGGGATGGGCTTGACGGAGGCCGCTTTCCGGGGGAGTGACTGGAGGGAGGTTCCCCGGCGCCATGGTGGAGGCGAGCTTCGAAGCGAGAAACCGCGCGGCGTGGGTTCTTTTCTTTCGTCATTCCCAAGGGGTGGGAAGGGTGGGAAGCGCGCTTAAGGAGGCGCGTCAGGTTAAGTCGTTTCTTGGCTTTAGGCGCGGGATTGAGGGTCTTTATCCCAGAAAAGTCGCCGCTGGCCCGTTTAGGATGAAAAAAGATACTTTCCGCCACCGTCCAGGACCTCCCTTGGGAGTCTTTATCCCAGAGCGGTCGTCGCTAGCCGCGTTTAGGATAGAAAACAGGCTAAATCGAAAAGTAAACTTTGGGTAAAAGAGGTCGTAAAACCTGCCTATCGCTTCTATGGCGTTAAAGACTCGGAATTAAAAGCGCCCACCATGCCGCCAAAAACCCAAAATGATAACGTTCATTCTAGCTATAGACATGACGCTGGTTAGATGAAAACGTCGGAATGGCCTATAAACATGACGTTGGAAAAGGTCGGTGAAGCCATTAAAGCGTTATTAATAGCGCTAAAATCGCATGATTTAGCAATATAGACTCCAAGCGAAAATACAATTTTTGATATATTTGGCGCAATTATTGTAAATAAACGCGCTTTTTACGCCAACTATCTTGCCGCCCTTGTGTCATTCATCTTATACCTTCGTTTTTCTGTCTATTGCCCCTTTTATACTGGCTAGCGACCCCACGGCGCGTCTATAGTCAGGCCGTTTTTACGCTTTTAATTAGGAGCTGTTAGTGGCGCGGAAAATCGGGCTCTAGAGCGCCACAAAATTGACGTTTTTTTTCGGTACGCCCGAAAGCGGTTTGAAAGTCTTACCCTGGAAGGGCGGCGCGGCGGCGCGAGGCCCGCCCTTCCAAAGCGCGGCTTGCCGCGAAGGGGGCTCGCGCGGGGCTGACCGGGGCGGGCTATGGGCCTGGAGCCGATCCTTTCCGCGAGCGGATAAGGCGCGAGCCGGGTCCTTTTAAATATTAAAGCGTTCTGGCTATTGAGTCGCGCGCCCCTCGCCCGTGGCGTATGGCTTGAGAATAAAAATGCCCGCTCTTAAAGGCGGGAGGCTAGTTCTGGGGCGGAGCGGGAGCGGGCTCGTCGCTGGGCGCGGGAAGGTCCGGGTCAAGCGCGGGCGGCTCTGGAAGCTCCGCTGATTCCGGGGGTTCGGCGGAGCGCGGAGGGTCGTCGGAGTCCGGTAGCCCGCTCCGCTCCGGGGGCGCTTCTGGCTCGGCGGGCGCGTTGGCCTCCGGCGGGGAAGGCTCCGGCGAAATGGGGTCTTCCACGATTTCGTAATTTAAGAAAGGCTCGGGGTTGGCTTGGAACGAGTTCCAATGGGAGGCGAGCCTGGGGTCTATGATTTCGATATTGGCCGTCTTCAAAAGTTCCTCGATCCGGGCCTGGACCAGGCGGTCGACGCGGGTTTCGGTCAGGAACTCAATAATTTCGGGCTTGAGGATCTGGAAAGAGAGGACTCCAGGTTCCCTTCTTTCCAAGACTTTGACGATGTGGAGACTGAAGGGGGTCTCGACGATTCCCCCAACCTCGCCGGGCTCGAGGCTAAAAAGGAGATTTTCCAATTCGGGAAACCCCGAGCCGCGGCTGACCCAGCCCATGTCGCCGTTATTGGTGGCGGAGAGGGTCATGGGATCCATGTAGCGGCGCGCCAGTTCCATGAAATCAATCCCACTCTGGGCCTGGGCCAGGATATTTTCGGCCAAGGCTTTGATTTTGGCGCGGTTGGAGTCGGCGCCGTCAGTTTGGCCTAGGGCGACGGGGAGGGGCAGCGTGATCTGGAGGGCCCGCGCCTCTTCGCCGTGGACGGCGTCCTCCTGGTGCTGGTTATAGAAGTCTTCGGCCTCCTGTTCCGTCACCAAGGCCCCCGCCAAAAAGGCGATGTTGCGCCAGTTTTTGACCGCTTCGGTCCTAGCGATTTGCGTTTGGAAGAGTTCAAGGGTTTCCCCGGCGTTTTCCAGGGTCCGCACCAATTTTTCCTGGCCGCCGTAATTTTCGGCGGTCAGCAAGGTCAAACGCTCCAAATCCGTGGCCGTGGGCGCGAAACCTAAGCGGTACGCCTCCTGGGTGGCCAGCTCCAGCTTGACGAGGAGATCCAGGACCTGCAGTTGGAGGGTTAAGGAAGGGGCGCCGTCCGGGTCGAAGGCCCGATAGTCGAGGTCGTCGTTACTCTGGAGCTCCAGCTGGGTGTAGAAGCTCTTGAAAGAGATAGCCGCGCCGTTTACGAGGGCCACGTTATCCGTGGAGTTCTCCAAGACCGGGGGAAGCAGCGGCATGGGGGAGTCCAGGGGCGGAGGGGGAGCGGCGTTCGGAGAGGAAGCCTGAGGGGCGGAGGGCGCCCCTTCCGCCGCCGGCCGGTTATCCTCGGGGCTGAAGCGGGACGCCGCCAGCCAGAAAAGGCCCGCGGCCACCAGAAAGGCGACGAGGAGGCGCCAGGACTTAGACATAAGAAAGGGTTCCTTCCTTAAGGGATTTTGGCGCGCGTAAGGGGCTTTAGCCGCCGAGGCCCCGGCGTTTTTCGGCGTCGGAGAGGCGCGCTTTTAAGGCTTCCAATTCCAGGTAAGTGGCGGTGATATTGCGGTTGATGGTCTCGTTAGCCAGCCTCAGTTCCTGAATTTGGGTGATATATTCCTCTTTGAGGGCCTTAAGTTCCTCGTACTCGTGGGTGTCCAGGGTGCAGGCGGACAAAGGGAGGAAGGAAAAGGCGCCGAGGAGGAGGAAGAGAATTTTTCGCGGAAAAGAGGCGCGCTTAGGCATGTTGGGGGTCTTTCCCCGGGGCGGGAAACGAGAAAGGGGGGGCGAGGAGGGGTTTAGTATTGGAAGTAGATAAAAGGAAGGACGCCGTCGGGGCCCATCCTGATTATTATTATAATCCAAAAGGCCGTCCAGAGCGATAAGGCCGGAAGCGACATGCGGCTCTGGAGGTGGGTAAAAAGGTCTTTGATCCCATTTCCGGCCCATTGTCCGAAAAAGGTTAGCGCGACGATAACCCAGGCTAAGATGGGGGCGCCCTCGCCGGGGCGGGTAAAATCGAAAAGGGAGGCGGCGATTTCGAGGGCCCGGGAGGCGTCGTCGGCCCGGAAGAGGATCCAGAGCAGCGTCACGGCGTGAAAGGTGAAAAAGAAGGCCAAGAACTTCTTGAGTCTCGGATAGCTCTTTTTGGGCCTTTGCCAGCTCTTGAAGCCGATGGCGTCCATGGCCTCGTCGCGTTTTTTCTGGACCGCGAGGAAGACGTGGGTCACCGCCAAGAGGATCCCGTGGCCTAAGCCCCAGATCAGATAGCGCAAATGGGCGCCGTGCCAGAGCCCGCCTAAGGTCTGGGTCACGATTAGATTAAAGGTGGTGGAGCCTCGGCGGCTCCCTCCCAAGGAAAAATACAGATAGTCCTTGAGCCAGGTCGAAAGGGAGATATGCCATCTGCGCCAGAAATCGCGGATATTGGTGGCCAGATAGGGACTCCGAAAGTTTTCCCCCACGTTGTAGCCCAAAAGGAGGCCCACGCCCTGGGCCAGATCCGAATAGCCGGAAAAATCGAGGTAAATCTGGGCGCTGTAGCCGTAAACTGCCGCCCAGACCCCGATAAAAGAGTACTGGTCCGGCATCTGGAAAACGCCCCGAACCACGAACTCGGAGAGGTAGCTGCTCAGGGCCACCTTTTTAAAGAGCCCCGTAATAATGAGGGTAATGGCGAGGCTGTAGTCCGCGGGCCCGGTTTTGGCTCTTTTCAGCTGGGGATAGAAATTGTCCCATCGTTGGATGGGCCCAGAAAGGACCGTGGGGAAAAAGGAGACAAAAATGAGGGTATCGATAAAGCGCGGGGTATTAAGCGAGGAATCCCGGTATTTGTCGATAGAAAGCGACAGGCCCTGGAAAGTGAAAAAGGAAAGGCCGATGGGGTAGACGATTTCGGGGAGGCTGAAGAGCCCGCCGTGGAGGGCTAGGCCCAGATCTTCCAAGGTGACGAGGAAAAAATCAAAATATTTGAAAAAGGCGAGGAGGCCCAGATTGAGAAAGATATTGAGCCCGATCGCGAGCTTGCGGCGGAAGGGGGACTGGTCGGGTCCAAGGAGAGTTACGGCCTTCCAGTTTAAAAAGGCCACCACGAAGAGGAGGGGCAGGAATTTGGGGGCGCCCAAGCCGTAGAAGACGAGGTTAGCCGCGAGGATGGTGGGCGGGTAAAACCTGGGGGAAGAGCGAAGCCGCCAGTTGAAAATCAGCGCGACGCCGAAAAAAATAGCGAAATCAAGGCTGGTAAAGGCCATCGCGGCTCGCTCGGGCGCCGCCGGCCCAAGATGGGTGATTTTCCGGGCGGGCGGGGCTGGGGGAAAAAGGGTTAAGCCGTTTCGTTAATGAATTAATTATTGATGAAAACGCGCCAAAAAGAAATAAGCGGTTAAGGCCAGGGCCCGGAGGCGCGCGCGAGGGCTTATGGGGCGGCCTTCGCTCGCGGAGGCGGCTGGCGCGAACGGAATGGCGCGCGCGGCGCGCGAAGCGCGGCCCTTAAATATTTAAAGCCCTGAAAAGGGCTTTAAAATGAATGGAAATATATATGATTTTTGGAGGCGGCAGGCGGATTTGAACCGCCGAATAACGGTTTTGCAGACCGTCGCCTTACCACTTGGCTATGCCGCCCGGCCCATTTTCGGAGCGACCGAAAGGGTAGAAAATCTTATAGCCCAAACGCCCGCCCGTGTCAATCTCCGCGCTTTTCCTCTTTTCCGAGCGAGAGGCCTCGCGGTTTCGCGGTCGCCAAGCGCGCTTGGAGCGTTAAGAGCCCTTCAGCGGCCTTCGCCCACGAGGGGCGAAGGCCCTTGGGAGAAAGGCCGGCGCCGGGAAGCCTTCTTTTTCCCGGAAAACTTTGCTACAATTGCGCGCTTTATTCGTTAGCTTTATGGCTAACTTCAGGCTTCCTGGGAAAGACCCTATGGTTTTTTGGCGAGGGACAGGGATTGACGGCCGAAGCGTCCTCCTGTCTTTTTCTTTTTTTTAAAGGCCTAAATAAGGTTAGCCTCGCTTTGGGCCTTCGTGGGTTTTAGAACCATATATCGCTCCGAACCTAAGGGGGAGCGAAAGAGAAAGATCGCTTTCCGCGCATGTCAGATCATCTTGTCAATAAAACCATTGGCCAAGTTCTGGAAGAAAACGCCTCTAAGTACCCGGGCGAGGACGCCCTCATTTATCCGGCCGCCTCCAAACGCTACACCTGGGGAAGCCTGAACGACGAGGTGGACCGCTTGGCGCGGGGGCTTATCGCCTTCGGCGTTAAGCCAGGGGACCGGGTGTCCATGTGGGCGACCAACGTCCCCCAATGGCTCACGGTCTGCTACGCCACCGCCAAAATCGGGGCCATTTTCGTCACGGTCAACACCCATTACCGTAAAAGCGAGATAGAGTATCTCTTATCTCAGTCCGAGTCCCATTACGTCTTTTCCATAGCGGGTTTCCGGGGCTTCAGCTACGTGGGCGCCCTTCTGGAAATCGCCCCGGAGATTAAAGAGAGCGGGCGCGAGGAGAGTTTTCGGTCGCGCGCCCTTCCTTTTCTCAAAAAAGCGATCTTTTTGGGGCCGCCCGAGGAGGTTCCCGCGGGGTTCTGGGGTTACCAGGAGATTTTGGACATGGCCGACCGGACCCCGGAGGAGGACCTGCGCGCGCTGGCCTCCGCCCAAAAGCCGGACGACGTGGTGAATATGCAGTACACCTCAGGCACCACGGGTTTTCCCAAAGGGGCCATGCTGACCCACCAGAACATCGTCACCAACGGCTACTGGATCGGCTATCACCAGGGTTTCACCCAAAAGGACCGAATCTGCATTCCCGTTCCCCTCTTTCACTGTTTTGGGCTCGTTTTGGGGGCCATGGCCGCGCTGAACCACGCCGCCTGCATGGTGATACTGGACATCTATAGCGCCTTTGACATCTTGGTGAACGTCGAGAAGGAAAAGTGCACCGGCCTTTACGGCGTTCCGACCATGTTTATCTCCCTCTTGGAGCAGAGAAGCTTTTCCACGTTCGATCTTTCCACGCTGCGCACCGGCATTATGGCCGGCTCCCCCTGCCCCGTGAAAACCATGCGCGAGACCATTGAGCGCATGCGCATGAAGGACATCACGATCTGCTACGGCATGACCGAGACCAGCCCCGTGGTTTCCCAGACCAGCGTGGAGGACAGCCTCCAGAAACGCGTCGAGACCGTCGGCCGAGCCATGCCCGGGGTCGAGCTGAAAATCGTGGACCCCGAGACCTGGAAACCCCTGCCCCAAGGCCAAATCGGGGAGGTCACCGTCCGGGGTTACGTCAACATGCGCGGGTACTACAACCTCCCCGAGGCCACGGACAAGATTTTGGACAAAGAAGGCTGGATCCACACGGGGGACCTTGGGTATTTTGACAAGGACGACTACTTGGTTATTGACGGGCGCTGGAAAGACATGATCATCCGCGCCGGGGAAAACATCTATCCTTCCGAGGTGGAAGAGGCCATCCGCGTCATGCCCACGGTGAGAGACGTGGCCGTGGTGGCGGTTCCCTCCAAGCTCCACGGCGAAGAGCTGGGCGCTTTCATCATCGTCGACGAAAAGGCTTCCCCCATTACGGTCAAGGAACTGAGGGCCTTCCTGCGGCCGCGCGTCGCGGGCTACAAAATCCCCCGTTACGTCGCGACCGTCGAATCCTTCCCCCTCACCGCCAGTGGCAAGATCCAGAAGTTCAAGCTGCGGGAGCGCGCCGCCGAGCTCTGGGGCAAATAGGCTTTGGGGAGAGGCGCGCGGTCGCCGTTTTTTTAAGGCGCCTCAGCCTCCCCGCGTCATGCGAGGTTTTTCTATGCCTTTCGATTTTTCCGAGCGACTGAAAGCTCTGCCTCCCTATCTCTTCAAAGAACTGGACCGTATCCGCGACGAGGTCCGGGGCCGGGGCGTGGACGTTATTGACCTTGGCGTGGGCGATCCCGACCGCCCCACTCCCCCGTATATTATTGAGGCTTTAACCCGCGCCGCCGCGGATCCCGCCAATCACAAGTACCCCGTCTATTCCGGCATGAATTCTTTTCGGGAAGTGGTGGCCGAGTGGTATTCGCGCCGGCACGGAGTCTCGCTCATTGGCGATACCGAGGTCTGTTCCCTCATCGGCTCCAAAGAGGGCATCGCCCAGTTTCCCTTGGCCTTCGTCAATCCCGGGGACATTGTTATCTGCCCTGAGCCGGCTTACCCGGTCTACGCCAGCGGCGCCTCATTCGCGGGCGGCGTCCCCTTTTTCGCGCCTCTTCTGGAAAAGAACGGCTTTTTGCCCGATTTGAAGGCGATCCCCAAGGACATTTTGCCGCGGGCCAAGATTATTTGGGTAAATTACCCCAACAATCCCACCGGGGCCCAGGCCTCTTTGGATTTTTACCGGGAACTACTGGAGTTCGCCGCGCGCCACGACCTGATTGTGGCCTCCGACGCCGCCTACTCGGAAGTCACGGCTTTGCCCAAGCCCCATCCGAGTGTCTTGGAGCTTCCCGGCGCCAAGGAGCGGGTCATTGAGTTCCATTCCCTCTCCAAGACCTTTAACATGACGGGCTGGCGCCTGGGCTGGGCCGTGGGCGACGCCACTTTAATAAAGGGCATGGGACTGGTGAAGAGCAACGTCGACTCCGGAGTCTTCCAGGCCGTGCAGTTCGCCGGCATGGCGGCCCTCCGGGGGACCCTGGAGCCCATAGAGTCCATGGGCCGGCTTTACGCCGAGCGCCGGAAGGTCATCGCCGAAGGCTTGGATAAAGCCGGAATTTCTTACCTCCACACGGACTACACCTTCTACGTCTGGGTCAAAACCCCGCGGGGCTTAAGCTCGGCCGCTTTTTGCTCCAAGCTTTTAAACGAGGCGGGAATCGTGGCCACCCCCGGCAACGGCTTTGGGCCCTCGGGCGAAGGTTACGCCCGCTTCGCTCTGGTCCAGGAAGCGGACAGGCTGCGCGAGGCCTCCCAGCGCCTGGCCTCTTTGCGCTTTTAGCCTCTCCCCGCCTTTAGCGGCGGGTTTTTTCCAAAGCCTAAGGCTTTTTGGGAAAAGCCCAGCGCGCGCGGGAAAAGCCCCTCCGCGCGCCCAGGCGCGGATATATTCCTCCTTTCCCGCCCGCGTTGGCCGGGGAAGGGGGATTTTTTTCGCGCCAATTTTGGGAAAAAGCGTTGCGCGCGGAACAATTATTTTTCGCGTATTGGGGCGCGGGATTAAATAATTTAATTAATTAAGCGTGGCGCTCATTAATTATATTTTTTTATCGTTTTAACGCTAATTTTAGTTGGCGAAACGATCATTTTTTAATCAGTTATTAAAATACTATATTTGGGAATTATTAATCGTCTTGCGCGACAAGTGGGGCAATATTAATTATTTATTATTCTCGAATTTAATTGGGAATTGTTTGCGCGATTTTTTTAAAGATTATTAAATTAAATGATTAATTTATGAAACATTTTTCCAAAAATCGCTTTGCGCGTAAATATTAAATGGGATTATTTTGAAAATTAAATATTAATTTCTTGTCCCCGCAAAAGCGTTCGAAACCCTAAAATAGTCTTGAAGCGAAGATTGAGGTAAAATCTGACCGTTACTCTCGATTTTAGGGGAACATAGCTGAGAAAAAAGCGCTTTTAAGTCTAATTTGGCGCGAGATAATTATTAAGGGAATCTCCGGCGATTTGCTCCGTCTTCCTTGAGAGAATTATTAATTATTTTTAAAACGCTAAATATTAAATTAAGGCGAAATGTCAATTAAAAATACTATTTATCTTTAATTTTAATCCTTGAGATAATTCTGATTTTTAATATTATTATAATATCGACAAAAAATTTATTAAATTGATTATTTTTGGATTTTCCCTCTATTTATTATTGAGATTTTAATTTATTAGCGCGATTCCGCCGCTTTTACGGGGGTGGAGAGGCTTTTTTCTCTCCACAAACCAGCGCGGCGGGCCAAAATTTTCTTGTTTGGGGGAGATTCTTGAAAATGATGGCTCTTAGACCGTTAAAAAGGGGGTTATAGATCCCAAAAAGAGGGTCATAGACCTCAACAGAGGGGTGGATAATTTTAGGGAGGTCCGTCAAAGGGCCAAAATTCTCCAATGTGTATAGAATCAATTGCTATGATTTTGACGCTTATAGCAATTTTAAAGTGTTTAAATATCTTAAAGATAAAATTAAGGTGATAGATATCATAATTTAATATGATTTGGAAAAATCGACGCGATAATTTAAATTTTATAAAAAACCGTAAAAAAAAGACGTTTTAAAAAATAATTAAGAAAGCGGCTTCGCTCTTCAATTGAAATGGAATTAGCCGAAAGGAGCGCGAAAATAAATAATTAAAAAGGGATTTAAATATTATACCCCGAGGAGCGAAAAAAGAACCATATAGAGAGGAATGGTGACTAACGAGAGAAGGGTGGAAAAAGAGACCACCAGGGAGGCGAAGGTAGCGTCCGAGCCGTGGTAGGCGGACATGAGGGCGAGGTTGGCGGCGGCTGGGAGGGAAGATTGGATGATGAAGACCTTGGTCATTAGGGGCGGGGCGGGGATAAGGTAACGGGTCAGCAAGAAGACCAAAAGGGGGCTTATGACGAAGCGCCCCGCGAGGGTTACCCAGAGGTCCGTATTGGGCTTGAGGGAAGCGAGGGTCGCTCCCACTAAGCTGAGTCCGATAAAAAGGAGGGCCAAGGGGGTGGTCAGGCCTCCCACGAGAGAGAGGGAGTCCTCGACAAACTGAGGCGGGGAGATATTGAGGGTCACAAAAGCGAGGCCCAGGAGAAAGCCAATAAAAGGCGGGGACAAGATGGCTTGGAGAGCCGCGTTTTTGGAAAATTGGCCGGGGGCTTTCGCGCCGTCCAAGCTAAGGGCGTAGTTGCCGATAGTCCAAAAAAAGGTGGTGTTGGCGAAAAAGTACAGAAGAACGTAGACGATGGCTTCGTGGCCGAAAAGGGCGATATTGACGGGGAGTCCGATAAAAATGGTGTTGGAGGTGGCCGAGCCCACGCTGATGAGGCCGCGACGGCGCGGCGATGGGGCGAAGATCTTTACGTAAAGGAGAGCCAGGCCAAAGACGGCGAGGATGGAGATTATGGGGACCAGGGTCCCGCCAATGAGGCTTAAGAGTTCTTCTTTGCTGAAGGAGCGAGTGACCTCGACGAAGAGGTAGGGCGGGAGGGCGACGGAGGTGACGAGTTTGGGGAAGATTTTACGGTTTTCAGGCGGAATAAAGCCGCTTTTGCCCAAATAAAAACCCAATAGCCCCACCAGGTAGATGCCGATGACGCTTTTGGCCGTCTCGAGGATAACGGGAGTCATGGGGGGATTTTAGGCGGCCCGGACGCGCGTGTCAAAATCGCCCGCGAAGGGGTAAAGGGTCAAGTCGGCGCGGGTATCGCTATAACGAACGGCGCGGCGCGCCAAAAATAAGGGAGAAGCTCTTGGGTCGCGAGAGCTTCTCCCTAAAAGTGGCGCGCTGTCGGCGCGAAGGCGGATTAAGCGCTTTAATTTCGCGGCGAGTTAGTTGAGGTAGGCCGCGGGGTTGACGGTAGCGTTCTGGATGGCTTGAAACGCTTCGGGAATAACGGCGTCGGGGTGGATGGCGTTCGTTTTTTTGAAGTACTCGATATCTTTGGAGAGTCCCTGGGAGACAAGATAATCGATATACTCCTGGTCAATTTTAAGAGTTGAGAGCCAAAGCGTATGGCCTTCGCTGGGCGTGGGCGGCTTCTCCCTTTCCATAACGGTTCCCTCAAAGAGGCGGCCAAAGTTGTTTTGCGCCCTGGCGCAAGCCCGGCAATCGGAATGTTGGTAGCGGTTGGAAAGGATCTCTTTTTTGAGCTCGACGCTTTTTTCCGAGGACCAAATTTCCAATAAAGAGTTGTCGTAGATATTTCCGACAACGCGCGCGGACGAGGGGCAAACGGTCACGTCGCCATTGACCTTGATTCTGGGATTGAGATACGGAACCGAGCAGTAAGGGGAATCCAAGTCGTCGTTAAGCCCCAAGCTCTGGTTCGCGAAATCAACGCTCGCGACGCGGCAATTGCCGGCGCCAAGGCCGCAAGGCATAAATTCCCTTATTAAATTTTCGCCATGGAACGGGCGCGGAATGCCGCCAATGAACTGAGCCATATCGGCGCCTAACTGATTGGTCAGAAGTTTCATTTCCTCAAGATAAGGCTCGTTATGCTTGAAAAGAAAATGTTTAAGGGTTAGCGCGGGGCCTTTTCCGAACGCTTTTTTAGCGGCCGAAACGGCCTTGACGTTATCCGCGACTTTCTTGAAATCGCCACCGATATGAAACTTTTCATAGACGCGTTGGTCGGCGGCATCCACGTTAAAGATTAGCTCTTTTACGCAACTGTGAACTATTCTCTCGGCGTCGATTTGAACGTTCCCGTTAGTCTCAATAAGGATTGGCGTGGGGGTAACGTAGTCAATTATTTCGTAGACTTTGGGATGAAGGAAGGTTTCGCCAGGACCCGCCAGCACTAAAAGCGAGGTATAATCCTTAATCTTGGTCCAAATTCCCTTAAAATCGGCAAGCGGCATAGTCTCGACATTTTGGGTCGAAATATTTCCGCTTTCCGCTGTTTTGACGCTAAGGGGAAGGGGGCACCCGATATTGTTGTTGGCGTCAATTTCTAAATTCACGGTAAGGCCGCGGCAAGGGAAATTTTCGAATAAATTAACGCAGGAGGAGGCTTCCACGTACTTTCCCGGTGGAACCAGTCGCGCGGCCTTATAGGCTTCGCCGAAGTATCCGGCGTTAAGAAACAAACGCGCTAGTTGATTTAAGGCTTTCTCCTGAAAGTCTTCGTATTTTAGCATCGGAGCGACGCTAATAATATTTTTGAAAATATTAATCTCGCCGGGAACTGAAGGAGGAAAATTGTTCTCGATGATTTTAGCTAAATTATTTCTGTAGATGTCCATGGTCTTTTCTCCTAGGGTTGACGCGTTGAAATGGCGAAAGTCTATGATATTGAAATATTTCTAAAGCCATTTATATCCTTACCATAGCGAAACCCATTCGGGATGGTAACGTCAGGGTGAATAACGTTCATTTGCCTGAAGTATTCGATATCTTTGAAGAGGTTATTGCTCGTCAAATAATCGACGTACTCCTGATCTATTTTAAGATTTTCGATCCATAAAGTGCTCTCTTCACAAGGCTCCTGTGGTTTCGGGTATTCAAGAATAGTGCCATCAAGAATATGGCCAAGGTTAATGTGTTCTCTGGAGCAAGCCCGACAGTCAGAAAACTGATGCCTATTGGAAAGTATTTCTTTGCGAAAAGCCTTGTATTTTTCGGAATGCCAGATTTCCGAAAAGGTATTCTCAAAAATATTGCCGACCACCTCAAAAGAGGAGCAACATATGGTCACGTCTCCGTTGACTTTAATTTGAGGATTGGATAATGGAGCTATGCAATGCGGTGATTCGGCGTAATCGGTGAGGCCCAGAGTCAGATTTTTAAAATCTACGTATTTTATCCGTGACCTATTTTTAACGGCTCCATACGGCAGAAAGTCTTTGATTAATTTTTCGCTATGAGTAGGATGGACAAGGCAAGGCACAAATTTAAGTTTATCCATGCCCAATTCGTCCACCAAGTTACGCGCTTCATCAACGTATGGTTCCGTATGCTTAAAAATGACATATTTTAAGGAAATAATAGGCCCTCCGCCAAAATCCTTTTTGGCTCGAGTAACGGCCTTAATATTCTCAATGACTTTATCAAAATTTCCGCCGACCCTATATCTTTCATAGGTGCGTTGATCAACCCCATCCAAACTGAAAGCCAGTTCTTTGATGCTGCTTCGGACAATCCTATCGGCGTCTAGCTTGACGTTGCCGTTAGTGTCAATGTGGACAGGTTTAGGCGCGACATAGTCTAAAATATCATAGATTTTGGGATGGGTAAAGGTTTCTCCCTGTCCAACCAGAACCAAAGTGTCGGTAAATTCTTTTATCTTGTCCCAAACGCCTTGAAAAACGTCGAGGGGCATTATTTTACCGTTAAGATCGTACGGCTTTCCGGTTGTTCCGGCGTTGGAGCACATTGGGCATCGTAAATTACAGGTGGTGATAATTTCTAAATTGATGTCGACAGCTCGACAGTTTAATTTTTCAATCATATCGACAATAGCCGAAGCGTCCCTGTATTTGCCGTAGGGGACTAATTTCGCGGCCCGATAAGCTTCGCCCGCGAAATTCATGTCCAAAAAAAGTTTAGCTAAATGGTTTAGAGCTTTTTCCTGATTATTTTCGTATTTGAGCATTGGAATCAGGGTTAAGATATCTTTTAAGCCGTTCGCCGCCGGGATGACGTTGGCGGGAAATTTGCTTGCCAAAACGGTGGGCATATTAACTTCGTAGAAATCCATGGTGTCGCTCCTGGAAGGTATCGCTCAAAATCCCCTTTAAGGAAAGAGAATTCGTTCGCAAGCGTACCACGCTAATCCGTGATAGCTTTGTGCGACTTTGAAAGCAATTTGGGCGCCACTTAAGGCGAGCTTTTTTTGCCGCCGCCCCTGACCTTAAGTTGGCGAGAAAGCGCGGGCTCGCGTCCCTCGAGGCGTTCGCGGCGTTTTGGCGGCGCGCTGGCCGCCCGCTACGGGAAAAGGCTAAAAAATAGCTGAAATATCGCCAAAACTAAAAAGGGGAGAGAGAGCGGCTTTTTTTCCGCCCTCTCTCCCCTTCGTCTTCAACGGGTTCATCCGCGCCCGCCGCGATATTTCCGCCCGACCTTCCCTCGCGAAGGCGCGGGAGATGGCGCGGCTATCCTTGCCCGGGCTTCTGGCGCGCGCCCTTGACGGGCGCGCCGCGTTAAGCGCGAAAAGGAGCTTTCCGCGCGCCGTTCCCGTCTCCAAGCGGGGAGGCGCGGGGGCGCGCCTCTCCGCTTGGCCTTAAAAGGCTCTCTTTTCCCCCTAGAGTTTTTCCAGGGTGAGGTCGGGGACCTTGCGGATCCGCGCCTCTTCCTCTTCCATGAGCTCGGCGGCAAATTTTTCCCAGAAGGTGGGGAGTTCTCCCACCGCCACCGGCTCGGCCACGAGCGCCCTGGCCAGGACCTGGTCGAGGGAGCTTACGGGGATGACGTTCACGCCCTTTAAAAGCTCCTTCGGAAACTCCTCCAAGTCCGGCTCGTTCCGCTTGGGGATCAGGACGGTCTTGATCCCCGCCCGTTTGGCGGCGAGGAGCTTTTCCTTGATCCCCCCCACGGGCAGCGCGAGGCCCCGCAGGCTAATTTCCCCGGTCATGGCCACGTCCGCGCGGACCTTGTGGGAGCTGACCAGGGAGACGATGGCGACCGCCAGGGCCACCCCGGCCGAGGGGCCGTCTTTGGGGATAGCGCCCTGGGGGAGGTGCACGTGGATATCGTGGTTCTTAAACCATCCGTCGTCCAGGCGCCACTCGCGGGCCCGGGAGCGCACGTAGCTGATGGCGGCCTGGGCCGACTCTTTCATGACGTCGCCCAGCTGGCCGGTTAAGGAGAGTTTCCCCCGGCCGGGCATGCCCACGGCCTCGATAAACATGATGTCCCCGCCCCCGGCCGTCCAGGCGAGTCCCGTGACCACGCCGATTTGGGGCTTGTTTTCCTTGACCTCGGGGAGGCGGCGGGGCGGCCCAAGGAGCGCGGGGAGCTCGTCCAAGGAGACCGACCGGCTAAAAGGCTTGCCCTCGGCCTTGGCGATGGAGCGGCTGCGGGCCAAAGCGCTTAAGCGCCGCGTGAGTTCCCGGCAGCCCGCCTCCCAGGTGTAGGTGGTGATGATAGTCTCCAGGACGGGAGCCGAAAGGGTCAGTTCCTTAGGCTTGAGGCCGTGGCGCGCGAGTTCCCTAGGCCAGAGGTGCTTGCGGGCGATCTCGCTCTTTTCGTCCACGGCGTAGCCGCTCACCTCGATCACTTCCAGCCGATCGCGCAAGGGGGCGGGGATCTGCTCCAAGACGTTGGCGGTGAGGATAAAGAGGACTTGGGAGATATCGAAGGGGATCTCCAGGAAATTATCCATGAAGGTCTCGTTCTGCTCGGGGTCCAGGGCCTCCAAGAGGGCGCCTCCCGGATCGTGCTGGGAGTTCGTGGCCATCTTGTCGAGCTCGTCGAGGAGGAAGACCGGATTGTTGACGCCGACCCTCTTGAGGCCCGCGAGGACGCGGCCGGGGCGCGCCCCCACGTAGGCGCGGCGGTGCCCCTTAATCTCGGCCTCGTCCTTGAGGCCGCCCAGGGAGAGACGGGCGAACTTGCGGCCCAGGCACTCGGCGATGGAGCGCCCAAGGGAGGTTTTCCCCACTCCCGGAGGGCCCGTCAGGCAGAGGATCGGCGTTTTGGCGCCCCGCGCGGCGAGCTTGCGCACCGCCAGGAACTCCAAGACGCGCTTTTTGACTTTTTCCAGGCCGTAGTGGTCGCGGTCCAGGATGGCACGGGCCTTTCCCAGGTCCAGGGATTCCTGGTCGCTCTTGCCCCAGGGGAGATCCGCGACCCATTCCAGGTAGTGCCGGATGACCCCATATTCCGCGGACTGCTGGGGCGTGCCGTTGAGGCGCTCCATTTCCCGGTCAGCGGTCGCGCGGGCGTCTTCCGGGAGAGGCAGGGCCGCGAGGCGCTCTTGGAGCGCCCGATGGCCCTGGGGGTCCAGCTCCTCGCTTTCCCCGAGCTCGGCCTTAATGGCCTTGAGCTGTTCGCGCAGGTGTAATTCTTTCTGCCTCCGGTCGAGACCCGCCTCGATCCTTTGGCTGATGGCCCGGCCGGCCTGGCGGTTGGAGACCTCGATGGTGAGGTGCTCCAGGAGCTTGAGGTAACGGTGCTTGAGGCCCGCGATTAAGAGATACTCGGCCTTGGCGCGGCTCTTTAAGGGTAGGGAGGCCATGATGAGGTCCGCCAGGATGACCGGCTCCTCGTCCAAAAGGGTGTTGATCTTAAAAAGGTCCACGGGCAAGCCGGGGACGAGGGTCAGAACCTCGGCGTAGAGTCTCTTGGCTTCCAGGATCAAAGGTCTGAGCGAGCCGTCATGGGCGTTCCCGTAATCCCATTGGGGGATGATCCGGACCGTGGGGATATCCCCGGAGAAGATCTGGGAAAAGGTGACCCGGGAAAGGCCCTGGACGGTCACTTTGAGTTTGCCGGACTCGTGCTCGTGGACTTTGAGGATCTTGACGGCCACGCCCATGGGGTAGAAATCTTCGGAAGAGAGCTTGTGGGCGTCCACGTCCAAGCTCCTTAAGGGGAAAAGGGCCATCAGCCCGTCGCCGTGGACGCTGCGGTCCACGACTAACTGGGAGACTTGTTCCTCCACCGCGATGGTGGAGGAAAGACCGGGAAAGGAATTGAGCTCCGCCATCGGCAGGAGGTTCATGAAATCGGGGAGCTCTATATCCGTCTGTGAATACTCTACGCGGAGGTCGTCGCGTTCCGGCGCGGGAGCGTCGCTCACGCGCGCGTTATTATTTTTCATTCAAAACTCCGGGTGGCCAGGCCATTGGGCGCCATTGCCATAGAATAGGAAACTTAAAAAGCATCCGAGCGGCCGGGTATTCCTACGCGTCGCGAGGAAGAGGGGAGGCCCGAGGAGAATTGAGATAGCCGCTAGCGTGTCGCCCGTTTGAATTGGGCTGGATCCAATGACATATCGCGAGGCGACTATCGGGGAGGTCGATTCCCTCCATGCTTTTAAAGATAGTCACGAAATTTGATTTGGCAAGGGTTTGGCGGTAATTTTTTTCGTTTTTTTCTGTGAAAAAAATATAATTAATGACTAATTAGTTAACTTTCACGAAAAAATTGATTGATATTAATTTTTTGTGACAAGTGGCGCTGGCCAAAAATTGGCCGATAATCAACGCGTTACAGGCCAATGGGCCATAGTCGCGCTCCAAAAGGGGGGAGGGATAATCGCGGGGGGTGGGCTGGCGTTTTTTTTGCGCGAAAAAAGATCCGCTTTCCCGCTACGGGAGAAATAGCGAGTTAATAAAAGGGATTTTAAAAGAACTTGGCGCGGAGGCGCTCTTTTTAAGGCGCTTTTAGAAAGGCCGTCAAAAAATCACGTAAAAATTGTAATAGCTCAATTTAGCCGTGAAAAACATATAATTATATATAATAAGATATCACTAGTTTATGTCAAAAAAAATAGGTCACGCGCGCGCGGCGGGACCCAAAGGGTCTGGGGCGATCCAAAAAGACGCGGAAAAGCTCAAAAAGGCGGAAAAGCTCAAAAAGAAGAAAAAGATAAATAGGGCGGAAAAGATAAAAAAGACGTAGAAGATAAAAAGGATGAAAATTTGTCTAAGAGCCCCAGGATTTTCAAGGGATTTAAGAGATTTTCCGGGGCCGCGCGAGGCCTTTGGGGGGATCTCCCCTCAGGGCGCGTCAAGGGGACGGCGCGCGGGCGGAAAGAAACAAGGGGCGCCTTAAAGGCGAGAGAACGAGGCCCAGGAGAGCCGAAAGAAAGCGCGAGAAACGGAAACTTGGTGGATTACGGGGAAAAACGGAACAAGGCGCGCGGAGCGATAAGGGAAAGGGCGTCAGGGAACTCGCCTTGGTAAACGCCTTCCCTGGCGGGGCAAGCGGCGCCGCGAGGCGGGCGAGGCCGCCCAGGCCGCCAAGGTTGGCCAGACGGGAAGGCGCGTTCTCTCGATGGAAGCGCGGACCGCCTCATTGGATTGAAAAAAGCCCCAACGCCCAAGCGAGGCCGCGAGGCCTCGCTCGCCCGTTGGGGCAAATCTGGGGAAAGAGGCGCGATTTTTTAGTAAAAGCACCCGGAGCAGCCGTCGCAGCCGCCGTCGCCCGGAGGCGGGATCTTTTCCGTTTCCACCACGAAGCCGGAATCTTGGCCGTCATGTTTAAAATCAATGGTGACCGCGCCGGTCCTCTCCAAGAGGCCTTTGTCGATCAATAGGCGCAGCTCTCCCGCTTTGGTGGCGAAGTCGCTGGCGAATTCCTTGTCCACGGAAAGGGACAAGAGGCCGTCTCCCCCGCAGCTGGAGGGGGTTAGGTGGACCCTGACGGAGGGCTCGGACTTGGTTTCTTGGAGATATGACGTTAGCTCGGTTAAAGCCAAGGGGGTGATATGGATCATAAACGCTCCTTTGAGCGGGAGTGGAACTTATGAAGTCGCTCCGGGCGCTTTATATTTTCGCGCGCGATCTTTTCGCGTCCCGTGAAGGCGCGCGTGGCGCCTCCCCGGGGCGGGGAAAAGTTCGGAGCCTACTCAAAGGTAAGCACGATTTAGGGGAAAAGCAAGGCGGTTAAGGCGAGGAGCCTCAGCTCGGCGGACGGAAGTGACGGGAAAGAAGGCCTCGTTCGCGGCTACGCGTGGGTCGCGTGGGAAGGCGTCGCGCGGGGAAGCGCGCGACTGGGGCTGAAGTTCTCGGAGTACGCAGCGGTTTTTAGCTGGGGCGTGGTTCGCGGTTACGTAAAAAATAATATATTGTTAGATATATAATCAATTTCATAATTATTTTTAGCGATATATAAAATTTTATCGCCTAAATTCGTATTATTTAACGTTATATTATTCATTTTACATAAAATTTTAAGAACAATAAACGCGGTTCTTTTATTTCCGTCGCTAAAGCAATGATTTTTAATTAAAGATCTGGCAATCGCCGATAATTTAAGGGAAATTGTTGAGCAGTAAGGAAGAGACGCTTCATATGAAGTTATCAGATTGCCATTAATAATATTAGAATTTGGCTCAATTTTACTGTTAATTTCAATAATTTTATCTTTAGATAATAGCTCCATGCTATTTATCCTTAAGATAATCAAGAATGTCTTTAGATTCAATTAAAATGTTATCGACCAATATTGATTCTAAATCCGTCAATCCTAATCCGAGAGCTTTATATTCTTTGGCGATTTCGCTTACTGTTTTTCCTGATAAATTAATGGAATTGATTAATTCCATTTTTTCTTGAGATACATTCATAACTACTTTTTTCATCGCGAAACAAGAAGGCTTCGAGGGTTAAAAGGCGTCGCGAGGGGGCGTTTATACGGTTTTCCGGGAAATCAAAAAAGAGGCGACAAGGTTGACCATCGCGAAGATCGCGTCCAGAGGGAGATAGTAGTGGGCGTGGGAGTCAAAGTTGTACCTGGCCTCGGCCGGAAATTCGTCGTCCCCTTCCTCCAGGTAGCAGTAGAGTTCCACAAAGGGCAGGACCTTCCAGCGGAAGGCGTTTTGATGGTGCGGTTCCGCTCCCAAGCTCTGGGCGAGCTGGAAGAGGGCCCGCGGGTCTTCCCCAAAGGCCTCGGCCAGGGGTTGTTTAGCCAGCTCATGGGGGCCCTTGAAAAAAAAGTCGCCCAAGGGCAGTCCCCAAGGGCCCACTTCTTTTTCGGAAAGCCCCGGGGCCAGGCCGTTGGCGGAAGCGACCAGATAGGAAAGGAGGACCACCGCGTCCTGATACCCCGGAGCGCCGTAGCCTGGGGGCGCGAGGATAGCGCGCTCTTGGAGGTTGATTTCGTGGATTCCCCCCAGGAAATTAACCCTAAAAACGGGTTTATCCCCCGCCAGGGTAAAAGTCGCGCCCGCGCGCTCGGCCACTTTTTCCGGGGGGATAGCGCGAAGGTCTTCCCAGAGGGGATGGTTTTCGTAGGATTCGGTGGCGGGAGTAGAGGAAGAGGAATTGGGCATGGGGAAAAACTAAACTGGCGCGGAAGGAAAAACTAAACTGGCGCGGAAGGGAAAAATAAATTGGGGCGGGAGGGAAAAATAGCGGGCGCGGGAGAGAAAATTAACTGAAGCGTGAGGGAAAAAGAGTTACGCGTCGCAGCCGAGGCAGCGCGCGCAGTCTTTGGGCGCCGGGGGGAGGATTTTTTCCGGGATGACCACGAAGCCGGTCTCGCGTCCTTGGCTTTGGTAGTCAATGGTTACTTTGCCGACGCGCTCCAAGAGGGTTCTGCGGATAACGAGGGTTAGATCGCCCGCCCGCGCGAAGAAATCGTCTTCGTCGGGACTGTCCACGGTCAAGGAGAGCTGTCCGCCTCCCCCGCAGGAGGCGGGGGGCAGAATAACGCGCACCGCTGAAGTAACTTGGCGACCGCGAAAAAAAGCGGTCAACTCGTCGAGAGCGACGGGGGTAATGTCTATCATGCTGGCTCCCACAAAGGCCGAAAGGCGAAAAGGCTGGAAAGCGCGAAGGCCGGAGGGCGCGAAAGGCGAAAAGGCCGGAGGCGCGAAAGGCGAAAAGGCCGGAAGGCGCGAAGGCCGGAAGGCGCGAGCTCGCGCGCGGAAGGCTTAAGGGCGAGGGGGAAAAGACTCGGCCTGGCGCCGGATATTTTCCTTAAAAGGGTTTCGCCGCGAGCGCCTTTCAAAAGAAACGCGCCGTCCGCGCCTCCAGTATAAAGAAAAACGGGCCTCGCCGCCAAAAAAAGAAAGCCGCGCTCGCTGAAGCTTCCGCGAGGAGCGCGGGGCGCTCGCCTGGGCCTTCGCGCAAAAAGCCCGC
Source organism: Deltaproteobacteria bacterium (assembly GCA_031265205.1). Classification (GTDB taxonomy): domain Bacteria; phylum Desulfobacterota; class Desulfarculia; order Adiutricales; family Adiutricaceae; genus JAISCZ01. The sequence goes on from JAISCZ010000091.1 coordinate 120,887, forward strand.
CTTGAGGCGAGGCTATGTCCATCGACCGCGGGCTTCCAAAGCCGGAGGCCTTTTCCCGCGATGGGAGGGATTTATCCCTCTCCCCGGGGGTTAATCCTTTCAATCGTGGGCGGAGGGGCCTCGCCGAGGCTTTGGCCGACGGTTACCAAGGCCAAGGCGGCGAGGGCGGCGGTTTCCGCCTTAAGATTGGCGCGGCCCAGAGAGACGGGGGTAAAGCCTTCCGCGCGGGCTTTTTCTTTTTCCTCCGGGGAGAAGCCGCCCTCGGGCCCCACCAGCAAGAGGGGATTGGGCGGGAGGGGGAAAGGCGGCGGGGACCCAAGAGGGTCCAGGAGCCAAAGGGGGCTGGGGGCGTAACGCGCGCGGGCTATAGGCCAAAATTGGTCTAAGGTTAAAGGGCCGTGGAGGGCGAAGGGGGCGTCTCTCCCCGAAACTTTGAGGGCTTCCCGGACGAGGCGCTCCCAGCGTTCCCTTTTGGCCTCGCCTATTTGGGCGCGGGGGACCCGGCCACGGGAGGCGAAGAGCGGAATGAGGGCGCTCGCCCCCAGTTCCACGGCCTTGGCCGCGATAAGATCAAAGGCCGCGGGGCGCACGATGGCCATGGCCAAAACGGGCCCCTCGGGGCGCTCCAAGCGGGTCCACGGGGAAAGGAGACGGACCCTTAAGGCGGGCTCGGGGCTTTTGGCGCGGAAGGTCACTTCGGCCCGCGCGATCCCCAAACTCCCGACAAGCTCCAAGGGGTCTCCGATCTGAAGCCTTAAGGCCAAGACGCCGTGGCTCGCTTCCGGGGGGGCCAACTCCACCTCCTCGCCCTCCCGCGGCGGGGCCGCCGTCGGGCTTTGGGGGGCGAAGTAAAGCCGGATGGTTCTCATTTAGCTCTGGGGTCCGTCGGCGCGTCCGGGTTTAGTTTCCAGGGAGGGCTCCGGGACGACTTGGGGGGCGGGCAAAGGGACGTCGGCGCCCAAGGGCCCGTCGCTGACCCGCGCGAGGAGGAGGGCCGCCCATTCCCCTTGGACGAAGAATTCCAAGGGATGAAAGCCCAGGGACTGATATTTGGCGGAGATTTCCTGGACTTGGCTCTCGATGAGCCCCGAGACAATGAGGCGACCGGGTTTTTTAAAGATAGCCGCGACGCGCGGGGCCAGCTCCAGGAGAGGGTTTAGGGTAATGTTGGCGAGGGCGAGGTCAAAGTCCCCGTTCAGATCGGTTAGGGGCCGCGCGGAAAACTCGGCGCGATCGCCCAGGCCGTTTTCTTTTTTATTGCCCTCGGCGACCTCGACGGTCGCGGCGTCGCTGTCGACGCCGACCGCGCGGGAATCCGGGAAAAGGAGGGCCGCGGCGAGGGCCAAAACGCCGCTGCCCGCGCCGATATCCAGTATCCGCGCAAAGGAGTGCCCTTCCGCCTGGAGCTTGGCGAGCAGCTTGAGGCAGAGGAAGGTCGTGGGGTGGCGACCGCTGCCGAAGGCCGCCCCCGGGTCAATTCGAAGAATCCGCGGCGGCGGGTCGGCGTTCCCCTTAAGTTCCCCCAAGTCCCCCTCCCACCAGGTGGGGGCGAGGATTAAGGCGTCGTCCACCCGGATGGGCGCGAGGTCCTTTTTCCACTCCTCCTCCCAGTCCACCACGGGAATCAGGGTCATGGACAGGCCAAAGCTTTGGGGGCTTAGGCCGAAGGCCTCGGCCGCGTCCTGGAGGGCGCGCGGGAGATCCGCCATGAGGCGGATGGCTTCCGTCGCCCCGAAGGCCGCGGAAAGGACGGCCCGCCCTTCGGGGTCGGGCTCGCCCTCCCAGACGCTTTGGGCCCCGGCCTCAAAAAGGGCGCCGGAGAGGGCCTCGGCGGCGATGGGGGGAGCGCTGAAAGTTACCGAAAGCCAATTCTCGTCCGTCATGTGATCCCTAAGAAAGAGCGCGGGTTATCCTCGACTATCACCCCGATTTCGGCTGGGGAGAGGCCCGCGTCCTGAAAAAAGCGTAAGTAGCGGGAGTACCCGAGGAGCGGAAAATCCGTCCCCAAAAGAAAATACTCCGGCCCCAAAATAGCGATCCCGGCTTTAAGGGCGCTGGGGCTGTAGATAAAAGGCGTCGCCGCGAGATCGAAGCGGACGCGCGCGAGATGTTCCCGGACTCCCTTCTTCAGGGAGGCCCAGAAAGGAAGCCCTCCCCCGAAATGGGCCAGGATGAGTTTGACGCCCTCCGTCTCCCGGACCAGCTCCAGGATCTCCTGGGGCGCGATGGGGGCTTTCCCGGGATAGGAATGGCCGAGGGGCTCGTTCACGTGGACCAGGATGGGCGCGTCGTAATTCCGGCAGATAAGGGAAAGCGCGCGGAGGCGGGCGATGAGCGGAGGGGAAAGGGGGCTATCGTAGACGCACAGTTCCCCCAAGCCGAAACCGCCTCTCTCCAGAAAATCCGCCGCGAGTTTTTCCGCGAAGGGGGCCCGGGGGTCAAAGGCGCATAGGGGCAGGAGCTTGTCCGGGTAACGGGCGCATTCCTCCAGGAGCCAGTCGTTATAGCTCTGGGCGTTTTCCTCTTTTTGGAAGGGAAAACCCATGACCAGGGCTCGGTCCACGCCCTCGGCGGCCATATTTTGGAGCAGTTCCGCCGTTCCGACCATTTTGGCCTTGGGCGAGGCGTAGAGGGCGGCGAGGCCTTCCTCCCCGCGGAGGTATTTTTCCCGGTTTTCGATTAAGGGTGGCGAGGCGAGATGGACGTGTGCGTCAATGGGCATAAACGACCCTTTAAGCGCCTCGGCGAAAGGGGGAACGCGCCCCAGGGGGCGAGGGGCGGGGCGGCGTTATTCCAGCGTGATCAGGACTTTGTCGGCGTCGACCGCGTCTCCCTCGTGGACCGCGAGGGTTTTGATGACGCCGTTGGCGGGGGCGGCGACGGGTATTTCCATTTTCATGGCTTCCATGATGATCAGCTCATCGTCGGCTTGGACGGAGTCGCCTTCTTTGATGAGAATTTTCCAGATGTTGCCGCTCATGGGAGCTAGAATGTCAGTCATTGCCATAATTCCTTGAAAAACCGCGACTTCGCGCGGGCGCGTGGGGCCGCGGGGGTGAAAGGGGAGGTCGAACCCGCGCTTAATAAAACTGAAAAAGAGCCTAAAAGTCAAGGCGCTAGGCCTTTCATGGGCTTTTTGAGCCGACGGCGGAGAAGGTCCGGCGTAGGCTTTACGCGAAAGAGCGCGGCGTTTGGGGCGCGTCAGGCGCCGCCGCCAGGAAAGCGCGGCCAGCGTTCCTTTGCGCGGCCCCCGCTCTTTCGCGCGGCTCGCGCTCCTTGTTGGGGCCGCGCTCCTTTCGCGCTCGCGTTCCTTTCGCGCTCGCGGGACGCGCGAGCGACTAAGACGCTCTCCGGTCGCGCCCAATACGAGTTTACGCCAGCGTCCCCACCGCGCCCTCTCTCTTTTCTCGCCGCCATTCTTCCGCGCCCTATTCTTTCAAAGGCCCTATTCTTTCAAAGGCCCTATTCTTCCGAAGGGCTCCATTCTCTCGTCTCTCGCGCGCTATTTTTCGCGCTCTCTCCAGCGCGGGGCGATGGTCGCTGGCGGCGCCAAACTTTTTTTGGCGAGATCAAAGAAAAAGGCGCGAAAAACAAACAAGGGGGCCCGGAGGGGGGATTTTTCTCCCGCGCTGGCGCGCTGGCCCGGCGCGAGAGGCGGCTCGCCCCCCGGGCGCGAGGGTCCGAACGCCTCTGGGGGCGCCCGCGAGGGCTGGGCCAAAAGGCGGCTTTTCCCCCAGGGTTTTTGACCTCTCCGCAAGAATCTTCGCGATCTCTGTGTTAAGTTAAGGGCTGAGGAAAAGCCCCTTTGGGGGGCCCTGGGGCCGGAGCGCCCGCAGGGGCCCTTGGGGAGGGGGCGGAAAGGCGCGGGCCCGCCACGGGCCGCGCGGGGAAGTTTTTCCCCCGCTCCGCGCCCTTTGGAAGGGCGTTTCCGCCACAAGGAAGGGAAAGATCCCCCGTGGGGGCCGATGGGGCCGCCAGGGTTTTTTTCCCGCGAGAGCCTTGGGGGAGGAAAACGGCCTCCGGCCTCCAGCTTTGGGGGCGGGGGGCGAATCTTCCCCGGAAGGCTTCTGGAAGGATTTAAAGGCGTAAAGAATTGACTCGCGACCACCGTAATTTTTCCCCCGCGGATCCCCCCCAGGGCCCGCCGCCGGAGGGGGGCGGGGCGACTTTCCCCCAAAACGAGGAAGAGGCGCGGAAAAGGCGGAAACTCATCCTCGTGACGGCCATCTGCTCGAATATCTTCGGCAACATCAGCTTTACCGGCGTCAATATCGCGGCCCCCGCCCTGGAGCGCTCCCTGGGCCTTTCGGCCGTGCAGATTGGCTGGCTTTTGCTCTCCTGCCTCTTGGCCATGGCGGCTTTCTCGGCGCCGGTGGCCCGCCTTTCGGAAATCTGGGGCCGCAGGAAGCTCTCCGTCTGGGGCATGTGGATCGCCATTATCGGCTCGGCGGGGAGCGCCCTGGCTCAGGGCGCGACCTTTTTGCTGATAACCCGGGCGGTCACCGGAATCGGGCTCGTCACCTTTTTCACCACGGTCACCACCATGGTGGCCGAGGCCTATCCCAAGGAAGAGCGCGGCAAGGTCTTAGGGCTCGTGATAGGCTCGGTCTACGTCAGCTTAAGCGTAGGTCCCCTCGTGGCGGGCTTTCTGGTGGAGCATTGGGGCTGGGAGGCCCTTTTCTGGTTCTCGTCTTTGAGTCTCTTGCCGCCCCTCGCGCTGCTTTACCGGGTCAAGGGCGAGGACTCTCGCGCCGCCGGCGAGAAAATGAATATCGCGGCCTTTGTCCTCTGGGCTTTGGGGATCGCTTTCGCCTTTACGGGGCTCGCCTCCATCGGGGTTTTTTGGGCCCTGCCGGCCCTCGTGGGCGGGGCGGTCCTCATTGTGGGGTTCCTGTGGGTCAACTCCGGCTCGTCCAGCCCGCTTTTGGACATGAGTCTCTTTACGGGGAGTAGGCGCTTTTCCTTTTCGAGCCTGGCGGCTTATATTAGCTATCTCGGGTCTTTCAGCATCACCCCGCTTCTGAGCCTCTATTTTCAGTACTCCAAGGGCTTTTCCCCGGCCCTGACCGGGGTTCTTTTAGTGGCCCAGCCCTTGGTCCAGGCGGCCATCACGCCCTATTCCGGAAAACTCTCCGACCGCCACGACGCCGGCAAGCTTTCGGCCTTAGGGCTCGCCGTAATTTTAGCGGGAATCGTCCTTTTGGCCGTTTTTTTGGGCGAAGAGACCCCCATTGCCCTTATAATAGTCGCCATGTCTCTTTGCGGGGCGGGATTCGCCCTCTTCGGGGCGCCTAACTCCAACGCCATCATGAGTTCGGTGCCGCCGCGCCGCATCGGCCAGGCCTCGGGGGTCATCACCGTGACCAGGCTCACGGGCCAGATAACCTCCATCGCCGTGACGACCCTCATTTTCTCCAAGGTCATCGGGTCGGGCGAGGTGACTCCGGAGCTTTATCCCCTTTTTATTGACGCGGCGCGGATTCTCTTCGCCATTTTCGCTCCCCTCTGCCTGATCGGCGTTTTCGCTTCCCTCTCCGGGGGCCAAAAGACTAAAGAAAGGCCTTGATGTTAAAGATCCTCTTTTTGGGGGACATTTTCGGGAACGCCGGTCGCCGGGCGCTGCACGCGAATTTACGCCCCCTCGCGAGGAGCGAGGGCGTGGACGTGACCCTCGCCAACGGGGAAAACGCGGCCGGGGGCGTGGGAGTCACTCGCGCCGTGGCCCGCAAGCTTCTCAACCAGGGCATAAGCCTTCTCTCCGGCGGGAACCACAGTTTCCATTACCGCGAGGCCGAGGATTTTTTAGATCAGGAGCCCAGGGTTCTGCGGCCCGCTAATTATCCCTCCCCCTGCCCGGGGAGGGGCTGGGGCGTGGCGTTATCGCCCACTGGGCAAAAGGTGGCGCTCGTCAGCGTCATGGGCCGCAGTTTCATGAATTTTTCCCTCGACTGCCCTTTTAAGACGGTGGATCGGATTTTGGAGGAACTGCGCGTGGAGGCGCCCCTCGTGACTATCGTGGATTTCCACGCCGAGGCCACCGGGGAAAAAAAGGCCATGGGGCTTTATCTGGACGGGAGGGTCAGCGCGGTCGTGGGCACGCATACCCACGTCCAGACCAATGACGCCCAAATTCTCCCGAAAGGCACGGCCTATATTACCGACGTGGGCATGAGCGGTCCCCACGGCTCCATCATCGGCATGAGGCAGGAGGCGGTGCTCGCCTCCCTGTTGACGGGCCGGCGCCAGAAGTTTTCGCCCAGCCAGAGCGTCCCCTGCCTGCAGGGGGCGCTCCTCACCTTTGACGACGAAGGCCAGGCCCTCTTTATCAAGGCCTTCACCCTTCCCAACGTTTTTTCGCAAACCATGGGCGAGGAGCCTATCAAAGAGCCCTCCCCGGACTTGGATTTAGAGCCCGAAGGCGACGCGGAGCCTTTTGACGACGACGAGGACTAAAGGGCCTCGAAGGACGTTTTTCGCCTTTGGCGCGCCATCCGTCGCGCTATCCACCCCCCGCGTGGCGCGGGGGAACGCCGCGCGCGTTTCGCCGTCGGCACAGCGCCGGCGCGAGGCCGGAGTGGCCTTTCTGGTTTACCGGGCGCCGGATAGGTCGCGGGGCCGAGGAAAGCGGACCGCGCCGAGGGAGGGAATGGCCCTTGGTTTGAAACGCGCGTCGGAAGCGGGAAAGGACTGAGAGATTGGGCGGCCTAAAAATCCCTGAAAAGGTTCATAGCCAGCGTACGGCGGCGCGCGAAAAAGAGAAACGCGAGCCGGGCCTCAAATTTTACTCTCTATGACAAAGTCCGCGACCGAGAGGATCTTGCGGAGGCTTATCTGAGACAGAAGGCTGAAAAAAGGGCTCCGGGCGTGGATGGAGAATCTTTTTGAGACGCTCGAAGAGGTCTGGAGGAAAGAGTGGCTTGACGCGCTGGCGGAGGAACACCGGGAAAAGACTTTAGAACCCGGAGCCGTTAGGAGGAAGCTCATTCTTAAGGAGAACGGCAAGCCGCGGCTTTTGGAAATCCCCAAATATAAGGACATGGTCGCGCGAGAGCCGGATATTTTACTTCAAAGTGGCGTTTTCGATAGGGAGCCGTCCGACGAGACGCGCGCTTCCCGAGAGGGGAGGAGCGCCAAAGAGGCCGCGGGAAAGGTTCAGCGTTTGTTGAACGGAGACCGGTGTCTGAATGTGGTGGACACTGATCTGTTGGGATATTTCAAGACTATCCCTATACGCGCGCGGAATCGTGAGGTTTAGAGCGAAAGCCAGCCGCAAGAAATTGGCGCGGCTGGTCCGTTGATAGCTTACTGGAAATCGGTTTAAAGAGGACACCGCGCCAGTTGGCTACTCTACTTCGCTTTTTAGGCGATAGTTTATTTTAATTATAGTATCGCGGTATAATTTTCTGGGATTTTAGGTTGTAAATCTGGCAATTATTTTGTTAACTCATCTGTCGTTTAGCAAGTTAATGAGGCTCCCATAACTTCTCAGGACATCGAAATTAGTAGGAGATTGACTGTTCATTTGGAGACTTTTGGGGACAAGCGGTGTGAGCTGAACAATGAATCTGAAATGGATGCTCCGGCCCAAAAGCCGCTTCTTAAAAGGGTATTAAAGGCGGTCATAGGAGTTTTCGTGCGAGGCGCATTTGCGTCATTGTTTATTCAACCAGATAAAGAAACAAACGATTATAGCGATTACAAGTATACACCCGGCGCCCAACCATTCCGAATTCTCATAACCGAGAGTGTTGGATGATTCGGTGGCAGGCAGCGAAGAATCTGTAACGAACTTGTTTGCGATATCACATGCCGATGTCAAATTATTTACAGAGGCGCAGACGACAGTACTGGTGGTTTGATATATGCTTGCGATAGTGGCCGCATCAGGATCACTGATGGCTATGGCGGTATCCGAAATGACTCTTAGCTTGTCAAGAACATCAAGAGCTGTTTGGCCGTTCGGCAAATTTATGTTGACTGCCGCGAGGGCATTGTCGGGAGATCCAGTACTGATGGCCGCATAGACATTATCCCTTGCGAGATCCACTACTAAAGCGGCAGTCACCGCATCTTCTTTTGCGGAAATGGCTTCTTTCAGCAAAGCGCGTAAGACTGGTTTTTTTGTTATGTCGATTGTCACTTACTATCCCTCATCCATGTTATTGGTTGTATTTGGCGGCGTATGGTAGATAACTATCAATAATTTACCCGAAAATCAGATACAATACGAAAGCTATTATTCTATTAAGATTACTCTCTTCCGCCAAATAATTCATGATCAATCATTTCATCGCCGCCGTTGCTGACTATCAGGAAGTCCACTTCGGTATTTGTTTTAGGAACTGCCTGAACCAGTGAAATTATTGAGGATAAGGCGTCAGGTGCCATCTTTCCAAAGACATTTGGGCGGAGTGATATCACATACGTGATAAGTGGCCTTGCCATGAACTCCTCTAGCTGGTTAAACAATTCAAGTCGGGTTTCATATCCCATGTTCGTCTTCGACTTAGACGATGTAAAGGATGTTATTTCAGGGCAGGTCTCTTAGGAGACTAGCTTACTCAGTATTATATCCTAATGTCAGACATTAGCGCAAGAGAAAGTGGCTGCGCCTGTCACTGTGAATGATACTAATCGCGCGATAAGCCAAACCGATGGTTTAATATATATTAAGATTCTAAATAACGAAGATCAACTCCCCGGAGCGCCTGGAGGTTGGTTGCCGCCGTAGTAGAGCTGGCGGAGGAAAATCCAACAAGGCTGAAATTAAGCAACAAAGATGAAAGTGCAAAAACCCTTCACCGAAGTAGCCAGACGGACAATGATACCTTATATGGCATATTTCCCTAATTAGTAGTCTTTATTTGGCATTAAGAAATGACCGATTGTCAGTTCAG
>JAISCZ010000149.1 GCA_031265205.1 Deltaproteobacteria bacterium
GGCTCGATAGAGAACCAATAATTATCTAAATTTCCATTCTCAAACGCGTTAAGAAGCGAATATGGATTAAGAACTCTAGTATTTCCATCCCAGCTATATCCATCATATTGCTTAAATATCGCCTCGCGAAAGTCAGAGACACCACAATTTTTGCCTAAAAGTCCTTTCTTTTTAAATATGTCCAGTGTTATTTGGAAACGGTCCGCGAAACAATTATCAAATTCTTCATAAGTAAATCCACAAATATCCGCGCGTTTTTCCAACATTGTTAAGTCATTTAGATGGTTAAGAACTCCAGAATCCCATAATAAGAGGTAGCGCGTAACGCCAGTGAGCATCGCGAAACGTAAATTTCTTTGGTTTTCTTTGAGAATGGAATAAAAGCCTCTTAAAACCCTCGCGTTCTTTTCCGCCAAATATGGATCGTCGATAACTGAGCTAACGGGATCGTCATATTCGTCGATAAGCAATACGACGTTTTTATTATACTTGCTCTTAAGATCTGATATGAGGCTCCTAAACATTGCTTCAGGAATATCGTCATTAAGTGACAAGCCGTAAGAAGTGGCGACATATTGGAGTTTTGTTTGGATGGCGCGTGAAACGATCTCTGGAGAAAAATTTGTCATAGTCATCGATAAATTTATAACAGGGTAGTTATCATTAAAATCATAGTTCGCTTCTTTTCCGCTAATCCATAAATTTTTAAAATATCCTTGCGGGTTTTGATCTGGATCCGAAGTTCCTTTGAAAAGCGCTTCGAATGTGCTTAAAAGGAGTGATTTGCCAAACCTTCTTGGTCTTGATAAAAAATACGCGCCTTTCGTTTTCGCCAGTTCCCAAACGTGTTTTGTTTTGTCGGCGTATACAAGGTTATCGGAAATAACAGTTGAGAAATCTTGAACGCTGGTGTTAATGTTCTTCATAACGCTTCTCGCGAATCACCATATTCTGGTTCTCTTACAAGCGCTTTGTTTATCTGAAGCGCCTATATCGCCATTTTTTCCATAACGGAGTCGAATTCTTAAAGCTTACGGGTTCATTCCAGAAAAACCATAATTTGTTAATACGGGCGATTTATCCTAAAAATCCTGAATAATAGCTAAAACTTCACTCGCCTCGCGCCTAGCCATAGTGGGCGACTATCGCGAGGGGCCACGACCGCAAACGTGGTGGCGCCAATTAGCGACTACCATACATAGTTTATCTTAGGACAGAGAAAGGTTTTTTGCAACTTTCAAAAGAGGCGATGTTGTGGCATGTAGCTTAAATATGTAGTTAAAGGTCTGTATGGAGCCTCTTAATCTTTTTCGCCGGCGCTAACTCCTTGCCCCGCTTGGGGCTCGTTAACAGCGGGGAGTCCCCTTAGGCGCCGAAAGCTTTAATCAGGTGGTGACCCAGGTCTCTCTTCCCTCCTATTATCGGCTCTTAGCTTATTCCATCTTCTAAATGGATACGATTTCAACCTTCTCCTAAAAGTTATCTAGATGATTTATAAAAAGCGCGAACCAAACTTTTGGGAGATACTTTTCGCGCTGGGATCAATTTCACCCATTTAGCCGTTCGCGCGGAGCGCGAACGGCCCGGGGGGGGGTCCGGTGATTAGCGTCTTTAGAAGGGAAATGACGCGCGCGGGCTCTTGAGCCCCCCCCAGCATCCTGACCTTGATTCAGCCAAAGCGCGCGAGGCGCCGCTTTGCCACTCTCTCCCCAGCGGCGGCCCGCGCTTCTCCCTAGGGGGTATCCGACTAGCCGCGCTCGAGCCCTTACGCCAATGTCGCGAGACAAGCGAATTTAAAAAAAAGCGGATTTCTCGCTTTCGCTCCCCAATAGAAGAAGGCTCGCTTCGCGCGGCGCTGGGCCTCCCGAATCAAAAAAACCGCGCTAAACTCGCGTTTCCTTTCTTTTTTCCCACGACGCGGCTCAATTTCTAGCGGCGGACTTATTCAGGCGCGACGGGCGCCCGACGGAAAAAAACGCTTCCTTTAAAAAATTTTTTTCGGCTCCAATAAAGGGCTTTGCCCTTGGGGCCCCTTTATTTAAAAGGCTTCACGCGGCCGCTAAAACTTGACTTTCAATTTCGCTTGAGTACTTTTTAGTGAGTGAACTCAAACGGCGCTAAATTTCGCTGAAAGAGAGTGGTGACATCCACCCTCGCGCTAACGACCTCTGAGGGCGCTTTTTTTGCCTCAAGTCGCCTCTCCTCTAGTCCTTTTTCCTCCTATTTGTCTCGCCCAGGGTTATCCCCAAATTTCTCGGATGTCCTGGAGGCGGGCTAGAGCGACCTTAAGGGGAAGCTCGGCGTACCCCACGGGGCCGCTGGACTGGAGGCGCTGACCTTCAGATGGATACCCTTGGGCGGCTCCCTCGCCAGCGCGAAATTTGACAAGATAATGGCGCCGACGAGGCAAACAATGTTTTGGCGCGTAAAGAAACGCTTTCAAAAGCGATAAGGAATCGCGCTTGAAACTACTTTTTAGCGGAAGTCTTCGACGTGGCGCCATTACAAGGGGCGCTTCTCGACGTTTTAGCCATAAGCTTTGCGCGCGCCTTGGCTTGCTCTTCATTTTCCAGGATGGCCACGACGCGGCCCCTCCCATAAACGCCTAAACCTAATTTCAATATTTTTTTGGCTTTAGCTAAATAAGGTCTTAAGTAATTTTTCGCGTCAATGGTTTTTATGGCGTAAATGGCGAGTTTTTCCATAGCGGTTTTAATTTTGTGGTTATCGCCCACTGACTCAAGTTCGAGGTTATCTTTATACTTAAGTTCGACAATAATATACAGATCTTCGCCAATAACTAAAAGAATGTCTGGGGTCCCATCCGCGCCAGGCTTTTCAGGAAAAGCTATTAAATCCGTCAATCCTTCAAGATAACCATACAATACGCTATGATAATAGGCTTCTTTGTGGATATGAAGAGACGCCGGAATAGCTCCAAAAAAAGAATCTATCAATATTGACAGCTTATTGGAATTTTCGGATTTAATGGCCTGTATAAAATTATTTTTTTGATTAAGTTTGTCAATACGCAAAAATTGATACAGGGATTCGGAAAAGTCTTTTAAAAAAGTTGGTTTTATCTCTTCATTTGGAGTTTTAAAAGAATAACATAATTTATTGTTTTCTGCCGCGTACTTTTTTTTGACTGTCGTAATTTTATCTATTGTTAGATAGCCTGTTTGAAATAAAGCCGGAACAGGCGACATAGAGTTAATTTCCGAGGGCGATATTATCGAATCTTTAGACAAATCGCGTAGTTTATCGGCGGTTAAGCCCAGAGGCTCTTTAGACAAAATAGCGTTCAATAATTTTTTCGTCGGCTCAATAGAAAACCAATAATTATCTAAATTTTCGTTTTCAAAGGCGTTAAGGAGCGAATATGGATTAAGAACTCTAGTCTTTCCGTCCCAACTATAGCCATCGTATTGCCTGAAGATCGTCTCGCGAAAGTCTGAGACGCCACAATTTTTTTCTAAAAGTCCTTTTTCCTTAAATTGTTCCATCGTGATTTGAAATCGATCCGCGAAACATTTATCAAATTCTTCATAAGTAAAGCCGCAGATGTCCGCGTATTTTTCCAACATGGTTAAGTCAATTAAATGGTTAAGGACTCCCGACTCCCATAATAAGAGGTAACGCGTTACGCCGGTAAGCATCACAAAACGAAAATATTTTTGGTATCCTTTGATGATAGCGTAAAATCCTTTTAAAAAACGCGCGTTTTTATTAGCCAAATAAGGATCGTCAATAACTGAGCTAACTGGATCGTCGTACTCGTCGACAAGCAAAACGACAGTTTTATTATATTTGCGATTAAGGCTTAAGATAAGGTCTTTAAACATTAATTCAGGTATAGTGTCATTAAGCGGTATATCGTAGGAATCGGCGATATCTCGCAGTCTTGATTTGATGGATAGGCGCAAGACATCCGTGGAATAATTTGGCATGGCCATCGATAGACTTATAATAGGGTAAATATCGGTAAAATCGTAATTTGGCTCTTTCCCGCTAATCCATAAATTCTTAAATAATCCTTGCGGATCTTGAAGAGGATCGGCGGAGCCTTTAAACAGTTCTTCAAAGGTGCTTAAAAGGAGAGATTTACCGAACCTTCTGGGTCTTGATAAAAAATACGCGCCGTCCGTTTTCGCCAGCTCCCAAACGTGTTTTGTTTTATCGGCGTATATAAGGTTATTGGAAATTACGTTTGAGAAATTATAATTGCTAGTGTTAATGTTCTTCATAACGCTTCTCGCGACTGACCATATTCTGGCTCTCTTACAAGCGCTTTGTTTATCTTAAGCGCCGATACCGCCAGTTTTCCCATAACGGAGCCGAATTCATTAAGCTTATGGTTCATTCCCGAAAATCCATAATTTGTTAATATGGAAAATTTATCCTGAAAATCCCCTAAATTTATCCTAAAAATCCTGGATAATAGATAAAACCTCACTCGGGTCGCCTCGCGCCACGCCATAATGGGCGACTATCGAGCGGGGCTACGGCTTCAAGCGATAGCGTCAATTAGCGACGACTATACATAGTTTATCTTAGGACAGAGAAAGGTATTTTGCAACTGTCAAAAGAGTCGATGTTGTGGCGGGTATCTTCAACGTGTAGTTAAAGGTCCGCGTGGAGCCTCTTAACCCTTTTCGCCGGCGCTAAATCCTTAACCCGCTTGGGGACTCGCTAACCGTTGGAAGCCCCCATTAGGCGCCGGAGGCTATAATCAGGGGGCGCCCCCGGTCTCTCTTCCCTCCGATTAACGGCTCTTGGCTTATTACATCTTCTAAGCGGATACGATATCAACCTTCTCCGAAAAGTTATCTAGATGATTTATAAAAAGCGCGAACCAAACTTTTGAGGAAAACTTTTCACGCTGGAATCAAATTTACCCATTTAGTTATTTAGTCCCTCGCTCGACGCGCGAACGGCCCGGGGATCCGGGGATTCGCGACTTTGGAGGAAAATGACGCGCGCGGGCCCTTTAGCCCCCCCCGACCTCCCGACCTTGATTCCGCCAAAGCGCGCGCTTTGGCGGTTTCTTCCCCCTTCTCCCCAGCGGCGGCCCGCGCTTCTCCCAAGAGGTATCCGGCGAGCCGCCCTCGAACCCTTACGCCAATGTCGCGCGATAAGCGAATTTTAAAGAAAACGCGGGTTTCTCGCTTTTGCTCGCCCAATAACGGATGGCCGGCGGCGCGCGGCGCTGGGCCTCCCGAATCAAAAAAACCGCGCTAAACTCGCGTTCCCTTTCTTTTTCCCGCGGCGCGCCTCGTTTTCTAGCGGCGGGCTTATCCAGGCGCGGCGGGCGCCCGCCGGAGAAAAAAAAGCGTCCCTTTTAAAAATAATTTTTTCCCGGCTCCAATAAAGGGCTTTGCCCTTGAGGCCCTTTTATTTAAAAGGGTTCGCGCGGAAGCCAAAGCTTGACTTTCCATTTTAGCTTGAGTATTTTTTAGTAAGTGAACTCAAACGGCGCTAAATATTGCGGAAAGAGAGTGGTGACATCCACCCTCGCGCTAACGCCCTCTGAGGGCGCTTTTTTTGCCTCAAGTCGCCTCTCCTCTAGCCCTTTTTTCCTCCTAATTGTCTCGCCCACGCTCTCTTTTAACGCGCCACCCGCGCGAGACGCTAAAAACATTAATTTTCTAAGCCACGCCAATTTTCGCGATTTCCTTTTAATCTCCCGCCGTCCTAAATATATTCTTTTTCGCTTTTTTCTCGCCGTCTTTGGAGCTTCCCCTAGAGCGACCAAAGACTTTTCTTTCTCTTCCAACAGCCCCAGGCCAATATCTTGGCTCTTCTTGCCTTTTTCGCTTGCTTTATCCTAGAGCGACGCGAGCCCTTCGCGATTCGCGCGGTAATTATTCGACGCCTTGGGGGGCCCCTCTTAGCGAGAGGGACGCCTTGCCAGGGTCATTCCTAGGAGGCCGACTCGGCATGCTGCTTAACGTTATTAGAAAAAGGGACGGCCGCGTCGTCTCTTTTGAGTCCCAAAAAATCACCGAAGCCATCAGAAAAGCCGGCCAGGCGACCGGGGAATTCGGCTACGAGGCCGCGACCCTCCTGACTCTGAGGGTTCTTTCCACCATCGAAAAATTGGTTCTCCCCGACGTTTTGGACGTGGAGACCGCCCAGGACATCGTCGAGGAGGCGCTCTTCGAGTCGAGCTACTGGAAGACCGCCAAGGCCTATATCCTCTACCGCGCCCAAAGGTCCCACAACAGGGCCCTGGCCCAGACCGGGCACTCGGAACTCATGGACGGCTACCTCCAGCACCTGGACTGGAAAGTCCAGGAAAACAGCAACATGGGTTACTCGCTCCAGGGCCTGAACAACTACATCGCCTCGGCGATCACCTCCCGCTACTGGCTGCATGACATCTACCCGGAAAAAGTCCGGGAAGCCCACGTCCGGGGCGACATCCACATCCACGACCTCAACCTCCTGTCCGTGTACTGCGTGGGCTGGGACCTCATGGATCTCTTGAAACAGGGATTCAAGGGCATCTCCGGCAACGTGGAGAGCGGTCCCCCCAAGCACCTCCACTCGGCCCTCGGCCAACTCGTCAACTTCTTCTACACCCTCCAGGGGGAAGCGGCGGGCGCCCAGGCCGTCTCCAATTTCGACACCCTCTTGGCCCCCTTCGTCCGCTTTGACAATTTAAGCTACCAAGAGGTTTACCAGGCCTTCCAGGAATTCGTCTTCAACATCAATATCCCCACCCGCGTGGGCTTCCAGACCCCGTTTACCAACATCACCATGGACTTGGAGGTCCCCCGCGCCTTCCAGAACGCCCCCGTCATTGTCGGCGGCCAGCCCCAAAGCTCGACTTACGGCGAGTACCAGCCGGAAATGGACGTTTTGAACCGGGCCTTCGCCGAGGTCATGATGTCCGGGGACTTTAAGGGCCGGGTCTTCACCTTCCCGATCCCCACCTACAATATTGGTCGGGACTTCAACTGGGACAATCCCAACCTGGCGCCTATCTGGAAGATGACGGGCCATTACGGGATCCCCTATTTTTCGAACTTCGTCAATTCCGACATGAGCCCCGAGGACGCCCGCTCCATGTGCTGCCGGCTGCGCCTCGACAACCGGGTCCTGCGCAAGAGGGGCGGCGGGCTTTTCGGGGCCAATCCCCTGACGGGTTCCGTGGGGGTGGTCACCCTGAACCTCCCCCGCCTGGGTTATCTCTCGGCCTCGGAGGGCGAATTCTTCGCGCGCCTCGACAACCTCCTGGAAATCGCGCGGGAAAGCCTGGTCATCAAGCGCAAGGAACTCGAGCGCTTCACCCAGTCCGGGCTTTATCCCTACACCCGCTTCTACCTCCGGAGCGTCAAGGAATGCTCCAAGAACTACTGGTCCAACCACTTTTCCACCATCGGCGTGCTGGGGGCCAACGAGGCCTCCCTCAACCTTTTGGGCGAAAATATCTCCACCGAGAGGGGCCAGGACTTCAGCCTCAGGGTCTTGGAGCGGATCCGGGACAGGATCGCGGACATCCAGGAGCGCACGGGCGACCTCTTTAACCTGGAGGCCACCCCGGCCGAAGGCTGCTCCTACCGGCTCGCCCGCCTCGACCTCAAAAACCGGGGGATGATCTTCGCCAACGGGCGCAAGGAAGACTCTCCGGACCCCGAGTCTTTCGTGCCCTTCTACACCAACTCCACCCACCTCCCGGTCAACTTCTCCGACGACCTCTTTGAGGTCTTAACGCACCAAGACTCCCTCCAGACCGCCTATACCGGCGGCACGGTGCTCCACGCCTTTCTGGGGGAGGAGATCACGGACCTGGAGCTGGTCAAAAACCTCATTCAAAAGATCACCCAAAACTTCCGCCTGCCCTATTTCACCCTGACCCCGACCTTTTCCATCTGCCCGATCCACGGCTACGTCGCCGGGGAGGTCCCCGAGTGCCCCGTCTGCGCGGAAAAAACGGACGTCTACTCCCGGGTGGTGGGCTACCTCCGACCCGTGGCCCGCTGGAACGACGGCAAGAGGCGGGAATTCTCCTTAAGGGTTCCGTACGCCAACGCCGCGAGCCTGGAACCGCGCCTGGGCCAAGAGGCCGCGGCGGGCCTCGGCCCCATGACAGCCGAAGGAGCGATTGAGAAACGTGCGAGTGGGCGGCCTTATCAAACTGTCGGCTCAGGACTTCCCGGGCCTGTTAAGCGCGGTGGTATTCACCCAGGGCTGTAATTTCCACTGCCCCTACTGCCACAATCCCGACTTGGTCCGTCCCTTCGGGGAGCTTATGGACGAGGATCGCGTCCTGGATTTTTTGCGGACCCGGACGCGCTTTTTGGACGGGGTGGTCATCTCCGGGGGCGAGCCAACCCTCGTCCCCGATCTCGCCGATTACGCCAAAGCCCTCAAAGGCATGGGCTACCGGGTCAAACTCGACACCAACGGCTCCAACCCCGCGCTTGTGGCTGATCTTATCGACCGTAAACTCTTGGACTACGTGGCCCTGGACGTCAAGACCGACCCCGCGCGCTACCCCCCGGAACTGGCGGCGAAGGATTACTCGCCACAGGTGCGGGAGACCATCAATCTCCTCAAAAAATCCCCCTGCCCCCACGAGTTTCGCGCCACCGCGGCGTGGCCCTTCGTTACCCGGGAGAGCGTCAGGGCCATCGCCAAAGCGGTCGCGGGCGACGCGCCCCTCTACCTCCAAGTCTATAAACCGGACCGGGTCCTCAACCCCGAATCCATGTTTCTGACGCGCGACAGGCAGCCTAGCTTAGAGGAGATGCGCGCCATGAAGGATATCGCGAGCGCGAGCGCGCCCTGCTACCTCCGCTAAGGCCTTTTTTTCTTTGTCTCCTTTTCTCCCCTTTTCCCTTTTTAAGGCAAGCGGCGAGGTTATTTTTTTACCCCATCATGTCTCTCGTCTCTTTTTCGGAAGTCAGCCGTTTTCACGGACGCCAGGACGTTTTAAATAACGTCACCTTCTCCCTGGAAAGCGGGGAAAGGGTCGGGCTAGTGGGCAAAAACGGCGCGGGCAAGACCACCGTGATCCGCCTCATCTTGGAGGAAGAAAATCCCGACAAGGGCCAGGTGATCCGCCAGAGGGGCCTTAAAATCGGCTACCTTCCCCAGGAAATCATCGCCCAGACCAACAAAAGCCTCCTCAATCTCGTTTTGGACACCGACCCCGAATACCGCCGCGTGGAAGAGCAACTGAAGGCCGTGGAGAAAAAGCTCTCGTCCCTGTCCGAAGGCGACCTCCCCCCGGAAGGGATCCTGGCCCTGGCCGAGCGCCAGAGCCAACTCCTCCACGACTACGAGCGCCTGGGCGGCTGGGAAAAAGAGTCCCTGGCCAAAAAGATCCTCGGGGGCCTGGGCTTCGCGGAGAACGACTACGAGCGGGACCTTCAAGAGTTTTCGGGAGGCTGGATCATGCGGGCGGTCCTCGCCCGCCTTTTGCTCGCCAAGCCCGACCTCTTGGTTTTGGACGAGCCCACCAACCATCTGGACCTCGAGAGCCTCATGTGGCTGGAAGGCTACCTGAAAAGCGCCTCTTCGGCCCTCCTTTTGGTCTCCCACGACCGGGTCTTTTTAAACAACGTGGCCGGGAAAATCCTGGAGCTGCGCCAGGGCCGGGTCGATAGCTACGCCGGCGACTACGAGTTCTTCCTGGCGACCAAGGCCCAAAGGATCGCCACGGAATTCGCCGCCTTCGAAAACCAGCAAGCCCGCGTGAAAGAGCTCGAAAAGTTCATCGACAAGAACCGCGCCCGGGCCTCAACCGCCGCGCGGGCCCAAAGCCGCGCCAAAGAGCTGGAAAAGATGGACCGCCTCTCCCGCCCCGAAGTCGAGGGGGAAAACAGCTTTAAGCTGGAGCTTCCCGGGGGCCGCCGGGGCCCGGATCTGGTGGCGGAGTTGACGCGCGTCTCGCACAGCTACGGTCCCATCGAAGTTTTCCGCGACCTCAGCCTCAATATCCGCCGGGGCGAGAGACTGGCGCTCGTGGCCCCCAATGGGCGCGGCAAGTCCACCCTCATCAAATTGCTCGCGCGTTTTATTCTCCCCACGGAAGGAACGGTCAAGGTCGGCCAGAACGTCGACATCGGCTATTTCTCCCAGTTCCAAATGGACAGCCTCTCCCCGGAACTCACTATTTTGGAGGAATTCGCCTCCGTCGCCGGCCATCTCTCGCAAGGGGCCCAACGCAGCGTTTTAGGAAGCTTCCTTTTTTCCGGGGACGACGTTTTCAAAAAGGTCAAAGTGCTCTCCGGCGGGGAAAAGACCCGCCTCGTCCTCGCCAAAATCATGATGGGAGCCCCTAATCTCCTGCTCTTGGACGAGCCCACCAACCATTTGGACATCGCCGGCCGCCAGATGCTGGAAGAGGCCCTGGCGGACTATCCCGGAACGCTGATTTTAATCAGCCACGACCGCCATTTCATCAATAAGCTCGCCACCTCCATCGGCATTCTGGAAAACGCCTCCATCACGGTCTATCCAGGCGATTTTGACGATTACCGGGAGATCTGGCTCAAAAAGATCGAGCGCGAGGAAGCCCTCGCGGCCCAAAGCGCCGCTCCGGCGGCGGAACCCCCTCCCAAGGCCCCGGAAAAGAAGAAAGATTGGCGCGACCCCGTTAAAAAAGGCCTCGCCAAACGGCAAAAGAGCCTCCGGCAAAGCCTGGAGAAAAAGGAAGCGCGCCTCGGCGAGCTCGCGGAAGCCTTAAAAGCCCTCGACGCGATTTTAAGCGACCCCGCGACCTACCAAAACGGCGAGAAGGTCAAAGCCTTAGCGCGCAAAAAGAACGACCTGAGCCAGGAACTGAGCCAATTGGAAAAGGCCTACGAGGAAGACCTCGTCGCCTTGGAAAACGCGCGCTAACTCCTTCTTCGCGGGAGGGAAAGCGCCACTCTCCCTCCCCAGGCCCGGGGACTCGCGCCTTTCTCCGGAAAGACGCGCTTGTCGCGCGAACGCGTCGCGAAACCCAGCGCCAAAGGCCGCCTGGCCGCGCCGCGCGCGCAGCCCCAAAGGGAGCGCTTGGCCAAAGCCGCCGCGAGCGGTCGCGCCGCTCGGGTAAAGCGGCTTACGCCAAAGGTTTAAGCCGCGGCCCGCGGTCTCGCGGAAGCCAAGAACTATCGCTTCCCGCCGCGCGTGGCGGGGAAAGAGCTCGGATAGCCTGGGAAGGGAGATTTCCTGAATCCCGCGACCGCGCCGCCTCCATTTCCCTCTCGCCCCTTCCATGGCAATCGCGAATTGCCAGGGGCCACGCTCCTTCGCGCCGCCATTGGGGCATTGGGGCTCCCCCTCCGGCAGATAGAGACCCCTCAAGCCAACGGAAGAAAGCGGGCAAGGCGAGAAAGACCAGGAAAAAGGCGCCCGGGAAGGGCGCGGAAACTTTAGCCGCGGCCGCGCTAGCCTCCGGGCTCGGCCGCGCGGGGACGCTCAGCCGGCTTTGTTTTGGCTTAGGGAGGGCATATTAAGCCGCCGGGACCAGTCGCGACAGCCCCCCCGAGGGCAGTGTCTATCCCATCCCCCAGCGAAGTTGCTCGCGAAAATATTATATGTTATTAATTATGGGGTATCGCGTATCAATCGCGCGCGGGAGTTCCCGCGCGCTCAAAGCGCGCTTAAGCGTCTTTTACCTAGGCGAAAAACAAAAAGCGATGGCTATATATCCAATTAAAAGTTTTAACGTCACTGGACCATGCGTTCCGTCGAAACATTATATGTTACCGGTGCTTCCGCGCGTTCCCGAAGCCAGAAATCTAATTGACAACGAAAAGTATTTTACCATCCACGCGCCGCGCCAATCTGGAAAAACGACTTTCTTGAAGGCTCTGGCCAATAAAATTAACGAGGAAGGAAAATACTACGCTTTATATTGTTCCCTGGAGGCTTTGGATAATTTAACCGATATTGATTACGCCATCACGAATATGTTGGGCGTAATTAACGAATCATTAAAAATATCGGGAATTGAAAATTTAAAACAATTGGCGTACCCCAATGACGCCTTGCCTCAATCCGTCGCGGCCATAAAGATTAAAAACATGTTAAATTATCTTAGCGTAAATTTAGACAAGGATTTAGTCGTTTTTTTCGATGAGGCCGATTGCCTCGCCCCTCAACCGCTTATAATGTTTTTAAGGCAAATCCGCAGCGGTTATATCGACAGGGAAAACTGCAATACGGAATCTAAATTTCCGCGGACTTTAGTCCTCATTGGCATGAGAGATATTCAAGACTATATCCCTCAAATAAGACCCAACGCGGAATCAAAAGGCTTGGCCAGTCCTTTCAACATAAGCGCTGGCTCTTTTACCTTAACTAATTTTAGCGCCGCTGACATTAAGCTTCTTTACGGCCAACATACGGACGCGACCGGTCAAGTTTTCGACCCTCTGGCTATTAAGGAATCCTGGCGCCTGACGGAAGGTCAACCGTGGCTCGTTAACGCTTTAGCCAAAGAAATAATCGAAAAGAGACTCCAACATGATTTTTCAAAAACCATAGAGGCAAAGGACTTCCAATTAGCCACGGAAACTTTGCTTTTGCGCGATGACGCTCATTTCAGATCTCTTAAAGAACGGCTCAAAGAACCCAGGGTTAGAAGAGTAATGGAGGCCGTAATAGTCGGGAAACGAGAGTTTCCGCGCGAAATAGCCATGGCCGATATCCGCTTCGCCATTGACCTTGGCCTTTTAAAAACTACCCCCGGCGACGCGCGCTTCTTGCGGCCGGCCAACCCCATCTACCAGGAAATAATCATTAGAACCTTGACTGAGGGCCTTCAGGAGGCGATAGATCTAATGATTCCTAAAAAATACGTCAATAAATGGATGGACGGGCAAAAATTGGATATGAGCGCCCTTCTTAAGGCCTTCCAGCTATTTTGGCGCGATAATTGCGAGATATTAGCCGAAAAAAACGCGAAAATGAGCTATCTAGACGTTAGCGTTTACCAAGCGCTGGAAAATTTGAATATTATTTTCGATAACGCCAAGAAAAAAAAGGAAGCGGCTAGCGCGATTAAATCCATTTTAAGTAATCTCGTCAATGAATCGATGACCCATTTAGCTCTTCAAGCCTTTCTGCAAAGAGTTTTAAACGGCGAAGCTTTCTTTATCCGTAGAGAATACGCTCTTGGCCGTTCCAGAGTGGATATTCTCGTGAGCTACAAAGACGCGCCGTATCCAATAGAGCTTAAAATTAAAGGCGTTCAGAGCCTGAAAGCGAGCTTGCGCCAACTCTTAAGCTATATGAATAAATGTGGCGCTCCTGAGGGGTGGCTAGTCATTTTTGACAAAAATTTTAAAAAGCCATGGCGGAAAAGATTGTTCTTGAAGAACTTTAAAACGAGCTATGGCCAAAAATTGAGAGTATTTGGTTGTTAATTTTAGTCACGTTTAA
This sequence comes from Deltaproteobacteria bacterium, assembly GCA_031265205.1. Taxonomy (GTDB): domain Bacteria; phylum Desulfobacterota; class Desulfarculia; order Adiutricales; family Adiutricaceae; genus JAISCZ01. The sequence goes on from JAISCZ010000149.1 coordinate 13,384, forward strand.
ATATAATTCCAAAACTACTATGTTTTATGACTCTCACGCTTCAACTTATTTTAAATATTATCGCGCGATCGGATCCGCGTCAGTTTCGCGAAAGATTTAATAATGTCCCAGTCCGCTTAACCGTGGTCGCGCGCGGAGAGAGCGTCCGTTAGCCGCGCGCCCGTTTACGCGGTTGGAATTAGCCGTCGATTCGGAGCGGTTCTAATTGGTCTTCGCGTGGGAGCCGCGACCGGTATCAATAATGAAAAAGGAGGGCTCGTTAAATCGCGCGCGGCGATAGAGAACGCGCGTAATAAGTATTTCTTAATTTTGATGGGCTCATTTAGAAATACCATCGCCGAACAAAACTAAACATTCGCCTCTGAGCGTTATCCCAACTCCTATTTTTACCAATTGCGTTGTTTCATCCCACGAAGACCAAAAATAACGTTTATTTTCTATAGCGAGTAATGCTTTGTTGGCCATAGCGTTTAAAATCTTGGTTTTCGCGGCTTCGTCAGTAGGTATATCCGGGCTAAATTTTAACTCAATTATCGCGCGTAATTTTTCTTCGGGATAAGCGGCAATCAAATCTGGAGTGCCAATGGCCATTGGCAATTCTGGCAGGACTAAGCAATTTAATCCGTTAAGATAGCCATAAATAATTTTGAAATAGTAAGATTCGTTATCTCGATGGCGTATTGCGGGAAGTCCGGCAAAAAGGGAGGAGAATATTAACGTAAGTTTTTGTGAATCTTTGTATTTTAAAGCGTTATAAAAATTGACTTTTTCATTATCAGTGTCTAATTTCAAAGTATTGAACAGCGTTTCCGTAAAAATGTCATATCTTTGATTTTTAATCTCCCAGTTAGGGATCTTCAGCGTAAAAGAGGAGCCAACTGAGGGAACGCTAAAACTTTTATCAATTGTTAAATACCCGGTCTGAAACAAAGCTGGTATCGGTTGAAGTTTTCCAACTTCAGCCATCCCGAGTTTTCCTTCACCTAATTTAGCGGAAAAGTCGTCAAGCAGTTCAAGGGGATTTTTAGCGGCGATTTTGTCTAGAAAGTAAATTGACGGGCTTGTTTGAATCCAATAATCAGAAAATTTCGACTTTCGCAAACAACAGAGGATTGAGTAAGGATTCAGAACTTTAGTTTTTCCGTCCCAACTGTAGCCATCGTACCATTTTAAAATTTTCGACCGAAACTGTTCAGCGGTAGTCTTTTCGTCGAGTTGGCCATTCTCCCGCATTTTATCTAAAGAAATAGATAGATTATCGCTAAAATATTTATCGAATTCTTCAAGCGTTATCCCGCAAATTCCAGCGTACTCGTCTTCTAAGGTAATATCATTTAAATTGTTGAAAGCGGCTGACAGTCCCATGAAAGCGAAGCGGGTCACGCCTGCCACAAAAACAAGACGCAGATCCTCTTCTCGTGATTTTAGGTTGTAATAAAAATACTTTAGAATGTTTCTATTAGCCTCGGCCAAGCCGTTATCGTGAATATTATCGCTTATGGGAGAGTCATATTCGTCAATTAACAAAACTACCCTCTGATTATATTTCAACTTAAGTTCGAAAATCAAATTGTTTAACATCGCGCCTGGGGAAGCCGCTTCTATGTCAATGTCTTCGGCTTTGGCGTAATTTCTCAATTTGACCTTAATATCGTCTTCGAGGGATTGGGGACTTACGCTTTTCAACGCCATGTCAAGATAAACGACGGGAAATTTTTGGGTAAGATCGAACGCGTTGTCTTGACCAATCCATAAATCCTTAAAAAGACCCTCATCGCCGCTAAAAACCGCTTTTAAGGTACTTAAAAAAAGAGATTTACCGAATCTTCTGGGCCTGGATAGGAAAAAGTTTTGGCCTTCGCTGAGTATCTTAGCGATGAAAGGGGTCTTGTCGACGTAAACGTATCCTTCATTTATGATCTTAGTAAAGTTTTGTAGGTTAATAGGTAGCGGTTTCATAAATTTTCCTCGCGCCTAGTCGCAAAACGAGCCCGCGGGCGCTCGATTTTACGCCAATAAAACTGATCATAACGATTTTTTTCACAATAGCCAATATTTACGAAATTTTTCGCGTGGTCGTTGTTATGTTTATAAAAAAACGACGCGCGCCACTGTAGTCTGGGAAAGACGCTTATAAAACTCGCTTGTCAAATACTCCCGCTTTACCGCTTCGCTTTGCGATGGTCGCCCCTTCCCGGATAAAACAAAGGACCCCCTCTTTTTTTTATGCCCACGTGGCTTGAAATGACATCCGCGAAACTATTTGCCCTTTTACAGGGGACGCGGTCTGGGTTGATTTTATGCGAATTTTTTTTAATTGTGTCCGTTCGCGAAGGGGGAGAGCGAATTATGGCGCGTTAAAAGGCCGCGCCCTTCTTTTAAGACGCTAAATAACGATCTAAATGTTTTATTGTAGCAAATAATTGATATATAAATTTAACAATATTATTATTATATTATTTATTATATATAGCGTAATAAAAAAATTTAATAGCCATCAATTGTCCATAAATTACCCAGAATCAGGCCAATTCAACGCGTCACGACAAGCGCGTCCGCTAAAATTCGACCATCTCGCTTCCCTAGCGGAGACGTGGAGGCCCGCGCCCCCGGGCGTTATTCTCCTCACGCTAAAGCGCTTCAAGCGCGCTAGCGAGCGAGAAGGGCGGAAGCCTTGGCGCGCGCCAAAAGGTTTTCTTCCTCAATCTCCGGGACGCTATTTAAGGTTTTAAGGGGAATCGCGTTAAGGCATTCCTCCACCAGGTCGGCGATGGCCAAAAAGGAGATTCGGCCCGCGAAAAAGGCCTCCACTCCCACTTCCCCGGCCGCGTTATAGACCAAAGGCGCGCTCCGACCGACGCGGACGGCCTCCTCGGCCAGGGGGAGGCATTTAAAAACCGCGCGGTCCGGCTCCTCGAAGGTCAAAGGCGAGCTCCAATCCATGGCGGGGATCCCCAAGGGGGACGCGCCCGTTTCCAGCGAACCCAATGGCCAACGCTCCGGGCAGCTTAAGGCGTAGGCGAGGGGCAGGCGCATGTCGCTGGGGCCCAATTGGGCGATGACGGAACCGTCCCGTTTTTCCACCATGGAATGGATAACGCTCTGGGGGTGGACGAGGACGCGAATCCTCTCGGGGGGAACGTTAAAGAGATGGCGCGCCTCGATGACCTCCAGGCCTTTGTTAAAAAGGAGAGCGCTCTCGCAGGTTATCTTGGGGCCCATGGCCCAGGTGGGGTGCTTTGCCGCCTCTTGGGGAGTCACGCACGCGAGTTGCGGCAAGGTTTTCCCCCGAAACGGACCGCCCGAGGCGGTCAAAATGATTCCGTAGGGCTCCGGGGAGTCCAAAGTCCCTCCCAAAGCCTGAAAAATCGCGCCATGCTCGCTGTCGACGGGAAATATCTGGCTGGCGCGCCGCGGCAGAAGGAGATCCCCCGCCAAGACCAGGCTTTCTTTGTTGGCGAGGGCCACCCTGAGGCCCTTTTCCAGGGCCGCGTAGGTGGGGGCGAGCCCCGCCGCCCCCGAGATGGCCGAAACGAGCGCGTCCGCGCCGCTCTCCGCGGCGACCATGAGCTGCCCCTCCCGACCCGTCGCTATTTCGGGGAGATAGTTCCCCCGCGCGCGCAAAAGCTCCCGGAGAGTTTCGCGCTCCGCCTCCCCGCGCGTCCCTACGAGGGGGGGCTTAAACTCCAAGGCGCTCTCCGCGAGAGCCGCCACGTTGCCCCATCCCCCCAAGGCGACGATTTTCATTCGCTCGGGGAAGGCCCGGGCCAGGGAAAGGGCCTGCCGGCCCACGGAGCCCGTGGCGCCCGTCAGGCTGACTTTAAGGGGCTCTGCCATGTCCTTCAAGCGAACCCTCGCGGCCCCTAGGGGAGCTGCTTCCAGAAAACGTAAAAATAGAAGAGCGGCAGGTTAAAAAGGAGCGAGTCCAGGCGATCCCAAAAACCGCCGTGCCCCAAAAGCAGCGTGGAAGTGTCTTTAACGCCTACCGCCCTCTTGATGGCCGACTCGAAAAGGTCACCGAAAGCCCCGACGAGGGCGATTCCCAGGCTTACGAGCAAAAGCTCCGGAAAGGCGAAAGCGTCAGCGGGAAGATAATAGATGGAAAGGCCGCCCGCGACCGTCGCGAGGGCGCAGCCGCCCAAGAGCCCGGAGATCGTTTTGTTGGGGCTGACCTTCACGAAGAGCTTGGGGCCCTTGAAGCGCTTGCCGACGTAGATAGCCCCCGTGTCCGCGAGGGAAGTGACGAGAATGAGAAAAAAGAGCAGCCTGCTCCCGTTTTCCAAGGTCTTGATAAGATAGACGAAGGGCAAGGTCAGGGAGAGATAGAAATGGCCCAGCCCGTAGCGGGAAATGAGGTTAAAGGAAATGGTGTCTTTGCCCTCGGCCAGGACCCCCATAAAATAAAAGGCGCCCAGGACAAGCGCGAGGACGAAGCCCAGCAAAAGGCCCTCGAGGCTGTAGCGATAGGCCCCCGTCATCATGGCGGCCCAGCCCAGCGCGGAGAGACACATGAGCCCCACGCGCGCGGACCCGAAGACGTTCACGCAGTATTCCCACCAGACGATCGCGCCGATGGCCAGCGTCAGGAGATAAAGCCAGATATTGTTGGCGCTGAAGATAGCGACAAGGGTGGGGACGGCCAGAATCAAGGCCACCAGCCAGCGTCCCAGTTGACCTTTTCGCAGATTTTCGGGCAAAGACATGCGCGGTCCTTCCGGCTCAGTTAGCGGTCGCGCCGCTTTCGCGGGTCAGCCTGACCGCCCAGGAGGATGTCTTCCGCTCTTTTAAAAAGGTAAACCCGCGGCAAAGATAAGCGTCGGGGCTTTGGCTGTAGAGCGCCTCTTGGCCCCAATACTGTCCGCTTTGGGACTGCCAGGGCGCCAGGAGGGTTTCCTCAACCACCACGAAGAGCCCAAACAGGGGCTCGGGCCCCCCCGCGTAAGACTTCCACTCAGTATAGGAAACATTGGGGGGAAATGGAACAATCTCGTAGCGGCTCACGAAGTCCCGCTTGTCCTCTCCGGAGATCTGGATTTGGCTGTCCATGGTCCACAGCTTTGGGCCGTGGCTGATGACGATCTGCCCGGTCTGCGCGTGGGGCCTTTCGCTCTCGTCGTAGTAAACGCCTTGGATGGACCAAAGGCCGGGCTCAAAAAGATAGGTGTGGGTACGCGGCATGGTAATAGGGTTGTCCTTCGTGTCCTTTGAGTCTCTTTACGGGCTCGCGGCGCCGCGGCGCCCTTCCCCGAATTTCAAGGCGCGCGTCAGGCGCAGTTGGGCCTCCCGCGAGCGGCGGGGGGAGATGGCGAATTCGGCGATGGCCCGCGCGAGGCCGTCCCGAGCCTTTTGGATATTTTCCCGCCTCCGGCAGACCAAAACGAGATCGTGCCCCGCTTTCACCGCCTCCACCGCGGACTGGTCCGCGTTGAAGATCCCGGAAAGGGCGCCCATCTCCAGATCGTCGGTTAAGACGAGTCCCTTAAATCCGTAGTCTTTTTTGAGGAGAGCCAATATCCCCTCCGAGAAGGTGGCCGGCAAAACGCCGTCCAAGGCCCGGTGGAGAACGTGGGTCGTCATCACGGCGGGGATCCCCTGGGCGATGAGTTCCCGGAAAGGCAATCCGTCGCGATCGTAGTGAACCTGGACGTTTTGGCTCACCACGGGAAGATCCAGGTGGGGATCCAACATGGAGGGCCCCAGGCCCGGAAAATGCTTGCCGCAGCAGAGCAATCCGGCGCGGGAAAAGCCCCGGGCGAAGGCCGCCCCCGCCCGGGCGCACTCCTGGGGGTCAGCGGAAAAGCTCCGGGAGCCGATATAGGATCCGTCCTCGGCGCGCACGTCCAGGACAGGCGCCAGATTGAAATTGAAGCCCAACTCCCGCAGCGCCAAGCCCACCCGATAGCAGAGGCCCTCCAGGGCCCCGAGGCCCTCCCGCGCCGCAAGCGCCCCCATCTCCCCGGCGCTCGGGAGCGTGGTTTCCGGCAGGAAGAGCCGGGTCACCGTCCCGCCCTCCTGGTCCAGGGCCCAGAGGAGCTTTCTTTTGAGGAGCTTGGCGGCCCGCAGGTTAACCTCGGCGATCTGTTCCCGAAGCTTCTGGGGGCTCCCGGGGTAATTGCGCTTAAAGAAGACAAAGCCCGCGGGCCGGAAATCTTCCAACAGGGAGAGGATTTCCTCCGTCTCCTGGCCTTCCCAGCCAATCAGCATCAGCCTTCCGGCTTCCTCCAGAGGGGCCTTGGGACTGACGCGGGCGCGCGCGGCCGGGATCTCCCCCGCCGCTCCCCCGGAGGGGTCGGAAGCGCTCTCCCCCGCGCCCGGCGGGGGAAGCCAGGAATTTTCCGCGCTCGTTCGCTCCCCCATCGTCGCTCTCCCTCCGCTTTAGAGCGGGCCAAAGATCAAATAGCGCCAAATTAACCTTAAAGTATTAAAATTATGGCGCGATAACCGCTAGAAACAAACTTCAAAGCGAATTTTACAAATTTTCGCTCCAAAAAAGACTAAAGCAAACTAAAGGATTCTATTTCCGCTAACAACGTTAAAAAAATGTTAAAAGAGCGAAAAAGCTAATAAAATCCCTTTTAACTTACTCAATATCGCTAAATTAATCGTAAAAGTAAAGGAAAATTTTTTCCCAGCCACCGGCTTGGCCGGGGAGGCCCCCTTCCTTGCCCAGCTCCCGGGCCCCGCTGGGCCCCGCTTCCGCTCGACCGCGCGCGCGAGCGCGCGAGCGAGCGAGCGAAATTCCAATGAAGGCCCCAAACCCCCGACGCGAGCGCCAAGGCCCGCCCCCGCCCGGAACCCTCTCCCGGGCTCGCCAGCCGCCCCAAAGCGCTACTCGCGAGCCCCTTTGCGCCTTGGGAGCGCCCGCTGGGAACCCAAGACCGCTTTTAAGATCTCCCGGGGCGCGGCCCGCAGGCCCCGCAAGCCCCGCAAGCCCCGCAAGCCCCGCGCGCCCCGCGGGCGTTACCTTCCGGGCAGGGTGGCGAGAGCTCGCCTAAGAGGGCTTTTTCTTTTTCCCGCTCCAAATAGGCGAGGGAGACCGTCGTCGCGACGATCCGCCAAGGCCGAAAATTTCCCACAGGCTCCGGGCGCGTCTCCGCGGAGGCCAATACGGGCCGGAGTTTTCCTTGGCTCGCTAGAAGGTTCCGGACGATTTCCGCGGCCCCGTAGCCTCCCCGGGCGATGAGGCCCTGGACAATGGCGAAGCGGGGATGATCCAAACGTAGTTCCACCCCTTTGAGGGGAAGGAGGAGCTTGCGCAAAAACTCGCCCTTCGCGCGCAGCTCTTTCTCCGAGAGCGCCGCCGCGTCTTCCATGGGAGTATGGGGTTTGGGGGTAAAATTGGACGCGGAGACGCGTATCTTCGCGCCTTTCTTCCGCGCGCGGAAAAGGGCCGCGATTTTGCCCGCCAAAAGCGCTATCCCCTTTAAATCTTCCTCGCTCTCTCCGGGCAACCCCACCATGAAATAGAGCTTGAGTCTCGCCAGGTTGGCGCTCGCGAGCCGCTCCGCCCCAGCGAGAATCTCTTCCTCCCGCAGATTCTTGTTCAGGTAATCGCGCGTCCTTTGGGTTCCGCCCTCGGGGGCCACGGCGAGGGACCTAATTTTTCCCTGGGCCAGGAGAGTCGCGAGCCTATCCGTCAGAGCGGAGACCCGCAGGGAGGAAAAGCCCAGTTGGCGCCCCTCGCGGACCAAAATCTCCGTAAGGCTCAGAAGGTCCGGATGATCCCCCACGGCGGGGCTCACGAGCCCCACGGGGCCGTCCCGCGCGAAGGGGGACGGCGCGTCGGGATCCCAAGGGTTAGGGGCCGTTATCGCCTCTAAAATCTTCGCGCGAGAGTAGAGACGCGGAGGACGGTAGAGGAAACCCGCCAAGCAAAAACGGCAGCCGTAGGGGCAGCCCCGACCGATTTCCACGAGCTTGACGCCGGCGAACTCGGTTGACGGCGCGCTCACGGTGGAACTCGCGGGGAGCGAGTCCGCTCCCACGGAGCGCGTGGGGGGCTCAATCCGCCAGGGGATTTCCCCGGAAAGGCCCGCGAAAAAAGCGGGGGCCTCCTTTAAGCTCGGCGCGAGCGCGGCCGGGGCGAGCGCGCCGGGAATCTCGCGCGCCAGGAGCTTAAGCTTCTCTAGCTTGGGGAGCGCGAGAAACTCTTTCTCCAACCACAGCTCAATAATCCGCGGCCAGCTCTCTTCCCCCTCGCCGGTCAAAAAGAGATCGAAAAAGGGAAAAAGCGGCCAGGGATTGGACCAGGGTCCCACGCCGCCCGCGAGAACGATTGTCCCCTGGGGAGAGGCGAAATCCCCCTCCTGGAGCCTTTCAAAATTGACCCCGCCGCGCCTCAAAATCTCCAGCGCCATCCAGTAGTCGTTTTCCAAACAGAGGGAGAACGCGATAAGGCCGAAAGAACTTAAAGGCCTACGCCTTTCCGCGGAAAGGACGCGCGAAGGGTCCAGCGGATCGAGGAAAAACCGCTCCGCGAGGGCGCGGGGATGGGAGTTGACGAGATTGTAGATTGACAGAAAACCCAGCGAGGACATGCCGCCGTAATACGAGCCGGGCCAGGCGAGGGCCACGTTAACCCGGCCTCCGGGCTCTTTGAGGCAGGCGCCCTTTTCGCCCTTGGCCAATCCTTGATAGTCTCCGCCCCGCGAGGCGCGGGGTCCCGTAAAAACGCCTTTAGCCATCGCGCTCCTTAATCTGAGGCCAGTAAGCTTATGGGGGGCTTTTTCCCCCCAAAAAAGGAAAAAATAAGTCTTTCCCTGGGGTCTATTATACCCCGCTCCCCCGCGATTTAAAATCTGTCCCCGGACGGCGCCTTCAGGAAAGAAAGCCAAAGAGTCGCGCGTTCGCGCGCGCGCCCCTCGCCGCGAGGGACCTCCCTTAGGCGCGAGCCGCGGACGCGCGCGCGCCAAAAAAAATTTCTTTTGGGGACGCTTCCTTTTTGGAGGATAAAATATGGGATACCTCGCGAAAGACGCGCCTAGGGGAGCGCTCGCGTAAAAACCCCCATTCATTGGGCCCGGTCGCCGTAAGCGACAAGGCGTCTCGCGCTTCACGCGCGACGCGCTTGAAGTCATTTCCGCGCGAAGGCGCGAGCGACGGAGAGCGCGCGGTAAAGAACGACGCGCCTTGGGGCGAGAGCGCGGAGCGAAAGTTGGGGAGCTCAAAAAGCGAGGGCGCTTCCAAGCGACGGGAGAGAACGCCACGCCGCGCGCGTCAATAAACGGACCGTATCCGGACTCGCTCGGTATCGCCGAAAAGCGCCCGCGCGGGTCACGCGGGTCTTTTTCGCTTTTGCGCGTGCGTTTCGACCAAAGCGATGACGGCTACCTAAGCCATTTAGCCGTCTCAGCGTCATTTTTGTGAGTGGCGCGCTCAACGGTTATCGCCCAATAAATTTGTGGCTTTATGGGATATCGGGTCCCGCGAGACGTTTTAGACCCCCGCTTAACGCGAAAAATATTTAGCGCGTCCGCGCGGTCGGTTTCATAAGCCACTGGATTTCACGATCGGTTTCATAAGTCGCGGGAATAGAGGAATAATTAAAACTGGAAAGGCAAATTATAATTACTCCCTCCACCTTTCGCGATACGGCAACCCGCAAAAATTTTGGGACCGCTTTACCGTGGCGCTTATTCCCGTTGCCCCGCCGCCGCGATAAAGAGTTGGCGGCGTATTTTTTTGGTAACGCCGCCGCCAAATTACGCTTCCGTTCTCACTTTCTCGCGTCCGTTACTCCTCAGGCCCCAGGCGTTCGGCGTGACTCGGCTCCGCCTTCGTCCCCCGCCGAACGCCTGACCCGCGATCTTTATAGTCGCTCGCCGTGAAGGCCACGCGCAGGCCAAGGTTGTCGTCCCGGATCCCAGGAGCGTACCTGTACCGGTACGCGGACCGGCAGTAAACAGCCGTGCTGTTCCACCCGCAACCCCGATTCACGCGGGCAGAGCCCTCCGAAGGCCCTTGAGGATCAGTCGCCGCGTCGCCCGCGTAGTCTCCGTAAAAGTCCTGGACCCATTCCCAGACATTACCGTAGATGTCGTATAGTCCCCATGGATTGGGACTTTTCTCTCCGACCGGACGCGTTTTAAGGCCGCTGTTGCCACCAAACCACGCGTATGTCCCCAGAGAGCCTTCGTCATCGCCAAAGAAATAAGCCGACCTTGTCCCCGCCCGCGCTGAATATTCCCACTCAGCTTCCGTGGGGAGCCTGTATTTTTCCGTTCCCTCTTTCTGATTGAGTTTCTGGACAAAAGAGCTGGCGTCATTCCAGGACACTCTTTCAACCGGCAATGTTTGTCCTTTAAAATAACTGGGATTGGCGCCACCCATAACTCGCGTCCACTCGTCCTGCGTTACCTCGTAAATACCCAAATAAAAGGGCGTGGAAATGGTGACCTGATGTTGGGGCGCCTCAGATTTAAAG
>JAISCZ010000181.1 GCA_031265205.1 Deltaproteobacteria bacterium
TCCGCTTCCTCTTTAAAGGAGTCGGCTTCCAGAGGAGCGCCTTAGCCCCATCTTTTTCGCGAGGAGAACTTTTATGCCGCCCGAACGGCGTGGCGAAAGCCCCGAAGAATATTTTGAGATGGGAAAAAGGTTCTTTTTTCCCTCCGCGGACGGAGCGACGGACCCGGAACTCGCGCTCAAATATTTTCTTTTGGCCGCCCAGGCTGGGCACGCCCCGGCCCAGCGCCTTTTGGGAGTCACTTATCTGGAGGGAAGCGTCCTGCCCCAGGACCTCCCCCAGGCGCGCCGCTGGCTCACCGCCGCCGCCGAGCAGAACGATCCCCAGGCCGCCTTTACCCTGGCGCTGATGTTCGCCAAGGGCCAGGGAGTCCCCAAGCGCTGGGACGCGGCCTACCGCCTTTTAAGCCGGCCAGGGGTCATCGGCCTCCCGGAGGCGCGCGAACTCCGGCGCAAGCTCAAAGACGAGCTTCTAAACCTTTACCCCGGCCTCCGGGATTGCCTAGGACAGGCGGAACTCGCCCTCCGCGCGCGCCTTACCCCCACCCAGAAACGCTTTATTCCGCCTTTTTGGTCCTCGGCCCGGGAGGGTGACGACCAGAAAGAGTTCGATCTCCTTTTGGACGTAAACCTTGGGATCCGCGCGGAGGAAAACGCCTTCGCCGTCCTGCGGGACTTCCAGGAGCGCTATTACCGGGACATGGTCGCCCTCCACCAGAGCCCCGCGCCCAGCCCCACGGAAGCCCCCTTAAGGTAATGGCCTCCCCTCCGACTTCCCCCCCGGCCTTCGCCGAAACGGGCCTTTTGAAAATCCTCCTTTTCCCGGACAAGCTCAAAGCCCTCCAAAAGGCCGTCGCGACCCCGGATCCAAGCTACCCCGTCTCCGTGGAGCTTTCCCTCGCCCACCTCTGCAACCTAAACTGCGCCTACTGCTCGGACGCGCGGATCCGCGAGGCCCCCGCCAGCCTCTCCGCCGCGCTCCTCGAAAACCTCTTCCGCGATCTGGCGGCGGGGGGAACCCGTGGCTTGACCATCGAGGGGGGCGGGGAGCCCACCCTTTCCCCCCTCTTTCCCGCGGCCGCGGAGAAAGCGCGCGCGCGCGGCCTCGCCTTAGGGCTCATCACCAACGGCGTCAGGCTCTTTACCCCCGCGACTCCCTTAAGCTTTTACGAGGCCTTCCAATGGATCCGCGTGAGCCTGGACGCGGCCTCCCCAGAGGAGTTCCAAGAACTCAAGGGCCGGGACGCCTACCATGAAGTCCTTTCCAATATCCGCGCGCTCTGCTCTATCCCCGGCCCCCGCCGCCCCGCCGTGGGGGTGGGCTACGTCCTCACCTCCCGCAACGACGACCCCGCCCGCGTTCTGTCGCTCGCCCGCGACCTGGAAGACATGGGCGCCGCGTACCTCCAGATCCGGCCCGTCGTGGATTGTCCAAAGCTTTCCAGCGCCGCCGAAAATGACCCCTTCTGGGGCGCGGAACTGCGCGCGCTACCCTTCGTCAATCTCGCCCCTTTACGGGAAAACCTCGTCGAGGGCAACGCTTCCCTCCCCTGCCTCGCCCATAGTCTCACCTCCGTTATCGGGGCCGACGGGCTGGTCTGGCTCTGCGGTCGCTTAAACGTCCGGCCCGTCCTGAGGCCCATCGGGGACTTGACAAAGGAAAGCTTCGCCGCCATTTGGGACGGGGAAACGCGCCGCCGCCAGACCCAAACCCTCCTTTCCGGGTCTTTCTGCGCGGAAAATTGCCCCCGCTGCCGCCTTTCCAAGTATAATGCGCTCATAGCCTCTCTCTCCCAGGCGAAGAGCCCGGATTTTATCTAAAGGCCTTTTTCCCCGAAAAGAAGCGTGTCTATGGGCCCCAGATTCCGCCGCGACAGCCCCCAGGGCAATCCCCCCGCCGAGCGTTTGGCGGCGGTGGTCCTCTCCCGCGACGAGGTGGGGGAGGCCGACGTCGTCGCCACCTTCCTCACCCGGGAGCGGGGGCTCCTCGCGGGTTTCGCCAAGAACGCCCAAAAGAGCCGGATCCGCTTCGGGGGCGGCCTCCTCTCCCCCGGAACCGCGGCTTACTATTATTTCCGTATCCGCGCGAACTCCGATCTCTGTTTCGTGGAAAGAGGGGAAATCCATCCCCCGGCCCCCACGCTCCCCGCGGACGCCCGCCTGCGGGCCCTGGCCTCCTTCGGCTTGGAACTGTGCCGCGCCTTCGAGACCCACCAAAACCCGGCCACCCTTTCCTTTGAGCTCTTAGTGAGGTACCTCAGCGCCCTCTCCAAACGCCACTCGGGCGTCCCCCCGGCGCTCTCGGCCCGCTCCGTTTCCGTCGCCTTCCAGAAACTCTATCTGGAGTTGGCGGGCTTCGGGCTCAAACTCTCCTCCTGCGCCGACTGCTTGAGGGAAGTCGGCCCCGGCCCCTGGCGCTGGGACAGCCAAGATCCTAAAATACTCTGCGACGCCTGCGCGGAACGCGTAACCCCGTCCCTCCCGCGGGTGGAGGGCTCTCTCCTTTTAAAACTCGCGGAAATCCGCGACCTCAAAAATCCCGCGACCTTCGCGGAAGAGGAACTCCTCCAGGCCGAGCCTTTCCTGGAAAGAGTCTTCTCCATCCAGGCCGGGCGGAGTTTTAAAAGCCCCCGCGCGCTCCGCTCCTACCTGCGCGACCCGGCGCAAGCGAGCCAAACTTAAAAAGGGCGGCGGCTTCCCGCGCGAAAAGGCGCGGACGCCCACGGCCCCGACGGACCCCCATGGACATTAAAACGGACCCTCAAACGGACCCGGCGGCGGGCGCGCCCAACGAAACGGCGGCGGAAGCTAAGGCGAAGGCGAACCCGAAGGCTAACCCGAAGGCGAGCGCTAAGGCGAACCCGATGGCGGACGCTAAGGCGAACCCAAAGGCGAACCCAAAGGCGAACGCTAAGGAGGACCCAAAGGCGAACCCGAAGGCTAACCCGAAGGCGAGCGCTAAGGAGGACGCGAAGGCGGACCCGGCGGCGGGCGCGAATACGCTTCGCCTCCATAAAATCATCGCTGAATCCGGCCTCGCCTCCCGCCGCCGCGCCGAAAAACTCATCCTGGAAGGAAGGGTCGCGGTCAACGGTAGGATAGTCCGGGAACTGGGGACCAAGCACGATCCCGCCCGCGATATCGTCACCGTCGATTCCCGCGCGCTCGCCGCGCCCAGCCCCTTTGTCTATTACATGTTCCACAAACCCGCGGGCTACCTCACCGCCCTTTCCGACGAGCCCCTGGGCCGCCCCACCATCGCGCCCTTTCTCGCCAAGCTTCCCGGCCGCGTCTTTCCCGTGGGCCGTTTGGACAAAGACGTCACCGGCTTTCTCGTTTTGACCAACGACGGGGAATTGGCCCGCCGCCTGATGCACCCCTCCTTCCTCGTCCCCAAGGTCTATCACGCCTTCCCGCGTGGGGAGGTGACGGGGGAAGACTTGCGCGCCCTCGCCTCCGGAACCTTGGTCATCGAGGGGCGGCGCGCCGCCCCCGCCCTCGCGTCCCTCGTCAAAAAGGGGCCCGACCGGGGCGCCGTCGCCCTCACTTTAACGGAAGGCCGCAAACGCCAGGTCAAGCGCATGTTCGCGGCCATCGGCCATCCCCTCGCGCTCCTCAAGCGCGTCGCCTACGGCGGCGTGCCTTTGGATCCAAGCCTCAGGCCCGGAAACTCGCGCCCGCTCTCCCAAAAGGAACGGAGCGCCCTCATGGAAATAGTGGGGCTTAAGAGCCATGGCGACGCGTGACCCCCAAAAGGGTTTTTCCAACATCCTCTCGGCCTTAAAGGGCGCGCCCCCCCTGGCCCTGACCGGCCTCGTCACCAAGGTCACGGGCCTGGTCATCGAAGGCAACGGCCCCGCCGCCTCGGTGGGGGAGATCTGTTACGTGGACATTCCCGGGAGTCCTCCCCTCGAGGCCGAGGTGGTGGGATTCCGGGAAAAAACCATTCAGCTGATGCCCATCGGGGACATGACGGGCCTTACCCCCGGCGGCCGCATCCGCGCGAGCGGCGGGCCGGCGACGGTCAAAGTCGGCCCGGAGCTATTGGGAAGGGTTTTGGACGGTAGGGGCGAGCCGATGGACGGCCTCGCGCCCCTTAACCTCAGCGAGACTTACCCTATCCGCGCCCGCCCCGGCAATCCCCTCAACCGGGCCCGCATTTTAAAGCCCGTCGACGTGGGGGTGCGCGCCATCAACGGCCTTCTAACCCTGGGCCAGGGACAGAGGGTGGGAATCTTCGCGGGCTCGGGAGTCGGCAAGAGCACCCTCATGGGCATGATCGCCCGCCATACCAGGGCCGACGTCAACGTCATCGCCCTGGTCGGGGAGCGCGGCCGCGAGGTGCGGGAATTTATCGAAAAGGACCTGGGCCCCGAGGGCCTGCGGCGCAGCGTGGTCGTGGCCGCCACCTCCGAGCAGCCGGCCCTCGTGCGCATGCGCGGGGCTTACGTGGGAACGGCCATCGCCGAATATTTTCGGGATCAGGGGCAAAACGTGATCCTCATGATGGACAGCGCCACCCGCTTCGCCTACGCCGCCCGCGAAGTGGGCCTCTCCATCGGGGAACCCGCCACCACCCGCGGCTACACCCCGTCCGTCTTCGCGCTGCTTCCCCAGCTCCTGGAAAGGGCCGGGGCCTGGAGCCAGGGGAGCGTCACGGGCATCTACACGGTCCTCGTGGAAGGCGACGACATGAACGAACCCGTGGCCGACTCCATGCGCTCCATTTTGGACGGGCATTTGGTCTTGCGCCGGGAACTGGCCGCCCGCAACATTTTTCCGTCCATCGACATCCTCTCGAGCGTCTCGCGGCTCATGACCGACTTGGCCACCAAGGAGCACCTGGAAGCCGCCGCCCGCTTCAAAGACACGCTCGCCATCTATCAGCGCAACGAGGACATGATCAACATCGGCGCCTACCAAAAAGGGGCGAGCCGCGAGATCGACAACGCCATCGCCTATCACCCGCGCTTCGTCGATTACCTGAAACAGCCCTTTACCGAAGGCGTGACCCTCGCGGAAGCCCAAAACGACCTCCTGCGGGTCACCGCCCCCCAGCCCGAGGGCCCGCCCCCTCCCGCGCCCGGGGGACCCGGAGGGCCCGGAGGACCCGGGGACCCGTCGCGCCGACGGCCCTAACTCGCCCTCAAAGAGCGCGTCAAAGGAGCGAAAGGCCTCCCCCGCGCCCCTAACTCGCCCAAAAAACGCGCGCCAAAGGAGGAAAAGGCGTCCACCGCGACTCCCGCTTCCTTATTTTTTTGCTTTTCACCCCTAAACTTTCTAAAATGTCCTAAAAATCACGAACGCGCGTTCCGTCCCCTCCCCGCCGCGATTGTGGGGCCTTATATGGCTCATAAATTTCTTCTCGCGCCGCGCCTCCCTTTGAGGACGGCGCGGCGCCTCTTTCTTTTTTTCCCGGGGATTTCGCCTTCGCTTTTGGCCTCAGCCTTTCGACCCTCGAGGATTTTCGATGTCCACGCGCCGTAGGCCCGTCCCACCTCAGCGCTCCCCCCGGAGCCAACCGCGGGCCGACTCTCTAACCTCTTCCAGCGCGCGCCCGGCCCGGGGCGCGGGGGGCCCCCAGAGCGGCGCCCCGGCGCGCCCGCTCCCTTCCAAGCCCAGCGTGGCGGAGGCCTTAAAAGTCTTAAAGACCCTCCTGCGCCACGCCCCCCGCGCGGAGCGTAAAGGGAGAGCGCGCGGTCGCCCGCCGCGCGAAACCCCGCCCCGCCCGCCGCGAACGGCCCCTTCCAGCGCGCCGGAAAAGCGCTCCAAGGACCCCCGGGGCGAGAGCGAGCCCTCTCGCCTTCCCGCGCCGGCGACCGCGGAGACGGCCAAAGCGACCCAAACCCCGTCTCCCCTCCTCGCGCGGTCCCCGCGCGGCGCCAAGGCGCGGCCCCCAAAACCCGTCAAGACATATTTCCTATTCAAGATCGCTTTAGACGATATCTCCCCCAAGGTTTGGCGCGTCTTTTACGTCGCCCCCGCAGTGACTTTGGAAAAACTCCATTTAGCCATTCAGGACTATATGGGCTGGGAAAATAAGCGCGACTATTCCTTCAGCGTCAGGCGGGGCTTTACTTTCAGCTCCAAAAACGAGGAACGCCACCCCAAACTCGCGACCCTCGCCGACCTGGGCCTCGCAAAAGGCGCTTCCTTCAAGTACGCCTATAACCTCACGCCGCGCGGCTGGAAGCACACCGTGACGCTCTTGGACGAGAGCTACGCGCCCCCGACGGCCCGGGAAAGCCGCCTGGTCGACGGCGCCCGCGCCTGTCCCCCGGAAAAAAGCGGCGGCCCCCAAGCCTACATGAAAATTTTGGAAATCCTCAAAAACCCGGAGCACGCCAAATACCGGAAAACGGTCCGCTTAGTCGGCGAGAACTTCGATCCCCAAGAAATGAACGGCTATCTCTTTCATTTTTAAGCTGGACCAATAAGTTGAAGCGATAATCCGGAGCGAGGCTTTTCGCCCCAAGCCGTAATTGGGAAAGGCGACCCGCGCCTTGAGCCCGCGCGGCGGCGCCCAATGGGCGACCCGCCGGAAAAGCGCGTTTTGCCTTTCCGCGCGCCTTCTCCCTCGTCTTGGCGCGAAAATCGCGAACGACTTGAACGGCTGGAACGATTTTGACGAAAATCAAAGCCTTTTCTTTTTCGCTTCAAGGAAAAGGGGACGGGCCGCGCGTCGCCCCTTGACGCTTGGGCTTTGGCCTTGGCTTGGGTTTTGCTTGGACTTGGGCCCGGACTTGGGCTCGGGCTTGAGCCTCGGGCTCGGGCTTCGGCTTAAAGCGCCCGGCGATGGCGCCCCGCCACGGAGAATTCCTTTGAGCGCCGGCGGTTTGACCTTTAATTTCCGCGCCCGCCCCGCGCTCTTCGCCCGCTACGGGCCGCGCGCCTTTTTCGCGCTCCCCCACATAAGGCGCGCGCCATAAGCGTTCTCAAGAAAACCCGCGCGCGAGCGAGCGCGCGACGAGCCCCTGGGCGCGCCCATGATTTGTCCCCGCTCGCCCGCGCGGAATAAGTCAAAAAACGATCAAAGAAATTTGCTTTCGCCAAAAAAATCGTCAAATCATTTTGTCGCGGGCGCCTTTGAGGGGGTATAGCCCCTTTCGCGCTATTGCCAAAGGTCGCCGCGTATTTTATCCTTTTTTCGACCGGGCGCTAAAAACCCCTAATTATTCCAAAGGCGGTTTACAAGTTCCATGTTCTCATCCCTTTCTGGAATTCTCCGGGCGCGTCGCGCCTGGCTCGCGGTCGCGCTCTCAATTGTCCTTCTGGGCGCGGGAAATTCGCTCTCTTTCGCGGCGACCGACGCCGCGGTCGCCGCGATTGAAGCGTCCTCGCTCCATCTTGACGGGCGCGCGCTCTCCTTTTTCTGGGTCTTGCCCTTCGTCGGGACGCTTCTTTCCATCGCCCTCTTGCCCCTTTTCGCGTCCCGCTTCTGGGACGAGCATTTCGGGAAGATCGCCCTCTTCTGGTCCCTCGCCTTTTTAGTCCCCTTTTTCCTCGCCTTTGGGAGCGCGCCCGCTTTTTACGTAACCCTCCACACGCTTATCGAGGAATACGTCCCCTTTATCATTCTGCTCTTGGCCCTTTTTACCATCGCCGGAGGCGTCAGCGTCACCGGATCG
The DNA here is from genome assembly GCA_031265205.1 of Deltaproteobacteria bacterium. Lineage (GTDB taxonomy): Bacteria > Desulfobacterota > Desulfarculia > Adiutricales > Adiutricaceae > JAISCZ01. Next base: position 7,626 of record JAISCZ010000181.1, read on the forward strand.
CTTTCCGGGACTCCCCTCCTCAATCTGGGTTTTCTGGGCGCCGGGGCGATCCTGGCCTCGGTCATGGGCACCACCGGGGCCTCCATGCTCCTCATCCGCCCCCTGATTCGCGCCATTTCCCACCGCCGCCATAAAACGCACAGCGTGATCTTTTTTATCTTCATCGTGGCCAACGCGGGAGGCTGCCTGACGCCCTTAGGGGATCCGCCCCTCTTCTTGGGTTTTCTCAAGGGCGTGGACTTTTTCTGGACCCTTGTCCACCTCTGGCCCCAAACCCTTTTTCTCTGCGCCTCCCTCCTCGCTATCCATTACGTTATCGACGCCTATTATTTCCGTAAAGAAGGCAAGCCTCGCCCCGAGTCCCCCTCCAAAATCAGCTTGGAAGGCAAGCGCAACTTTCTCCTCCTCGCGGGAGTAGTCGCCCTGGTCCTTTACAGCGGCCTCTACCCTTCGGAAGGGGCCATTCCCGTTTGGGCCGACATAGAAATCGCCTATTCGAATCTCGCGCGGGATTTGGGCCTGCTCGCGCTAACCTTTCTTTCCGTTTGGATCACGGACAAAGGCGCCCGGCGCGCCAATTATTTTACCTGGCGGCCCATCATGGAGGTAGCCAAACTCTTCGGCGGCATTTTCGTCACCATGATCCCGGCCATCGCCATCCTCCGGGCGGGCTCCCAGGGCGCTTTGCGCTCCCTTATCAGCCTGGTCTCGGGACCCGACGGGGCCCCGGTCAACGCCGCTTATTTCTGGCTCACCGGCGCCCTTTCCAGCTTTCTGGACAACGCCCCCACCTACCTCGTCTTTTTTAACACCGCGGGCGGGGACGCCGCGACCCTCATGAGCCTTTTCCCCTTAACCTTATCCGCCGTGAGCTGCGGCGCCGTCTTCATGGGCGCCAACACCTATATCGGCAACGCCCCCAACTTTATGGTGCGCTCCATCGCCGCGGAACGCGGAATTCAAATGCCCAGCTTCTTCGGTTATATGGCCTGGTCCGGGGCCGTCTTAATTCCTCTCTTCATCGCCATGACCTTCCTCTTCTACGCCCGCTTTTAGCCCGCCCTCAAGGCGCCGCCAACCCTTCGGACAAGACGCGCTTAAGGGGAAGCTCCTTCGCGACAAGACGCGCTTCAAGGGAAGCCCATTCGCGACAAGACGCGCTTCAAGGGAAGCCCTCTCCCGACAGGGCGCGCTTAAAGGGAAGCCACTTCGCGACAAGACGCGCTTAAAGGGAAGCCACTTCGCGATAAGGCGCGCTTAAAGGGAAGCCCTCTCCCGACAAGACGCGCTTAAAGGGAAGCCCTCTCCCGACAAGACGCGCTTAAAGGGAAGCCACTTCGCGATAAGGCGCGCTTAAAGGGAAAGCCCTCTCCCGACAAGGCGCGCTTAAAGGGAAGCCCCTTCGCGACAAGGCGCGCTTAAAGGGAAAGCCCTCTCCCGACAAGGCGCGCTTAAAGGGAAGCTCCTTCGCGACAAGACGCGCTTCAAGGGAAGCTCCTTCGCGACAAGACGCGCTTCAAGGGAAGCCCCTTCGCGACAAGACGCGCTTCAAGGGAAGCTCCTTCGCGACAAGACGCGCTTCAAGG